>CAYPDL010000047.1:0-29577 GCA_964409475.1 uncultured Desulfobacteraceae bacterium | reverse complement strand
GCCTGGTCCACGGGCACGGCCTGGGACGTTCAGTTCAATGAGATGAATTTTTACATTGTGCCGGAGACGTATGCATTAATGCAGACACTGCGAAGTTCCTTCCGTCAGGCTGCCAGAACCGTAGAACTGGGCAAGGGATTCTGGACCTGGCCTCAGGTGGAACGACGCTCCTGGTTCGTGAAAGAGGTAATGGTCCGATATATGCCCAAGGAGATCCTGCCGGGCGATCTGTTGGCCGGCGGGCGCTTTAACATTCAGACCTCCCTGTGCCTGGACAAACGGGAACAGCAGGCGTTTGACAGGGCTCTACTGGGTAAAAAGGGGGCCCGGGCTGCCATGAAATGGTTTCATGACCACGGCTACGGCAATGCAGGCGCCACCAGCGGACACCTGATTCCCGATCACGAACGGGCCCTGAAAATCGGGTGGAAGGGGATCCTGGCCAATCTTGACTCCAGATACAATCAATTGAGCGAACCGGAGGAACGAGGATCCAGGGGTTCCCAGTTAAGGGCCATGAGGACGGCAGCCACCATGCCGCGGGATGTGGCGGCCGGATACGCGGACGTCTGCCTGGGACTTGCGGCCGAACAAACCGAAGTTCAGAGGCAACAGGAACTGCAGCAGATGGCCGAAAACCTGCGGCGGGTCCCCTGGGAACCGGCCCAAACCTTCTGGGAGGCCCTCCAGGCACTCTGGATCAATCACATGCTGATCATGAGCGATGAAAATTACCCCGGCCCCGGAACATCTTTCGGCCGTATCGACCAGTACCTCCTCCCGTACTGGGAACATTCCCTGTCCCATGGAATGGCGCGCGAATTCGGCAAGGAAATACTGAAATGCTTCTGGGTGCACTGCAATACGGTCTATGATGCCATGATCCGCAACGGCAACCAGGGCATCACGTCCGGGTTTGGTCAGCTGATCACGCTGTCCGGCATGGGGGCCGGCGGCAGCGATACGACCAATGATTTGACCTATGCCATTCTTGAGGTCATCGACGAGATGTCCCCGATTCTGGAGCCCAAGCCGAATGTGCGGCTGCATCGAAACTCTACAGACGCGCTGCTGAACAAGGTGGTGGATATGATCTCACTGAGCCAGGGATCGCCCTTTCTACTGAATTTCGATGAACGGTCCATGGCCGGTATGATGCTTGAAGCCAGGAAGGCGGGCCTTGGCCATCTGATCCATGAGCAGAATGTTCATGACTATGCACCGGTCGGCTGCCTTGAAAACACCATGGTCGGAAACGATCGGTCCGGTACTGTGGACGTTAATCTCAACCTGCTCAAGGCAGTGGAACTGGCCCTCACCGGGGGCAGGGATCTCATCCCTTTTCTTAATCCCATGACCGGGAAAGAAGAGCCCACCCGGCAGGACGGGCCGGATACCGGGAAGGCAGGTCGCTTCAAGACCTGGGACGATTTCTGGGCTGCCTATGTCAAACAGACCGAATATATTGTTCAAAAAAGCGTCGAGGTCTATGAGGTATCGGAATCACTTCGGGCAACATACTTCCCGACGCCCTATCTCTCATGCCTGGTCAGGGGCTGCGCCGAAAAGGGTCTCGACATCACTCGGGGGGGCGCGGAAATCAATTTCACGACCCTTGAAGCCGTTACCTACGCTACAACCGTCGATTCCCTGCTGGCCATCAAATACCTCGTTTTCGACCGGAAGAAATGCAGCATGGCCGAACTCATCAGGGCCTTGAAGGACAATTGGCAGGGGCATGAAGTGCTTCAGGCCATGGCCGGGAACAAGGCGCCTAAATATGGACGCGACGATGAAACGGCTGATGCCATGGCCAAGAAGGTGATGGATCTGTGGTGCAATGAGACATGGAAGCATGTGACCGCCTCAACCGGCAGGCGCTTCAGGCCCGGCATGTTGAGCTGGAACTACTGGGCCGGTGACGGCTTTATTTTGGCTGCCAGCGCCGACGGCAGGCCCAGGGGCCGGTTTCTGTCCAACGCCATCTGTCCGTCCAATGGAGCGGATGTCAACGGACCTACATCCAATGCCAACTCTGTGGGCAAGGTCATGGGCGGCAAGGCCGTTGACGGCAACGGCGACTGGGGAGAATACCTCAACTGCCTCCCCAACGGCGCAAGCCACACCATTACGTTCAACCCCTCCATTATCCGGGATCCCGAGCACAAAGAAAAGTTCAAGGCATTTTTGCGGGGCTACTGCGAAAACGGCGGGAGCGCCTTGCAGATCAACATGCTGGACCCGGATGTGCTGCGCGATGCCCAGAAGCACCCCAAAGACTACCGGCACCTCCTGGTCAGAGTTACCGGCTACAATGCCTATTTCACAACCGTGGGCAGAGAACTTCAGGATGAGGTTATCCAGCGGGTAAGTCATGGGCGGTTTTAGCGCTTAGTCGCCACAGGGGCTCAGGGGGACACGGGGGCGTTTTCAGGGTGATGGGATTCGGAACAGGCAAATGAAACAGGACCATGAAGAACCCTTGAAGGCCATGGTCCTGGAAATCCAGCGCATGTCCACTGAAGACGGACCGGGGATCCGTACGACGGTTTTCTTCAAGGGGTGCCCTTTGAAATGCCTCTGGTGTCACAATCCCGAAAGCATTTCTCCCCATCCCCAGGTTCACTGGATAGCGAACCAGTGCATCGGCTGCAAGACCTGCCTGGACGCATGTCCGGAAGGGGCGCTGGCATTTGCGGAAGCAGGCAATCGCATCGACCGCAGCCGATGCACCGGGTGCGGGCTGTGCGTCGATGAATGCCCGGCCGCGGCCTTACAGATTCTGGGTCGGATGTGGGAACTGGATGACCTGGTTGCTGAGGTGACCAAGGATCGTGTCTATTTTGAGTCGTCCTGCGGCGGCGTGACCCTGGGCGGGGGTGAACCGACCCTGCAGGCGCCGTTTAGCCTGGAATTTTTGAAAAGGCTGAAAGCACAGGGTATTCATACGGCCCTGGATACCTGCGGCATGTGTCCCCGAAACGTCCTGGAAGGACTCCTGCCGTATTCGGATCTGCTGCTGTTTGATCTGAAGGAAATGGACGCGGAAAGGCACAGAAGATTTACCGGCACAACCCATGAAAGGATTCTGGAAAATCTGCTCTGCGTGCGCGACTGGATGCAATCCAAAGGGCATCCCGGGCAACTCTGGATACGAACCCCTATCATTCCTGACGCAACGGCCACGAATGAAAACATCCGGGGGATCGGGAAGTTTATTGCAGAAAATCTGGATGGACTGGTGAATCGGTGGGAACTGTGTGCATTCAACAATCTGTGCAGAGACAAATATCTGCGCCTGGATCTTGACTGGTCCTACAGGGAGGAGGAACTGCTGAGCAGCCGGATGATGGAAAAAATGGCGGTTGTGGCCCGGCACTCGGGCGTGGACCCTGCGATAGTGATCTGGAGCGGCTCGACAAAGCTGGAAAAAGAGGCATCCTGAGTCGGATGATGATCCGGACCGGCTTCGCTCAATGGATATTCTTCGAGACAAGCGAGAAAAGGCCTGATGAGGACATTTTTCACTGAACAGGAGATGAAGGCATTTGAGCCGGCGGAAAAGATCGGTCTGGTGGCCTGTGTCAATCCGAAGGGCCTGCCGCATATTTCCCTGATTACCTCAATCATGGCCCCTGCACCCCGTCGGCTGACGCTGGGTCAGTTCTGTAAAGGGCTGAGCAAGGAGTATATTCAGATAAAGCCTGATATCGCTTTCCTTGTCATGACCATGGACAGGAAGATGTGGCGGGGCCGGGCCAGATGGACCCATTCGAGAAATGAAGGCCCGGAATACGAGCGTTACAACGAAATTCCCATGTTCCGGTATAATACCTATTTCGGAATCAACACGGTTCATTACCTGGATCTCATCGAGACGTCTGAAAGCGAAGTCCTTCCCATGTCCCGCATCGTCCTGTCCGCCATGCTGACGAAAATGGCCAAAGGCGCTGCGGCAACCGGAAATGGAGAACCGATACTCAAACCCTTTGCAGAAGACCTGTTGAATCAACTCGATTCTCTCAAGTTCGTGTCGTATATCGGCCCGGACGGATTTCCGGTAATTGTGCCGGTCGTCCAGTGCCAGGCGGCAGACAGCCGGCGGCTGGCCTTTTCTCCGCTGGCCTTCAAGGATGAACTCATGCGCATTCCCGAGGAAACCACTGTCGCAGTGTTCGGCTTGACCATGAAAATGGAAGACGTGCTCATTCGCGGCATCTTTCAGGGTTTCAGACGCAAACGGGGTCTGCTGATAGGGATCGTCGATATTGAATGGGTTTACAATTCCATGCCGCCGGCCCACGGGCAGATTTATCCGGAGGTTCCACTGAAGCCGGTCGTTGATACATGGGAATGAACGTAACTTCTCAATAAGTTCGGGTATGAACAGTATCCATATCCTTAATATGGTGTAATCGAGATTAATTTGAATTATTGGAGTTTAGGCGTAAGCCTTTTATGAAATCCTTACGGATGAATTCCACCCGAACTTATTGAGAAGTTACGAATGAACCTGTTGTTGTAGAGCTGAAATCGGAATCCAGGCACTGGAAGATGGGCAGGGTTCCTGCCTCACAACCGAAGCAACATCCGTTTTTGTCTGAAAGAGAAGAGAAGGGGGTTTTGATGCCGGGGCTTCATAACAGAGTGTTGAAGATAGACCTGAGTTCAGGGAAGCAGGATGTGATCCCCATTGAAACAGACGACGGGTTGAAGTACATGGGCGGGAGCACCCTGGCCGCGCGTCTGTTTGCAGATACCGCTGGGCCGGTATCTGATCCATTGTCTCCGGGAAACCCGTTGCTGGTGATGACCGGCCCCATGACCGGGACCGACTTTCCCGGGAGTTCCCGATTTGTCATGTGCGCTCGATCACCTCTGACGGGCATCTGGGGTGAATCCACGTCCGGCGGTTTCTTTGGCGCTCAGCTCAAGAAGGCCGGTTTCGACGGAATTATTCTTTCCGGGAAAAGCGAGCGACCTGTGTACCTGCTGGTTGAACCGGGACGGGCTGAACTGGCTGACGCCCGTGATATCTGGGGGATGGATACCTATGAAACGATCGGCAGACTGAAGGAGCGTCACGGAGACAGACAGAAGGCCCGGGTACTTGCCATCGGGCCGGCCGGTGAACGGATGGTGCGGTTTGCATCCGTGTCCAATGACAGGGCGCACTATCTGGGACGAACGGGCATGGGTGCGGTAATGGGGAGCAAAAACCTCAAGGCGATTATTGCTAAAGGGGGTCAAAAGATCTCTGTCGCGGATGTAGGTGCATATCAGGCCGCAAAGAAATCGGCCCTGGCCGATATCAGGGAGTCCATGATCTGTTCGTCATTTCATGATCTGGGAACGGCTGCGGCCATGGATATGGGGATGCTGACAGGCAATGTCCCCATCAAGAACTGGTCTTTGGGCGAGGCATATGAGATCGCCGCATCCATCGGTGGACCGGCCATCCATGACAGCATCCTCAAGGGCCGCGCTGCATGCTATGCCTGCCCCATCGGATGCAAGCCGGTGGTGGAAGTGGATCATCCCGGTTACAGGGTCTCAAGGGGGCCGGGGCCTGAATACGAAACATGTGCCAGCTTCGGCACCATGATCATGAACAATAATCTGAACGGCATCGCCTATCTGAACGATCTTTGCAATCGTCAGGGGCTGGACACCATCACCTGTGGCTCCACTGTGGCGTTCATCATGGAATGTTATGAAAACGGACTGCTGTCAAGGGCCGATCTGGGCGGTCTCGACCTCAGCTGGGGCAACATCGATGCGGTCATTGAACTGGTTGAAAAGATTGTGCTGCGGCAGGGAATCGGCGATGCGGCCGCCCTGGGAAGCCGCGCCATGGCCCAACGTGTGGGCGGGATGGCTGAGGCGTATACGGTGACTGTCAAAGGTCTCGAACTGCCCATGCACGATCCCAGGGCGTTTCATGGGATAGGCCTGGCCTACATGAACTCCAACCGGGGCGCCTGCCACCTGCAGCATTCGGTCCAGGCCGTGGAGCAGGGCATGGTCGCATGGCCTCAGATCGGACTGAAAGAAGACTATCCGGCTGCCGAGAGCGGCGGAAAGGCCGAGATGGTCTGCATCTGTGAAAACATCGGCCAGATTGCCAATGCGGCGTGTGTCTGTCACTTTGTCTGCTGGGCCATGGGATTGGACAATTTTTTTGCCGGTTTCAACGCGGTTACCGGATACAATTACAGCGTTGATGACTTCCTGGCGGCAGGTCAACGCGCCTGGGTATTGAAGAGGGCCCTGAATAATATGATGGGGGTTACTGCCCGAGATGATCGATTGCCCAAGAAGGTATTGAGTGCCCTGTCAGATGGCGCGGCTGCTGGAAGTACGCCGGATGAAGAACGGATGCGTGAAGAGTATTACGAAATTCGGGGCCTTGACCAAAGAGGCCTCCCGACCCGCCAGCTCCTGATGTCATCGGGCCTTGAATTCCTTGACAAGCGATTAGAGGAGGCGCGACAGGCTGGGTGAGCCCCATCAGGGGACGCTGTCATCGAGAATAAGAAGGCGTGCGGCGGCCATGAACAGTGATCTCTCTGTTCGGGGCCTGTAGGGAAGGGAAGTCCTTCCTTTATCGATTCAAAAGATATGGATCTGTCGCAGGGTTAACAACAACTACCAGGGAGGTGGCATATGACAAAACTGGATGTGTTCAGCGATGCATGGTGCAAGGCGTGGGAAGACAAAGTCAAGGCCAGCAAGGATTTCGCGGTTTTCAACAAAGGGTGGCAGGGAGACATCGGTTGCGTGATGTTCAAAGACCCGGATGCCAATGTCAACGAAGATCAATATCTCTATCTCGATTTCGAAGACGGCGTGGTCAACGGCATTCGAATGGTTGACAAAGAGACCGCAGAGAATGCGAGATTTGTGATATCCGGTCCCTATGTGCGGTGGAAACAGGTGGCCAAGAAAGAACTGGATGCCGTCAAGGGCATGATGCAGGGCAAGCTCAAGCTCAAGGGAAATCTGCCATATGTTGTCAGGTATTTGAAGGGCGTTCAGGAATCCATTCGATGTCTGACCGAACTGGACAGCAGATTTCCAGATGATTGAGAATATGCCAAACAATCTGAATCGCGGGATGACATCGAGTACCGGGGCGCAGATGTCCTGCTTCCGGTTTCCAACGCCGAGCGACCCGGAGACGCACACCCCCTGTCCGTGTATCGAACATCCAGTAGTCCAGTACCTGGTATCCAGTAACGATCAACCGGCAACCAGCCTCACGTACTAAAGATGTCAATTCCGGCAGTGACCTGTACAAGGAGAGCGCGACATGCCATACGATACAGATTTAAGTTTCAATTACGTCAGTCCGACAAAGGTGATTTTCGGTGCAGGGTCCATTGAAGAACTCTCCATGGAGGTTTCTGCTCTGGGCAAAAGGGCCTTTCTGGTGACCGACCCGGGCCTCATGAAAACCGGCCTGGTGGATCAGGTCAAGGGCGGATTGGGCCATCTGCTTGTCGGTGTCTACGCGGATGTCCCTCAGGACAGCGGCATGGATGTGGTGGATCGGGGTGCGGCGTCAGCGCTGGCGGTCGGGGCCGATGTACTGGTCAGTCTGGGCGGCGGCAGCGTCATTGACACGGCCAAAGGCATGTGCATCGTGATGACGGAAGGGGGCAGTTTGAGGGATTTTCAGGGGATGCAGTTGCTGACCCGGCCTCAGACGCCCCATGTGGTCATCCCCACGACAGCAGGCACCGGATCCGAGGTCACGGCCGGTGCCGTGGTGCTCGACAAGGACCAGGGCCAGAAGATTATCATTTTTGAGCATTTCAATATACCCCGGGTTGCGATCCTGGATCCACATATGACTGAGAACCTGCCCCCGGAACTGACGGCCTCCACCGGAATGGATGCCATGACGCACGCGGTGGAAAGCTACGTTGCCCAGGCCCGCAATCCCATATCGGATGCAGCGGCGCTGCATGCCATTCGGCTGATTGTGAGGTATCTTCCCATGGCCGTTGAGAATGGGGGGGATCTCGTGGCCCGGGGGCAGATGCAGATTGCGGCCCTCATTGCAGGCTGGGCCTTTTCCAATGCCATGCTGGGTCTGGTGCATGCAATGGCCCATTCTCTGGGCGCCGTCCGCCGCATACCCCATGGTCTGGCCAACGGTATTCTGCTGCCCCATGTCATGAGGTACAATACTGAAGAGGTCCCTCAACTGATAGCGGACATCGGCGGCGCCATGGGAATAGCGATCCATGACATGGATGCGTCCACTGCCGCACATGCAGCCGTGGACAAGATGGAGGTTTTTATCAGAAGGGTGGGTCTGAATCAGCGGCTTCGAGATCTGGGCGTAACCGAGGAAGATCTGGATGCGTGTGCCCTCCTTTCCATGAGTGACGGCTCCATCATCTATAACCCCAGGATGGTCATGGATTCCGGAGAAGTCCTGGGTGTCTATCGGAAGGCCTACTGAGGGAGGCGGGACCGCAGATCTGAGACAGCAGGACGGCCTGTTTTGGAGGGGAGAGGGCGGACATGCGCATTAATTTGTCAGAAGAGGCATCGGAGATTGGTCTGGCTGTCATGCTGCAAGACCTCCTTGTCCAGAATATGGAGAAGCATCCGCGCAAGTTGATCGATTTCAAAAAACTCAATATATCCATAGGGCTTGAGGTTTCAGATATTGACATCACCCTCACCCTTACATTCGCAGACAACACCCTGACTATCCGGCCTGGCATCACGGATCGCCCCCAGCTCCGTATAACAACCGACGCTGAAACCGTCATGGCTTTGTCCAACCAGAAGATGAGGTGGGGACTGCCCTGGTATTTTGATGAAACAGGAAGGGAAATATGGTCGGCCATGAAAGGCAACCGCCTCAAGGTAAAGGGAATGATCGCCCATTTCCCGAGCCTGATTCGATTTTCCCGGGTGATGTCCGTCCATCCATGACTCGAAAGTATCCGTCTTTTCGCTTCATTTGAAAAGCCGCTGGTGGATGGCTTTCCAGCCGGTGAATGCTCACCGAAGTTAAGCGAGAGGACATAGTCTTGAGGCACGCCGTCAAGTGTGCATTTCGGGTGATTTCGAAAGCCAAAACGCTCGTAAAACCTGAGTGTTCCCACCAACACACAACCTTCCGCTTCAAGGGTGCGCAGTGCGGTCAATCCGGCGTTAACAAGGGCTTGTCCGATATCCTGATCTTGAAACTCCGGTGTAACCGAGACAGGGCCAAGGGCATCCCAATTCACGGAACCATCTGAGATTTCCACAGGCGAAAAAGCGACATGCCCGACAACCCGTGAGTCCACCTCTGCTACCAGCGATATCGAAAGAGCACCCGTGCGACTCAGTTCCTCAATGAATTGCTCCGTCCATGTGGGTGTGAGCGAAATGCCAGTTCCGTGATTTGGGCAATGACTTCGATATCATCAGGAATTTCTGGACGAATTTCTACATTCTGGTGCATAAGTTTCCTTGATGGCTAACCCACAAACCCCTCTCCCGGACTTATTGAAAAGATACGGATCTCGGCCCCCGCGGAAGCCATAGGGCATTATTGATTGGACACGGAATAAGGAGGGGGGACCTTGCAATAGAGACCTTTATAGGGTTTCCGGCTCCATTGCCGATCTTTTCAAAGCTTTTGCCAGCAACACGCCAGAAACGCCCCGGTATCGAGCCCGCGGGAACGGCCCTCCAACTCCATTTCTCTCGCCCTGTGCGGGTCTTCAGCTTTTTGAAAATGGATGGCTGTCTTACAATTCCCCATCGCCTTCGACAGATGCCTCATATCCTCCGGGGACCTGAACACGACATCCTGAAAGAGGGTGTGCCCCTCTTTTACCGAGCGCCGCCTCCGATCTGCCCAGGGACTGAGACTGTTCAAGGTCGCCACCACAATAAGGCCCCCCGGCCTAGTCACCCGGAAGAGTTCGTCCACGGCGCCCCGGGCGTCTTTGATGAACTCGATGGCGGTTATTGACATGGATTTATCAAATACATGGTCTCTGAAGGGGAGTCTTTCCATATCCCCCAGGATCATGGAAGACGGGCTGCCCATGAGTTTTTCGCCGGCCCGCACCAGCATGGGAAAAGAAAGCTCAAGGCCCACAACCTGTGCGCCTGCCGCGATAACGTCCCGGCTAAAGATCCCGGTTCCGCACCCGGCATCCAGTATCCGCTCTCCCTTGGAAGGACTCAGCATGTCCAGGATCAGTTCCGTTTCATAGGCCTTTATCAGTTTCCCGATGGGGGTCTCGAACCACTGATCATACCTCTCAGGCCATGGGTCGAAAACCTGCGTTTCCTTCATTGGCATCCCTCCTCAAATCCAGATTACTTTCTTTTGGGGCATCTGTAAATAGTGCGGCTGCAAAACATGATCCCGATTCGCCCGATTGATAGAGTGATATCCGCTCTCCTGTGCATTCCGCACGCAGACCGACGGCAAGAGCTATTATTCACTTCTGAAAGCCGTTCCCACAGAGGAAGGCATTTTAAGAAACCCAATATCTTGACAATTGAAGTGACGGGTTGATAGGTTAGTTGACAGGAAGATGGACGCGGTGTTCAAATTCTAGAGATCCTTCGGATACCTCATATGGAGATACATTCACACTTCTCGCATCCGGTTATTCGATCAAAACACATATGAAAGAAAGTGAAATCTGAGACATGAATAATCACGATGTAGTAATAGGCATCATCACATCCAGAAAATGCCCGACCTGCGGGCATCATGAAGTGGGATATGAAACAGCCGACGGGGCATTTGTCCCCTTGAGGCCCGGAGACCGGATCGGGGTATTCCCGAAATATCCGGCGCATATTGCCGCAGGGGACGCAAGCCAACATCCTGAAATAGCCGTCGATGCCAGGGAGAAGGACCCGTTGCAATGGACGGCCTGGGTTCCGGAACCCCTCCGATCCAACAAGGACCTGTGCCGCAAGTACGGGGTCCCCATCGACAAGGCGCTCATCAAGGCAGAGATGTCCCCGGCCCTCTATGAAATGGCCTACAGGCAGAAACTGCAATGGCTTATCGAAAAAGAGGCAGTTACCCCCCTGTCCGTCATTCTGGACCGGTTTTTTGCGGCCCCGCATCTTGCATCAGGGGATGCAAAGCAGGCGGCCGATGCCCTGTGGGAAGAATTGGATGAAATAAAGGCCCCCGTGACATGGGTGACGGCATGGCTCCATGACAAGAGTAACGCATCCCTGTCTAAGATGATTCATCCCAAAACCAACGATGAACTCAAAGGCGATATGTTAAGCGATGATCAATTGAAAGAGGTCCTTGACAGGATGTCGCTGGAGGATTTCCTTGAGGCCATCTGATCGGCAGGCCTACAGGCCCCGACATGCCGGGTCATCACTCCCCAATATCCGATAGCGCCAATCAATGAGACTCAACGGGTCCAGCAGGGTCAGCATTTCCGAAGCGCCTATGGTATCCCAGTTGAGCCGGTCATGGGAAATGGGTTCGGGCGCCCACGCGATCGATATATGCAGATGGGGCGCCATTGGGAAGGCAGACCGGCCCGGTGAGGCCACTGTGGCAATGGCATCTCCCCGGCTCACTGCCGTGCCTGCACGAATGCCGTTTTGAGGACGGGTATGTCCGTAGATCGTGTAACTCCTTTCGTTATCTTTATCAGGTACAGGATGTTCCACAATGACGGATTTACCCAACAAATCATGGATGATGCCGACGACCACCCCGTCAGACATTACCGGGATCCGGGTTGTTTCATTTAGATGGAGGACCCTGCCGTGCTGATCCCTGTACAGCAACAGATCCAGACCCTCATGCGGTCGGCGCCGCCGGCCTCTGTCTTCCCACCACTTACCCGTAGCCTGAAACAACATGCCGGGGCAGAAGAGCCATTCTTCTACACCGGGCAGATCCAGCCCATACATCTTTCCAAAACCACCCTGCCCCCCTGGTTTCCGGATCACCTGGCCTGCCCCTGATTGTTCGTGCGAAGCCGGTTGGCCTCCATCCTGGCGATTTCAACCATCACCCTATAGCCTAGAACGGGGTCGGCATCCATCACCTGTTGAAAGCTCCTGTGGTCCAGCATTATAACCCTTGATTTGCCCACAAGCACCACATCCGCAGAGGCAGGCACATCCTCAAGAAACTCAATTTCTCCTACCAATGAATTCGACGGGAGGACCCGTATGGTCTCGCCGTCGATCCTGATCCGGACCTCGCTGTCGAGAGCGATGGCCATCTTCCCTGCCCGCTTTCCCTGTTCAATGATCCGATCTCCATCCTCACGTTCCACCAACTCAGCGACTTTGGCCAGTTTCCGCAACTGGTCACTATCAAGCCTTCCAAATACCGGAACCTGCCGCAGAGAGGACAGCAGGGCTTGACAGGATCCCGGACCTTCAGCCCACGATGGATCAGCCGTGATCCCAAGACATCCGATCCATAAGAAAAACAGAACACAAACAAAACCCATTCGTTTCACATACATCGTCTATCTCCCCCCTCTGTGATTAAGCTTCCCGGTTCCTCTTCGGCAATGAAAAAATCTATAATCTTTCGCTTGTCCGATTCAGGCTCAAACAATTCCCTCAAGGCATAGTAGGCCTCGTAACCATCCGGGCTTATGGCGTAATAGAAATCCCTCGCGAATTTTGAGAATGTGTTAAGGTTTTGTTGTTCAATGCGCGCGAATCACAGTCCCGGCACGTGCCGATAACTCGGGAGAAAACGTGTTGATCAGGTGGCCCATGACATGGGGTTTGCACCCGTCACCCGGACGGCGACTGCTCAATCCTCACCTCTAAACCGCAAAACTGCAGGATGGATGGGATGGTTCGAGCAGAGCCTCTACGGTTTCCGCCCCGCAGAACCGCTCCAGCATCCGGGCGACGCGATCCCGCGTCTCTATAGCCTGTTTTTCGCTCTCGTCGCCGAGGGCGTCAATATTCATAACGATACGCCTTGTTGTTTCGCCGATCAGCGTGGTGTGTCCGTTTCGCCAATTCCATCGGCGACACATGACCTCGCCCGATTCCGCCACCACATAGATGATCTCTCCAGGCTCGGGGTGCTCCCTGATATCCGGTTGCCCGAGGGGGGTGAAGATCTCACTTCCATCGGCATACCGCAACTCAAGGCATTTTCCCGCCCTGTCCATGTCATCTCCGCCTACAGGCATCTTGCTGATAATCGAGTTATAGTTCATGACAGCGACGACCTTGTTGATGAAGGGAATATGCGCCCCGGACTTCTGGACCCGCTTGAGGAGGGCGCAGTGGGCAGGCGGAAACTTGTTGGGATTTGAATTGAACAGGCGGTGTGCCTCGCTCCATACCACCGTGCGGGAATCACCCTTCAGGTCGATCGGATTTTGTGCGGCTTCAGCGACAACCTGTTGCAGCATGGATTCAAGCTCTGCAGAGTGTCCCTGGTTATCAATGCCTTTTGCGATCACGATCCCCCTGCGAAAAGATGGGTAGCGATCGAATACGCTTTCATGAATACGAGCTTCAACCATTTCAGTTTCTCTCCTTATGCCTAACCCGGCCAACCCAGATGCATCAAGGAACTTGGGCCTAGTCTCTCTCGTATTTCCCCATGAGAAACAAATGGGGTTCAGATCTTGATTTGTGAAGAGAGGAAATCCCTTTTTCTCTGGCAGCTTCTATTCTCCCACAGTTGGCGCTTTACTCTCCTCACGGTATGGCTGACATCAGGAAGAAGGTGAGTTGCCATAACATGCGCCACTTTGGAGTTTGTCCCACAATGGGCGGACCACTTACTGAACAGGCCTGGGCTTTGGGGTAAAGAGCCCGACAAATATTTGAAACACCCCTGATAGGGGTTGCTCAATTCTGTAGAAAACCGATTGCTTCGGGTTTACTTTTCCCCAAACAGAATGTCAATAGGCAAATGTTATTTGGTGTCGATTGACCAATTTCCTCAATCTGGGCAACAGGGTGGATGCGACTGCCCTTACTGAAAAAGGCTTTCTGTTGGAGGCGAATGCCACTCCGGTAGGCAAAGCCTTTCCTGACCCCCATTTCTCTATTTCAGACCCATGAGTTCCGGCCTTAACCCCGTCAGACATGACCGTTAGATTTCCTTTGACCGACAAGTCCGCCAGCCCCCAGGGGGTGATGCTCCTCGTGGAGCCTGCCCAGTATTGTTCTGTTGAGGGCACGGATATCGGCGGCCAGGAACAGGTCCAGACACTTCTTTGCACCCGGAAACCGGTTATGAGTCGTGTCTTTCGGACGGTGGAAGGTGTGGCGGCGGTGGATATGGAGCATCCCGTTATCGGATCGGATGGGAAATATCTGGGCTCTCTCCTCCGGATTCAGAAGGAGTAGGGGGCCAACCGCCTTACCCAATGCCGGACCTACATCACCTCTGCCCATCAGATCTTCACACACAGCATATGCCGATCCGATTTCTGTTGACATACAAGTCTCGTTCCCTTATACTTTTACATAAAAAAAACAATGTGTTATCACATCAAAGAGTAACTTCTCAATAAATTCGGGTATGAACAATATCCATATTCTTAATATGGTGTAATCGAGATTAATTTGAATTATTGGAGTTTAGGCGTAAGCCTTTTATGAAATCCTTACGGATGAATTCCACCCGAACTTATTGAGAAGTCACATCAAAGAAACCATTTTCAGTTCGGAACCGGATTGTTGAACGGAAAAATGTCCCGTTTTCATCAGGAGAGGCAGAGGTTCCCGGGTCTGCTGCTCAGAAAGGAAGACATGAAATTATCAGGGAGGAGAAGGATGAAAATTTCACCGGGACGATTGTTTTTGTGGATTTTGTGCATCATTTTTCAAATGACGGCTTCTGCCCTTGCTGCCGAATCCGAATTCTCAAATAATCTCGCCATTGCGGAGAATGGCGCAAACGGCACGAGAGAGCGCATGGCGGCGATTCACTATTTAGCGATATCCGGAGAGGAACGGGCCCTGAAGCCGATGCTCGCAATTTTGATGAACGAGAAGGAAAAAGAGGGAATCCGGTGTGGGGCCGTCAGGGGATTGGCTGACCTGGGACAGGGAAGAGTCCAGGTCATCTCCGGGTTTGAACAGGTGTACCGAAAACCGGGGGCGGGAGAAAATCTCAGATACACGATTCTTTTTTCCCTTGGTCGGATGCGCGCAGAGGAATCCCTCCCGCTCCTTTCCGGTGCTCTTTCCGATCCGAACGAAATGATCCGCTTCAAGGCTTCCCAGGCAATCGGGTATATTGGAAATGATACGTCTGTAACGCTGCTTCTCACCCGTCTGAATGAAGAGCAGGACCGGATGGTGCGGGCTGAAATGGTTCGTGCTCTGGGAGGTTCAAAGAGCACTGAAGCCCGTAAGGCGCTTATTCAGGCACTTCTGTCCGACCCGTCATCGCTGGTGCGCTGGAATGCCGCCCTTACGCTTGAAAAATTCGAACCCCTGAGCCCGGAGGCACGTTCCGCAATGGCGCCCGCGTTGAACGATCCCTCCCCCATGGTTCGCAAGACGGTGAAAGGAATACTGCAATGAAAAGAATTCCTTTTATCTTTTTGTTTTTATGGTTCTTTTTCTGGGGGGCAGAATGTGAGGCACTGGAAAAGGGGGCCCTTCTATATCACACCAGCCCCGATGGCATCATCTACGGCAAAACGAACCAGCTGGAACTGCCCTGTT
Source organism: uncultured Desulfobacteraceae bacterium (assembly GCA_964409475.1). Taxonomy (GTDB): domain Bacteria; phylum Desulfobacterota; class DSM-4660; order Desulfatiglandales; family Desulfatiglandaceae; genus AUK324. The sequence continues at coordinate 13,893 of CAYPDL010000047.1, read as the reverse complement.
CCGTGCTGGAGGCCGTTCTGGGGGAATTAAAATCGGGCCATGCGGGTCTTTATATCGGGGATCTCCGCATTATTCATGCCGTACTTGAGGGGGTTGTGGAAACCGATTCCAAAAATTTTATCGCTGTCGATGAACAGAAGGAAGGGGTTGTTTATATGGGGGCAAAACTGCCGGTGAACTATGATGATCCCACCGAATGGAGCGAGGAAAGAAAGGAGCAGCTCGTCCTGATAGCCAGAGAGCAGGTTGGCAAAGCCTACGACATCCTCTTTCAGAAGCAGACCGGTCCGGATTCGGGAGATTTTACCTGCGTGGGATTGGTGGAATATGTGTACGAGCAGGTGGGCTATGTCGTTACCCCAACGGGTTACTACAGTGGGGGAACGGGCGGCAAGAGCTATACCCAGGTCTACAATTGCGAAACGACCCTGTGGCAGGACTGGGATGGCCTGAATACGTTTGCCGAGGAGGTCCGGTTCTCCCTATTCACCCATCCACTCGACTTCTGCTGCGGCAGGGAAGTCGAGGACCAGAAGTACATGTTTTTCCCCTACACCCAGTTCCTGCAGGGCAGTACCGTGGGAGTGGTGACCGATATCCCAGTGATGACGGGTGAGGAGAATTCGGGCGGCGGCGGTGGGGGGTGCTTCATTAAGAGCATTGCTCGTTAAATGTCTTGTCAAGGAAAATTAACGAATTCCGCGATCTGTGTGACGCCGTTCGGGCCGCTCCTCCGGATGCGGGGCATCTCCAGCAACCGGGGTACGATCGAGACCCATTCCCCTGTCCGGAAGCTCTCTTCATCAACGGCAAGGCCGCTCATTTGGTCCTCTATATAGGCAGACAGGATATCCGACTCCCGGAAATTCGGGCGCTTGATAAACCCGAAGGGGACACCCCCGTGATAGACTTCGGCCAGGGTGCTGTAGCCCACCTTCCCCACGACCACATCAGCCGCCGCAACGAGATCCGGGTGAAAGAACTCCGATCGATGGGGGAGCGCAATCAGGTTACCGTGGATCTCAAGAGAACTCCCGGCCCCTGAAACCACCACGTAGACATCTTTCGGCAGAGACAGCCCCTTCATGCCTCTGTAATCTTCCGGCACACCTCCCATGGTGATGAGCACCATTCTGTTGCCGTCCGGTATATTCAGACGTTCCCGGACCTCTTTCCCGGTGCCCCTCGCCCTTCGGCTCACAGGCGGGACCGTGAGATCAACCGGCCTCGGCGAACACACAGGCTCCGTCTGCACGTGGTAATCCGCCTGGCTGAACAGCGCCCCTAAGTAGTCCGCATGCCGCCTCAAACCGCCATGGCTTCCCTCATATTCCTCGTAAACCCAGTCCCAGGTGAAATTCTCCACCAGCAGAGACGGCACACCGGCCTCACGGGCTACCGCGATGCCCATGGGCGCGATATCACAGACAATCAGCGCGCAGTTAAGCCGCTCCATCTCCCTGGCCAGTTTGCATATCCACTCCTTTTCAAAGGGGATGAACCGGTCGAGCCGCTCGACGGTCCCTGCAAGATCCGCATAGAGAGGCGTCTCCTGTATGAGTCCGATATCCGTCACGACCGCATGATGGGTGAAGGGTCCGACAAGGGAATCCTCAAAAAACCAGGGAGGGATGGTTGTAAAAATTTCAAAGTGTATGGTGGGATCCATTTCATGGACAGCGCACATGACCGCCGACGCCCGGGCAGCATGCCCGAACCCGTGCGGGGATATGAAGTAGGCGATCCGTTTTCTTCTTGTGCTATTCGTCATTGGCCTTCGGCCGTCAGTTATTGACATTCGCTTAGCTGTCATTCAATCGTCATTCGGTTGTCATTCGGTTGTTACTGTGCACTCGACGTTGGACTTTTGACTTTTGATTTTGGAGGGTTGCCAATCCTTCATTTGCCTGGCTTTCCAATCATCAATCCCAACATCCCATTGACTCCGAAGCCCTCCTGAGATACATTCCGGGCTCAAATCGTCCAGGAGGTTTTGATGCAGACAGACTTTCTTGCCATCGACAAGGTCATCCTGATCATCTATTTCGCGGGGGTTATCCTCTTCGGGGCCTATTTCCGCAAGAAGAGCAGCACCGCCACAGGCTTTATGATTGCCGATGGAAAACTCCCGGGCTGGGCCGTGGGTCTCTCCATGCTCGGAACCTTTGTGAGCAGCATCACCTTTCTGGCATATCCGGGCCAGGCGTATAATTTCAACTGGGATGTCTTTGTGTTCTCCCTGACCCTGCCGATCGCGGCCCTGGCAGCGACCCTCTATTTCATCCCCCTCTACCGGACGCGGGTGAAGGTGTCGGCCTATGAATACCTGGAACAGCGTTTCGGCCCATGGGCCAGGATCTACGGGAGCATCAGCTTCATGTTGGGCTCCCTGGCCCGCATCGGGATGATCCTTTTTCTGGTTTCCATCGTGCTGCACAACCTGACCGGGTGGTCATATGCAACCATCATCATGATGACCGGCGTCGGGGTCACCCTCTATACGGTACTGGGCGGCATCGAGGCCGTGATCTGGACCGATGTGATCCAGGTGGTGATCCTCTTCGGGGGCGCGGTGGCGACCGCGATCATCCTGCTGTCGGGTATGCCCGAAGGCCTTGGACAGGTGTTCTCCATTGCTCAGCAACACAACAAATTCTCTTTTGGGAGCTGGGACCTGGACCTGATCAGGCCCACTGCCTGGGTCGTGGCCTTGTATGGCATCATAGAGAACTTCAGGAACTTCGGTGTGGACCAGAACTATGTGCAGCGATATCAGGTCACACGCTCCATCAAGGAGGCCTCCCGTTCCGTATGGACTGCAGCCATCGCCTACATACCGGTCTCCGCCCTCTTTCTCTTTATCGGCACCGCCCTGTTCGCCTATTACACGGTCCATCCCGACCAGCTTCCTGCTTCACTGTCAGGACCGCTGGCGGGCGACAAGATATACCCCCACTTTATCGTGACACAGTTCCCGGTAGCGGTCCGGGGTCTCATTATCGCTGCCATTTTTGCCGCAGCCATGAGCAGTATCGATTCATCCCTCAACTGCGTATCGACCCTGTCCCTCCTCGACTTCTACAAGAGATATCTGAGGCCTGACGCCGGCGAAGGAGAATCCATCAGGATGCTCAGGGGCTTCACGATCTTCTGGGGCATCCTGGGAACGCTCACCGGTCTGGCCATGATCCGGGTCCAGACTGCCCTAGAAACCGGCTGGCAGTTGGCTGGGATTGCAGGCGGCGGGGTTGTCGGCTTGTTCCTGTTGGGAATCGCGTTTCATTGGGTCAAACGCTGGCAGGCCGTGGTTGCAGTGATCGTCAGCATCATCAGCATTATCTGGGCCACCTTTGCCCGCAACCTTCCGGAACCGTGGGACTGGATGGAATGCGCCTGGCACGCCCGGATGATCGGCGTAATCGGGACCGTCACGCTCCTCATTGTGGGATTTGGTCTCAGTATTGTGACGATATCAAGGAAGAAGGAGCTGTGACTAAAAACTCATTGCTGCTGCCGTGCTGTCGTCATAAATCCCGAAGATGCGGTGTAATCGCGTCAATTCAAAAACGGCCCGCACCTGATCTTGAAGGGAGGATATCTTGATGTCTCCCCCCAACTTGTTTACCGTCCGAAGGGATGAAACCAGACTCCCAAGCCCCGAACTGTCTATGAAATCCACGTTAGCCATGTCAATCACAAGCTTTACGCGGTTTTCTTGACTCAGCGAACTGACCTTTTCCCTGATGTCCTTGGCCGAGGATGCATCCAGACGCCCTTCGAGTCTCAGCACTTCCACATTATTGATCGTCTCCTGCCCTATTTCCATCTATTTCCCCCTCTATAGGATTTGTGATTGTCGATTTGTCCCGCTTGCAAGCGGGATTGATTGAATAACGGCTTGAAAACAAGATGATACACACCCGAAGCCCTAAAAACGCTTACTTGAAGGCTGTATCTAACGTTCCAATGGTAAAAGCCAACCCAATCGCTCTACCCGATAGCCTCCAACGTGAATCGATGACCCGGCGGATTCATCAAGAACAACCACCTCTCCACGACTTAACCACTTGACTACTCGACCCCTCAACTACTCCGCCACTCTCCCTTTCCCCGGGAGTTTCTTTCTGAGCGTCAGACAATTCTCCCCCTTTTCAGACCCATAGACCACGCTGTCCATGATTTCCTTTATGATGCCCAGCCCCCTTCCCCCCTCAGCGAGGCTCTCGATGTCGTAGTCATCACCCACGGGACATTGAATCACTGCCCTGTCCAATATATCCGGTTCCATCGGGGGCCCGATATCCCAGATATCCAGCACGATGTCTTCCTGCGTAAAGGTCAACACGACCTTTACCTCATGCCCGACCTTTCCGCCGTAGCAATGTCGGATGCTGTTGGTGATGGCCTCCACCACGCAGAGTTCGATATTGAACGCCTCCATGGTGGAAAAAGAGGCCGCCAGACATAACCTGTTCACCGACATCCCGATAAGCGGGGCATTTTTCATATCACTGTCGATAATGAACGTGATGCGCTTATGATCCATAACGACCCCTCTCTCAGCCTGCTTCCCCCTTGAATTCAAACCCCAACAGGGTCACATCATCTCGAGGCGGGTTTCGATCCCCGTAATCCATGAGGGCGTCTATCACGCCGTCAATGAGTTGGGAAATCGGCCTCTCTCTCAGTTGGTGCAATACCCCATGAAACCGTTGTTCACCATAGAACTCGCCCTGCCTGTCCTGATACTCCACAATCCCATCCGTATAAACCACCAATTTGTCTCCCGGTTCCACCCGTTTCTCACCCTCTTCAAAAGGGAGCACGCCCCCCATCCCGATAATGGTGCCCCCCCTGTCCAACAATTCCAATGCGCCGTCCTTGCGGAGGAGAATAGGCGAGGGATGGGCCGCATTGCTGTAGCGGATGAGACCCTCTTTCAAATCCAGTATCAGATAGGTAATGGTAAAATATTTATCAAACCGGTCTATGGGATATTCCCTATCCAGAAGGTCGAAAACCTCGGCAGGATTCCGTATCTCGTAGTAGGGTGGGGTGATCGCCTTCTTGAGGAGCAACCCCTTGTGAGGATGGAGCATCTGAGAAACCGATACCGTGACCAGGGCAGAGGGAACTCCATGGCCGCTGACATCCAGCATGTAGATCCCCCAGTGTCTCTCATCCAACCGGACCACATTAAAGATATCTCCTCCGATGCTTTCACAGGGCATGAACCGCCATGCGACCGCCACGTTTTCCATATCCGGAGGCCCTTGCGGAAGCAGGCTCTGCTGGATCCCTGCCGCAGCCTCGAGGTCCTCATCCAGTCGGCTCTGCTTCCGCATCAGCTCCTCATTGGCCTTCATGATCTCTTTTGTGAGCCGTGCGATATTCAACTGGGTCCTGACGCGGGCGAGGACCTCGCCCCTGTCAAAGGGCTTGGTCACATAGTCGGCCCCGCCCAGGTCGAGACCTCTTATCTTGTCTTCGACCTGGGTTTTGGCCGATAGAAAAATAATGGGGATATGAGCGCTTCGCTCATCTCTCTTGAGCGCTTCGCAGACCTGGTACCCATCCTTTTTGGGCATCATAATATCCAACAGAACAAGGTCGGGCAATTCCCTCAAGGTCAGGGCAATCGCCTCTTCCCCGTCTTCGGCCTCCAGGAGTTCATATCCTTCCCTCTTCAGGATCCCTGCCAGGAGTTTTCGATTCACCAGATTGTCATCCACAATGCAGATTTTTTCGGACATGCCGTTTCTCCTCGTGTGGAACTGGATACTGGATGCTGAATACTTGATACTTGAAACCGGATACTGGTCAGAGCCCATGGAAGGTTGGGGAATGCCAAACAAAACCCAACATCACCCGCCTCCCAGCCGTTCAACCCAGAAAATTCTGCCAGGGGGTTGTAACGAATAACCGAAGAGGATGGACGCAATAGCGCCCTCTGCCGAGTCATCAATCATACACATTCAGACATGCTTTTATCATTTTCCGGTATCTTATACCACCAAACAACCTCCCGAGGCAATGGAGAATTGACAAAGCAAGGCCCCTATCCTATACTCCTCTCCGTCACGGCAACACATCGAAAGGAGGGACTCCTATGCCTACATGAGGGACCCCCTTGAGGATGAAACTGGGGCAAAAGCGGAGAGGATCTCTCCCTGATTCGATCCGCAGGGAAGGAGAAAGCTGATGGATTTTGATGTTGAAAAAGCAGGAGATGTGGCCATTGTTCTGTTGCCTGGAGAAACCCTGGAAGCGAGCAACGTGGATGATTTCAGAGATAAAATGGGACCTGTTTTGGAGGAAAACGCCAAGGTCGTCTTTGATATGAGTCAGGTCCGTTTCATTGACAGCATGGCATGCGGTCTTTTTTTATCCTTGCTCAAACAGCTGCAAAAGAAAGGGGGAGGACTTAAAATCTGCTGCATCACAACTCCAGTGGAAAACCTTTTTACGCTGATGGGTTTTGACAAGCTGTTCGGCGTAGCTAAAACCAGAGAAGAAGCGGTGAAGGACTTTACACGGAGGACGGGGTTCAGAGGTCTGATGTCAAAGCTCAGGAAAAATCGATAACCCTTAGGGCAACGAGTTTGCCGCAAAAGGCACAATTTGAGTCACCCCAGGCATAAAAATTCTCGTAACTCTTTAGGCTCTAAAACGCATTTACCTGATAAAATGAGCCCGCCGGCAGATTAAGCTCCTTTCACAGCCCGACGCTTTCGCATCTTGGGAATTCAAGAATATGGCAAACTTCTTTGAACAATACACCGACATCATCCCCGATTTCCCCAGCTTTCAGGAGAGTCTACGAAGGCCCCTTCCCACCCACATCCGAATCAACCGACTGCGAATCGAACCTGCTCGCCTCATTCACTTACTGGGGCAGAGGGGGGTTCAGCTGGCGCCGGCATCCCGGAGACATGATACTATCTGCCTCGCGCCCGGATTGTCTTCACCCGGGAATCTGCTGGAGTACTTTCTGGGCTATATCCATCCCCAGGCCCTTACCTCTGCAATGGCCGCCCTTGTCCTTTCTCCTGAAGAAAATTGCTCCCTGCTCGACATGTGCGCAGCCCCCGGCGGCAAGAGCAGTCATTGTGCAGAGATCATGAACAATACCGGGCTGATCGTATCCAATGACCTTTACCCCAGCAGACACGTGGCCTTAGGAGACACCCTCGCCAGAATGGGCGTTCTGAATGCGGTTATTACCGCCTACCAGGCCCAGGAATTCCCATTGAAACACCGCTTCGATTTTGTGCTGGCCGATGTCCCCTGTTCCTGCGAGGGGAAATTCAGGAAGACAGAAACAACAGGCTGTTACAGGGAGACCAGGGGAAAGGAAATGCTCCCGGATCTGCAACAAAAGATTCTGTTTCGCGGCTTTGACCTCCTCAAGGAAAACGGCCGTATGCTCTATTCCACCTGCACCTACAATCCCCGGGAGAATGAGTCTGTCGTGAATCTGTTGTTGAATGAGCGAAACGCAGAATTGCTTCCTATTGATGTGGATTTCGATGTTGAACCCGGGTTAACAGAATGGAACCATGAAACATATGACAAACGACTCGAACGAACGGTCAGATTCTATCCCCACCGCGTCGATTCAGTGGGCTTCTTCATGGCCGAAATTGGCAGGAGAAGCTGACCAACACCGTCTTTTTTCGTACCTCGAGCATCGATTCGGGATGTCGCAAACGCACTTCGCCGATTACCTGTTGTTTCGGAAGAAAAAAAGTTGGTTTCTGATCAGAAACACGAGGTTTATTCCCTCTGTCTCACAGCTCAAGGTGTCGCAGACAGGGCTCAGGGCCTTTCAGCGGGTAGGCGATTTTCTGAAGCCCACCACCCGGTTTATCCAGAGCTTCGGCCGACTGGCCACCCGGGCGAAGCTGCGCATGGACATGGCCCAGTTGCACGCTCTTTTAGAGGGTAAAAAAATTCGTGTTGATATATCGCTCGATAACGGCTATGTAATCCTGACCATTGGGGAAGGCAGGATCCTCGGGCTCGGTTTGTACATCGACGGCATGGTCTCCTCCCAACTTCCCGGAAAGCAGATCCGGGGCGCCATGCTATAGGATTTGTGATTGTCGATTTTCGATTGAAAAATGAATGCATTCCCACGCAGAGCATGGGAACGAGCGGATCGTCAATCGTCAAACATCAATCGTCGTAACAGTCTAGGCATGTGAAAAAGGCCTGGTCATGTTGCGGCGCCTTCTATCAAGAACCTAAAGAGTTACCAATCGTCAATTCAAAAATGAGCAGGACCATTGCAGGTCAAAATCAAAAAAAGGAGAATATGTCATGCTGACAAGGAAACAATTGGATAAGTATGCGGATGTGCTATTGTGGGGATTGAAGACGGCAAGAAACGGTAAGTTCAAAAAGGGGGATGTGGTACTGGTTCAGTTTGATCTTCCGGCCGTTCAATTGGCGGAAATCCTTCAGGGAAAACTGCTCGACATGGGAATGAACCCGGTCATCCGTTCGAGCCTGACGCCCGACATGGAGCACACTTTCTATCAGAAGGCCAATAACAGTCAGCTCGTTTTCAGGGGGTCCTGGCAGGACGATCTTTACGCCCATCTCAACGGGAGGATCTATCTCCACGCCCCGGCGTCCCTCACTCACCTGGCCGACATCGACTCCAAGCGGATCGGCACGCATGCGGTGGCCATGAAGCCGCTTAGGGACATCATGCGGGAAAGGGAAGAGAAGGGCATGCTGGGATGGACCCTCTGCATGATGCCTACCGAAGCGCTTGCAGAAAAAGCAGGCCTTTCCCTCAAGCAATATACCAACCAGATCATAAAGGCGTGCTACCTGGACAAACCCGACCCGGTCGGGGAGTGGAAACGCCTGTTCAAGGAAGCCGCTGCCATCAAGAAATGGATGAACAGCATGGACGTCCTGTACTATCATGTGGAAGCAGAGGGGATCGACCTTAAAATAAGGCCCGGCGAAAAGCGTCAGTGGATCGGCGTATCCGGACACAATATCCCCAGCTTTGAACTCTTTATCTCCCCTGACTGGCGGGGGACCGAGGGTGCCTACATGGCCGACCAGCCCTCTTTCCGGAGTGGCAATCTGGTGGAGGGCGTCCGTCTGACGTTTAAGAAAGGCATCGTGACTGAGGCTTTCTCCAGAAAGGGCGAGGCATTCACCCGGAAGCAATTGAAAATGGATAAAGGCGCTTCCAGGGTCGGCGAATTCTCCCTCACGGACAAGCGCTTCTCCAAGATAAACAAATTCATGGCCAGTACCCTCTATGATGAAAACCATGGCGGCCGCTACGGCAATTGCCACCTGGCGGTGGGCGCCTCCTACTCGGATACCTATGACGGAGACCCCGCCGATCTCAGCAAAGAAATGAAGGAGAAACTGGGATTCAACGATTCCGCACTCCACTGGGACCTCGTAAACACCGGCAAAAAAACCGTCACGGCCCGCCTCGCCTCGGGCGAATCAGTGGTAGTATATGAAAACGGGCTGTTCATGTACTGAGAATTGAGGAATTCAGGAATTGAGGGATTGGGGAAATAATATCCACCTCGGGGGCACTGCACGCAGCCCGGGGGATGCGATTGAACTGCACCGGATGGGGCTTCAGTTCGCTGAAATCCCCATTACAGACCCGGAGTCGTTCCCACGCCAAATGGGGGAATATCAGGCGCTCATGGGTGAATCAGGCATCTACTACCTGTGCCACGGACCTCGGGAGGGGGATCCCAACAACGTGGACACCCTGGAAAGGATCTATTTTCTCAAGCTCTTGAAGGTCCTCTCCATCATGCCTCAATTGGAAATGCAACTGTTGACAATCCATCTATGGGTAGATCCCCGCTTTGTGAGCCCTGATGTCATCGCATATAAGGTAGGGTTTCTAAAAAGACTTCTAAACACGGCCCAAGATTCCGGCATCACGGTCTGTATCGAGAACCTGAGCGAGAATGCAGCCCATCTATCCGGGATCTTCGAGGCCCTGCCATCCCTGAACCTGACGCTCGACCTGGGACACGCCCAACTCCTTACCGCTCAAAATACGAGCTTCGGCTTCATACAGCGGTTTCCCGAAAGGATTAAACATATCCACCTCCACGACAATCTCGGGGGAACTTCAGTAGCCGACGATCTTCACCTCCCGGTTGGAAAAGGGATCATCGATTTTGAGGGGATCTTTAAGAATCTGAGTTTGATCGGATACAACCGAACCATGACCCTGGAACTGAGGCCGGATGAGATGCGAGAAGCTCTCGACACGGTAAAACAGCGACTCGGCGATTCAGGATTCAGGGTCTAAGACACAGATACGGACGCCTCCATATTCTCGCTATCAAGGCGTCCGATCATGCAGGCATCGTATCTCACGACGGGGGCATTCATTTGCCGGGAGGGTTATATTTCTCCAGATAATCGTCCGGGATTTCAACGGCAATCATCCTTCCCTTGGCGCACAAAATGTCATTCACGGTCAGGGTCATGGCCACCGTCACCTTCCGGCCCTTGATCTCTTCTGTCTTGGCGCGAATTTCCATCACGCCGTCAATAGGCACCGGCGCCAGAAAATCCACCTGGAGGGATGCCGTGACAAACCGAGCCAATTTATCGACTCCCAGCTTTTTTCCGTCGTGTCTGTGCTTGGCAGCAGCCGCAGCCCCGGTCCCATGACAATCCATGGACGACGCCACCAAACCGCCATAAACAAAATTCTGCGCGCCCGTATGATACGGCTCCGGACGCACATGACAAACGATTTCGTCCCCGTCCCAGTAACTCTTCAGATGATGACCATGCTCATTCAGTCTCCCGCAACCGTAACAAATGGCAAAATCGTCGTCATAATAATCCTGGATGCTCTTTTCTTCCATATGTCTCTCCTTTCGTACCAGGTCTGGCTGCCCTATACCAGAAAGCGTGGGCGCCGTCCAGTCTTTTACCTTGAAAATACACCCAAACCGCGAATGAACTCAAATAGCGGGTTTTCTTTTCCCCTGGAAGCCCCAGCTGCCCGTCAATTGATGACAATTTTCTGTTTACAATTTGGTTATATGGATCTGACGCAGGCCGAGAATCTTCATCCCCGGGGGTGACAAATCCGGTTGGCATGACCATTTAGCGGATCGACAGCGATTCTCATTTTGCGATTGCATAGACCGCATTTCCCGTTTGTAGTGTCGCCGTAAGGCGATTTCAGCGTCTCACGGCCCCACTACGAACCAAAAAATCTATGTCAAAGCCAAAATGAGAATTGCTGCTGTTTTGGGAAAGCGCTTGACTTTCCTGTCAGGCAGGGCCAAAGTACTTGCATTTCCAATCTGCATGAGGGCCATGATCAAGGCGTCGGTTGCCAAAGGGATATTCAGGCGCCTTTAGGGGGTTGGGCAACAGGGAACTCTTTAGGCTCTTGATAGAAGGCACCGCAACATGACCGGCTTTTTCACATGCCTAACGTGTTACGGCAACAGAACCCCGATCCGGCCTCTCCCAATCACCGACACAATACACAACCCAACAGGAGGCGTTGATGGCACCCGAAATTAAACCCCCGCACTGGCACGCCATGGAATCGGATGCGGTCATCCGTGAACAGGGCTCGTCCCCCCAGGGTCTGACAGCGGCCGAGGCCGAGGCCCGCCTGGAGCGGTTCGGTCCCAACACGATCCGGGAAGAGAAACAGATCTCGCCATGGGAAATCCTCCTGCGGCAGCTCATGAGCTTTTTCAATTACGTCCTCTACGCAGCGGCCATCGTGGCCTTTCTGGCCCGAAATTTTGCCGATGCCTCCTTCATCTGCGCCATCCTGATCCTCAACACCACCCTCTCATTTATTCAGGAATACAAGGCCACCCGGACCATGCAGTCGCTCAAGACCCTGATCATGGAGAAGATCAAGGTCATGCGGAACGGGTCCGTACTGGAATTGGATGTGTCCGGAATCGTACCGGGCGACGTGATTCCCCTGGAAGAAGGGATGAAGGTCCCGGCCGACGGCCGTCTGATCGAAGAACATGCCCTCTCCATCGATGAGGCCATGCTGACCGGGGAGTCGGTTCCGGCTGAAAAAATGGTTCAGCCTGCCTCTCCCGACGCCCCCCTGGCCGAGAGGACCAGCATGATATTTGCCGGGGCCACTGTGGTGAAAGGGACAGGAAGGGCGGTGATCACCGAAACGGGCATGAACACGGAACTGGGCAAGATCGCCCAGGCCCTGCAGGACTCCGAAACGCCCCCCACCTCCTTTGAACTGGAGGTGGACAAGCTCTCCAAGAACATCACCTTCGTCATCTCCGGCATGGTGGTCCTGGTGGCCGTCATCCTCCTCCTCCACCATGAGATGAAGTGGGCGGACACCATCATCTTCTGCCTCAGCCTCGGGGTCTCGGCCATTCCCGAAAGCCTGCCCGTAGTCCTTTCCTTTACCCTGGCCGTAGGGGCCCAGCAGATGGCCCTCAGGAAGGCCCTGGCCCGGCGGCTGGCCATTGTGGAATCCCTCGGGTCGGTGGACGTGATCTGCACGGACAAGACCGGGACCCTGACCCGGAACGAGATGACGGTCCAGGCCTTTTATACGCCCGGACACGACCCTTACTTTGTCACGGGCACGGGCTACGATCCCCACAACGGCGCAGTGCAGTTCCGCCACGCTGGCCGCGAACGGCTCCAATACCTTATCAAGAGCCTCGTCCTGTGCAACGACGCCAGAAAAGGGGGTGAGGCCGGCTACCTGGGCGACCCCACGGAAATCGCCCTCCTGGTGGCGGCGGAAAAGGCGGGTCTCGACATAGCAGCCCTGAACCGCCAATTCCCCCGGTTGGACGAGGTCCCCTTTACCAGCGATCGGAAGATGATGACCACCATCCACACGATCCAGGACCGGCGGATCGCCCTTGTCAAGGGAGCGGCCGAGAGGGTCCTCGAACAATGCACCCGCTGCTGGGCCCATGGGGAGTTCAGGGACCTGGACGAGGTCATGCGTCAGGAGATCAAGGACACCCTGGCGGAGATTGAGGACCAGGCCCTTCGGGTCCTGGCCGCAGCCGAGAGGAATGCGCCCGAAGGGATGCCCCCCGACGAGATGGAACAGGGATTGACCTTCCTGGGGCTTGCCGGGATGATCGATCCGCCCCGGGAGGAGGTGCGCGATGCCGTGCGCACCGCAGTGGGGGCCGGGATCAGACCGGTCATGATCACCGGAGACAACGTGGGGACGGCCAGGGCCATCGCCAGGCAGTTGGGCATGGGTCAGAGCGCCGTGACCGGGGGGGAACTGGACGTCATGTCCGAGGAGGAGCTGGCCCGGCGGGTGGAAGAGATGGACATTATTGCCAGGGCCTCGCCCCTCAATAAGCTCCAGATATTGAAGGCCATCCAAAAGAACAACCACTTTGCCAGCATGACGGGCGACGGGGTCAATGACGCCCCGGCCCTGAAACAGGCCGACGTGGGCGTTGCCATGGGGGTGCGGGGGACCGATGCGGCCAAGGAGGCCTCAGGGCTAATCCTTCTGGACGACAACTACGCCACCATTGTGGCAGCCATCGAAGAGGGCCGGCGCATCTTCGACAATATCCGCAAGTTCGTCAACTACCTCCTTACCTGCAATGTCGGCGAGGTATTAACGGTCCTGTGCGGGGTGATCTGGGGGCTTCAACCCCTCACAGCCATCATGGTCCTCTGGGTGAACATCCTGACCGACGTGGGACCGGCCATCGCCCTGGGCGTGGACCCCCCTAACCCCGGGATGATGAAGCGTCAGCCCAGAAAGCACGACGAGCCGATCCTCAACCGGGGCCTTATCTGGACCACGGTCTTTATCGGCCTGAAAAAGGGGATCGAAAATTTTGCAGTCTTTCTGCTGGGCTACTATGTCCTGGC
>CAYPDL010000046.1:0-30043 GCA_964409475.1 uncultured Desulfobacteraceae bacterium | reverse complement strand
TTTACAGCGTGGACTACCAGGGTATCTAATCCTGTTTGCTCCCCACGCTTTCGCGTCTCAGCGTCAGTATTGGTCCAGAGAGTCGCCTTCGCCACGGGTGTTCCTCCCAATATCTACGAATTTCACCTCTACACTGGGAATTCCACTCTCCTCTCCCATACTCAAGAAAGGCAGTTTCAAATGCACTTCCCGGGTTAAGCCCAGGGCTTTCACATCTGACTTGCCAAACCGCCTGCACGCCCTTTACGCCCAGTAATTCCGAACAACGCTTGCACCCTCCGTATTACCGCGGCTGCTGGCACGGAGTTAGCCGGTGCTTCCTCTGATGGTACCGTCAAGCAGAAAAGATATTAACTTCACTGCATTTCTTCCCATCTGACAGAGCTTTACGACCCGAAAGCCTTCCTCACTCACGCGGCGTTGCTGCGTCAGGGTTTCCCCCATTGCGCAAAATTCCTCACTGCTGCCTCCCGTAGGAGTCTGGACCGTGTTCCAGTTCCAGTGTGGCTGATCATCCTCTCAGACCAGCTAACCATCGTAGCCTTGGTAGGCCATTACCCTACCAACAAGCTAATGGTACGCGGGCCCATCCCTGAACGGCAACTTTCATGAAGAGGTCACCTTTAATTCCAAAAGCCTAGGCCGATGAAACCACATCCGGTATTAGTCCCGCTTTCGCGGGGTTATCCCGGTTTCAAGGGTAGGTTACCCACGCGTTACTCACCCGTGCGCCACTTTACTCTCTAACACTCAGTTACCTGAGCGTCGGATTTCTCGTTCGACTTGCATGTGTTAGGCACGCCGCCAGCGTTCGTTCTGAGCCAGGATCAAACTCTCCACTTAAACTTTGGAGGGCTTTGAACCCTTTTTTTTATACTTAAGGACCTACACAACATCACTATTTAGTTTTCAAGGAACAAAAGGCTAAACGCTATTCCTAAATTTAAGATATTCACCTGCAAATGTCAAGAAATAAATGATGAATGATTTTGTCGGTGAATCTCAGCAAAAAAGAGTTTATACATTGATTCTTTTAGCATGTCAACAACTTTTTTTCATCATAACCAAAAAAAGTTGTTTTTTTATCTGACCATTTCCGACACAGGAACAATGTCAACCTCACATCTCAGTTTGTTTTGATATTTTGTAAGAATTTCAACCGTCTGGCGGTATGGGTGTCCAATCCCGATGGCGACGCCCGTCTGTCTTGCGACCCTGAGCAGCCGGTCAATCTGCTTGCATATTACCTCTGGGTTAGGGTTGTTGTCTAGAAAAACTGTGCGTTGGGCCACTGGAACCCCTATTTTTTTTGCCTGTTCAAAGCCGACGGTTTCCTTTGTGGTGCGGCTGTCAATAAAGAAAAGGCCCCTTCTCTTTAATTCTCGGAGAACCAGCGATATTTTTTCTCGGCTTTCCGTGAATGACGATCCCATATGGTTGTTTACCCCTCGTGCACCGGAAACCTGGCGCAGGTTCCTATCCAGAATCTCCCTAATTTCATGGTCATTCATCGAAAGGAGCAGCGCTCCCGGACCTGGTTTCACGCATGGATAGTCCTTGGGTTCCATGGGCTGGTGCAAAAGGATCTCCCGTCCTGTCCTGGTTGCTTCTCGCACCATGACATCTGTAAAGGGGGCACACGGAAGGATTGCAAGGCTGAGCGGCAGATCCAATTTGATGAGTAAGAGGTCCAGGTCGTGATGTTGACCCAGATCATCAATAATAATGGCAACCTTGGGCCGAGGTCGTTCCCTCCGAACACCCCTTCCGGGCCCTGGCCTGTGGGTGGCACCTGTATCCCTTTTTACGCCCAGCCCATCATGTATGGCCGGGTGATCTTCCCCGGAGCCTGTCGGAGAAACCGTGATGCCTGTAAATTCAATGAACACATATATGCCGACCAGGATGGAACAAAGAAATAATGCTGGCAGCAGGAAAAAGAGAAAAAGGCGCTTCTTTTTCATTCACACATGGCCCAGTCAGCCGTTCAGAGGCCTCTGAAAACCGTCTCCTTTCGCTTCCCTCTTGTTACCTGCTCCAGAATCGATTGTCAGGATCCGGCCTGGATTTTTGAGAAAACGCTCCAGCTTTTTAAAAGCTGTAAGGCCTGACGGACCTGGTTGTCCTTTTGAAGAAGCATCTTGACCTTTTCATCCTTTTCCTGGTTTGATCCCTCTTCTGGTGTCTTCGTGGAATTGTCCGTTTGCACGGGGATGTGCCCCCGCAGGTTTTCTTCTCGGATAAAATGTGGAGCTGTTTTCTCCGGTTTTTCATCGGGGGTCAAAAAGGGGATTTCGATATCCGGCGTGATCCCGCTTGACTGAATCGATTTGCCGCTTGGTGTGTAATACCGGGCGGTCGTCAGGCGCAGACCGGAACCATCAGAGAGGGGCAGAATCGATTGGACCGAGCCTTTCCCAAATGTCCGGGTCCCCAGGATGATGGCCTTTTTATTGTCTTGCAAGGCCCCTGCCACAATCTCTGCAGCACTGGCGCTTCCCCCATTGACCAGGACAATAATGGGGTAGTTTCGTTGCTTTTTGTCCTTGTGGGCAGTGGCCTGAATGTTGTGGGCATTTTCTCTCCCTTTGGTGCTGACAATGACACCCGAATCGAGGAAGAGATCGGAGACATCTATGGCCTGGGAGAGGAGACCCCCGGGATTGTTTCTGAGATCAATGACCAGGCCCTTTAACGTTCCGTCTTTTTCGAGTTCATCGAGGGCAGAGGAGAGATCGTCTGCTGTGTTGCTCTGGAAATTCGAGATACGGACGTATCCGATCCCCGGTTCAAGGGAGTATTCCCTGACGCTCTTAAGAGGAATCATCCCCCTTGTAATAGAGAACTCCAGTGGCTTATCTATCCCTTCGCGTGCGATGGTTAAGTTGATTTTGCTCCCTTCAGGTCCTCGGATCTTCTTTACCGCGTCGATGAGGCTCATATCCTGTGTGGACTGACCCTCCACCATAATAATTTTATCTCCCGCCTTAATCCCCGCCTCATAGGCCGGTGTCCCTTCAATAGGGGAGACAACGGTCAAAATCTTGTCCCTGACCGTAATTTCTATCCCGATTCCGGAAAAACTTCCTTTGGTTTCCGTCATCAATTCGTCATATTCTTCCTTTGTCATGAATGATGAGTGAGGATCCAGGCTTTGAACCATCCCCTTTATGGCCCCGTAAATCAGCTTTTGAGAATCCTGCGGCTCGACATAGTTTTTCTCCACTTGTCTGAGCACTTCAGTAAAGATCTCAATTTGTTTGTACACATCTTTCGTATCAGCTTCGACATTTGAGCCGTTGCTGTTGAAAAACAGGAGACCTCCGACAAAAAGGCATATCAATGCTATATTTGCAATCTGTTTTCTTCTGGGGATTAACATGCTTTACTCCTTGGTAGTGTCATTATTTTTTAAGTCATCGACGTTATTGGGTTCTCAACCATTCCAGAGGGTTCAGGCCTTTTCCCGCCCTCCTGATTTCAAAATAGAGGCTCCCCCCCCTCGAAACGCCATTTCCTCCAACCCGGCCGACCACCTCTCCCTCCTGTATGACCTCTCCTTCGATCTTATTTCTTGCTGACAGGTGGGCGGACACAGTAAAAAAACGGGAGCCGTGATTGATAATGACCAACTCGCCATAGCCTTTCAGGCTTCCCGAAAAGGCGACCTTTCCCGGAAAAATGGCTGTTACTTCCGAAATCGGGGGTCCTTCAATAATGATACCTTTGTACGTTCCCGGTCTGGCTGGTTTGGGGATCCCTTGACCTATCAGGACCCTTCCCTTCATCGGGTAAGGGAGTTTACCCTTAAAATCCTCAAAATGACAAGGTCGATTTGTTTCATAGGTGTCCTTTTTTTCAATATCAATGAGGGTCTGCTTCAGGCCTTCTGCGGCAGTCTCCAATTCCTGAACGGCTGTTTCGTAGAATTTCTTTTCCTGGTGTATGTTTACCAGAAGAAGGACCTTTTCCTCAAGCTCCTTCTTCAGCGACATCAGGCGCGCCTCCTCTTTTCTGTTGGCATCCTTGATTTCGTTCAGACTGGCTTCGGTCTTGGAGATATCGGTCTGGCGGGCCTGTGCCTGTTCTGCGGCCCTGATCAGAGCGGTTCTGTCTTGTGACATGACGACGCTAAAATATTTGACCCGCCGCAAAAAGTCGGTGATATCCGTCACATCCGTCAAGGCCTTCACAAATCCGATCCTCGCATGCTTATAGAATTCCACGATCTTTTTTGAAATCTTGTTCTGGGCCTCCATTGACAACTGCTTCAAATGCAACAGATTCCGCCTCAGTGCGTCGACTTCGGCGCTGGCATGACGAATCTTTAGATTCAGGTCATTGATCGCACCTCTCTTTTCTGTTACCTCCTGCTCGATACGGGCCAGTCCGCCTAATAGATCCTTCTCCCTGGAGTCCAGTTTTCTGAGTTGTTCCCTTTCGCTTGAAAGTTTACTCTCAATTTTTCTTATCTCCTCCTGACTCGGCCCAGATACGGGTTCTGCATGGGCATGGGCGGGCACTGTCAGGACGGCAAACCCGAATATGAGGCTGGATAAGATCAGATGGTTTCCCCATGATAAACGGATCTGTTTCATCATCGTCAAAAAAAGCGGCCGATAGCGATAAAACTACCGATGATCCCCAAGACCATGCTCAAGGAAAAGGCCAAGACCATGTATTCTACCGGCAGGAAGACAAATTCAAGGGGAGCAGGTCCTATGAGATAAATCTCTTTTGAAGAAAAAGCGAGATAGCCCAAAAAAAGCGCCAGGATTGCCATGCCCCCCCCCAGGATGCCCTGTATCATCCCTTCCAACAGGAAAGGCAGCTTGACAAACCAGTCTGTGGCCCCTACTAGTTTGAGTATCTCGATCTCATCCCTGCGCGAATAGATCGTCAGTTTGATGGTATTGGTGACGATGAAGACGACGCATAGGCATAACAGGCCGCCTATGATGTAACCAATGAGTCTGACGATATAAAGGAACCCCTCTAGTCTCTTCAGCCATTGTCTGCTGTGCTGCACCTCTTCTACGCCGTCCAACGCCTCCAGTTGCCCTTTTATTTTTTCAGGATGGATGTCGTCGGTCCCCTTATTTTCGAATACAACCTCATAGGATGCCGGGAGCGGGTTGTGAGCCAGCCGTTCCAGAAACCCGGCCTCCTCTCCCAAAGCGGCCTTCAAATCATCCATTGCCTCTTCTTTGGAGATGAATCGCCTGATTTGGGCTCCGGGCAGACTCCTGATAAAGGAATCGATCTTATCCCTTTTGTATGCACTGATTCCATCTTTTAGATAAACCGACATTGAGAGGGCGCTTCCCCATTGCCGCAGCCAGTTGTTGAGGTTGCCGAAAAGGAGCAGAAATGCACCTAAAATCAACAGAGACGCAACGATTGTACCCAGGCTCAGAATATGAACGGTCAGGTTCCTTCTCATATTCATGAGCGCCTGCCTTAGAAAATAAAACCTTAGCCCTATCAATATGTGTCCCCGGAGATCTTTCCTCGATTTAACACAATGGTCCTGCAGTCTGTGCCCTCCAGCAACTCGCGACTGTGAGTGGCAATAACGACAGTGGTTCCCCTCTGATGGATGCCTTTGAATAGCGCCATGATTTCCCGTGTCAGATCCGGATCCAGGTTCCCGGTCGGTTCATCGGCCAGGAGAATCAGGGGATCCTTTACGATGGCCCGTGCAATGGCGACCCTCTGTTGTTCTCCTCCGGACAAGGAAAGGGGGTAGGTCTTTTCCTTTTCGGCCAGACCGACCAGTCTGAGTGTCTGATGGGTCTTCTTTTTGACAATTTTGGGTCGCAGGCCCGTCACTTCCAGGGCAACGGCCACGTTTTCAAAGACCGTTTTATTGGACAGCAGCTTGAAATCCTGAAACACAAATCCGATCTTCCGGCGCAGAAGATCAAGATTGGGCCTGCTGATCCTGTTGAGGTTGATGGCGTTGATAAGGATGTGGCCGGTGGCCGGTTTTTCGGCCCCGAAGATCAGCCTGAGGAGCGTTGTCTTTCCTGCTCCGCTCGGTCCGGTAACGAAGACAAATTCGCCTTTGCCGATTCTCAGGTCGATATTATTCAGGGCAATGTTGGGACCGAATTTCTTGGACAGATGAAACAGTTGAATCATGAGTTGTCACCGGCCGTTTGCTGTCAGACGCCTGGCGGCCATAAAGCTCAACGGTCCAACGGATCCAGGGCTGTGGCAATCGTCTCAGACGTCAATACTCGCCCATAGCCCTCTGCAGGTTGGCTCTGGCCAAATGGTACTGAAAGAGGGCGTTAAAGTGAAAGACCCTTGCACTGGTCAGATATCTCTGGGCATCCAGCACCTCTGTAGAAGTGGTTACCTGGGCCTTGTACCGTTCCTGGCTCACCCGCAGATTTTCTTCTCCCTGTTCGACCGCCTTGCGCGTAATCGGGATGTTCGCCTCCGCTGTCTGTATGTTCAGCACCGCATCCTTGATCTGAAACTCAATGTTTTCTTGCAGTTCCATCTTGGTTTTCAACAGCTCGTTCTTGACGCTTTCCTGTTGCTTGACCGCATAATAGGTCTTTCCCCATTCCCAGAAGGTCCAGGTCAACCCGACGCTGGCCTCCCAGTTGCTCTCTTCGAGTCCACCCCCTCCGGACACGGACGGGGTGTCGCCTTCCTTAATATAATCCCACCTGAAAGCGACCTCGGGGTAGTTTTTGCTCTCGGTGTATACGATTTTCTGGTCTGTCTGGAGTAGATTGTTTTCGATGATCTTTATCTCCGGCCGGTTCCTGAGCGCCGTTTCAAGATATTCCTGAAAATCCCCGGCCCGGGGTTGATGGACCTTGATATCAACCACATCCACCTCGGCGCTGACAGGCCTGGACAGGACGGCATTGAAATTGGCGCGGGCCAATTGGGCGTCATTCTGGGCCTTTACCAGATTGTGTTTGGCATTGCCGGCCTCTACCTCAGACTGCAGCAGGTCGTTTATCGGGATCATTCCCACCTTGTAGAAATTGCGCGCTACATCGGCATGGGACTCCAATGCCTCGAACGCCTTCTGGGTGGTTTCCACGGCCATATCTGCGGTAAGGATGTTGAAGTAGGCCTCTTTAACCTTGAGGGCGAGGTCCAGTTTCTGCAATTCAACCTCCAGGTCGGACTGATCGATCCCCAGTTCGGCAAGCCTGTAGGCGCTGGTCAGGGCAAATCCTGTAAAGATAGGCTGTGTGATGGTCCCTCTCCACTCATAATTATTCAAGCTGCCAATCTCATAGGCCCTTCCCTGAATTTCACTCGTCCTAAGCGACCCGTACCTGGCATAGCCGTATGATGTACTCAATTTGGGCAGGAATTCGGCCCTGGCCTGATTCTTGACATAGGCGGCCTGATTGACCCTTTCCTCCTTTGCCTTGAGTTTCCAGTTATTGGCCAACGCCTCCTTGACAGCCTCTTCCAGGGTGTAGACCTTTTTCCCTCCCGCGAGCCCGAATCCGGGGAAGAAAAGCACGGAAAGGGTGTAAAGCACACATCCGGAAATCAGCCAATTTTTGACCTTCATGTTTCTCCCTCCATTTTCTTATTTAAACATTGGGTATTCATTAAAACAGAGCATGGCAGATGTCAATGTAAACATGCACCCATTGGAGCAAGATCGCCACGTCTACAGGGGGATAAGGGAATCGTTGGTCGTGGCCCCCATTCCCTTCTCCCTCTGCAATCCCATAGTGAAGCGTTTCTAATATTAGCCTGAAATAACAGTTAGTTGAACCTGATACGGGCATGGCGCGCCTTGCGATTCACCATGCCCCCCTGTCAACTTGCCTGATATGACTGACAAGGCCCTGTAAGGCTTAACAGATTAGCAGCTCAACATGAGAGGGAGAGGCAGCTTTCAAGGGTGCGTGCTTGAATCAAAGTTCGGCGCAGGAAAGAAGTTTCCGAAGCTTGTTTCGGTTGTTGAAATTTGGAGTAGAACCGACTATTATGAAGACATTCCTTGAACCAAGGGGGCGCTTGTGGCTGGTCAGGTTTGGTTGAACAAAAAAGGGGCCGGCATCCGGACCTTTCAGAACGATTGACTTTAATGTGGAGGAAACCCATTGAAAGCACTTCTTATCTACCCCGAATTTCCTGACACGTTCTGGAGTTTTAAGCATGCACTTAAGTTCATCCATAAAAAGGCCGCGTTCCCTCCGCTCGGTCTGCTCACAATAGGCGCGATGCTGCCCAAGGACTGGACCCTACGCCTTATGGATATGAATGTGACAGCAGTCTCTGAAAAGGATCTGGAATGGGCGGATATGGCCTTTATCAGCGGGATGTCCGTTCAACGGCGCTCGGCCCGTCAGATCATCGCGCGGTGCAGGGAGGCGGGCGTCAGGGTCGTGGCCGGGGGGCCCCTTTTCACCAGCGAGTACGAGGAATTCGATCAGGTGGATCACTTTGTGCTCAATGAGGCCGAACTGACGCTGCCTTCCTTTTTGGCAGATTTTTCGCAGGGGGTTCCCCGGCGGATCTACAGGACAACGGAATTCTGCGATATCGGGGAGACGCCTGCCCCCATGTGGAAACTGGCGGATATGAAACGATATGCCTCCATGAGCATCCAGTTTTCCAGGGGGTGTCCGTTTGACTGCGAATTCTGCAATGTGACCGCCCTGTTCGGACACAAGCCCCGCATCAAGCGGGCCGACCAGATAATTGCGGAACTGGACGCCATGTATGGCCTGGGATGGAACGGGCAGATCTTTTTTGTGGACGACAATTTCATCGGCAACAAGGGGTATCTCAAGAAACAACTCCTGCCCGCATTGATCGAGTGGCGAAAAGGGAAGCGAGGCATGCATTTCAACACGGAGGCCTCTGTCAATCTGGCCGATGATGTACAGTTGATGGAGATGATGGTCGAGGCAGGCTTTGATACGGTATTCATCGGGATCGAGACCCCGGATGAGGGAAGCCTGGCGGAATGCAACAAAAAGCAGAACAAAAACAGAGACCTGGTCGATACGGTCAAACGCATCCAGCGGGCGGGACTCCAGGTGCAGGGGGGATTTATCGTAGGGTTCGACAACGACACCCAGTCTATTTTTCAACGGCAGATTGACTTTATTCAAAAGAGCGGCATCGTGACGGCCATGGTCGGCCTGCTCCAGGCCCCGGCAGGCACCAGACTCTATGAGCGCTTGAAGCAGGAGGGCAGGCTCCTCGGTCATATGTCGGGGGATAATGTCGATGGCACAACAAATTTTATCACCCGAATGGATCTGGATACGTTACGCGATGGATACAAGAAGATCATGCTCCATATATATTCCCGGAAATACTACTATAGGAGGGTGAGGACATTTTTAAGAGAATACAAGGCGCCAAAGATCGAAATCCCGCTCAACCGGCAGAGCATCCTTGCCTTCTTCCGGTCCAACATCCGCCTCGGGATTATCGGCAGCGAACGGTTCCAATACTGGGGGCTGTTGTGGTGGACACTTTTCAAACGTCCCGGGTTGCTGCCGTTGGCCATCACCCTCGCGGTTTACGGGTATCATTTCCGGAAAGTCAGCACGTCCCATATCGTGTGACAGATGGGGTTGGAGGTTCAAGGTTCAAGGCGCAAGGCATAAGGCTCAAGGTTCAGAGGTTCAGAGGTTATCCCCTGGATTCTGTGAGAGCGGCTTTCCAGCCGCGATTCCACCCCTCCGGACCAGGTCTCCCATGAGAACCCTGGAGAGTTTTTACGCATATCCCTGATGAACCAGCACATCGAGAGGCAACGCCCTGTTGTGGACCGACGTTCACCGAGCGCTCCTAAGGAGGCATAAACTTTGGCTTTTATGACTGTGGATCAGACGAAGTGTAATCAGGACGCGATCTGTGCGGCCGAGTGCCCGGGACGGATCATTGAGATGGATGCAGAGAGCGGGTACCCTAAGCCCACTGCTGATTTTGAAGAGATCTGCCTGAGGTGCGGACACTGCGTCGCGGTCTGTCCCGAGGGCGCCCTGAGCCTTGACTGGCTTGGCCCGGACGAGTGCAGGGCCATCACCAAGGAATTGAATGTGACGCCGGATCAGGCGGAACAGCTTTTGTGCGGAAGACGGTCTATCCGGACATTCAAGGAAAAGCGGGTGCCGCGGCCGGTCCTGGAAAAGCTTGTGGAGATTGCATGTTCTGCCCCATCGGCCAAAAACCGGCAGCCCTGGCACTGGAGCGTGGTAGAGGATCCTTCTGAGGTTCGGCGTCTGGCCGGCATGGTGGTGGAATGGGTCCGCCAGGTTATTCGGAGCGCGCCTCAGGAGGCAGAGACAATGGGCCTCCCTCGGGTCGTCGCCTCCTGGGATGAAGGGTATGACCGCATCTGCAGGGGGGCGCCCCATGTCATCGTGGCCCACGCAGACAAAAACTGGCCTTTCAGCACTGAGGACTGCACCCTGGCCATGAGTCACCTAAATCTCTATGCGGCCAGCATGGGTCTCGGGGCCTGTTGGGCCGGCTACTTCTTTAAAGCGGTCAATGCCTATCCCCCTCTGTTCGGGGCATTAGGGCTCCCTTCCGATCACCTCGCATACGGGGCGGTCATGATCGGTTATCCCAGATTCAGATATCGCCTCATCCCGCGCCGAAGGCCCCCGCGTATCACCTGGAAATAATGGCCGTTTTTTATGGCAAGATCGGGAATGTCTGACCCGTTGAAATTCAGACAGGGGGCGGGCTTTTTTTGTGTGTTGAAACCGGTTCCGTTGAGACCCTCTGTGAGCGGGTGGCGATCCGGCTCCTGGTCAATCCATTGACGCTCCAACAGAGATGGCAAAAAAACAATTTCTTGACCATGAAATCATTTGACATTCACGTCGATTATCGTATTAAATAACCACATGCCCCCGTAGCTCAGGTGGATAGAGCACCAGATTCCTAATCTGGGTGCCGTGCGTTCGAGTCGCGCCGGGGGCACCATGACCCATCATCTTGTTCTCAGAGCCATAGCCTCCCATAGAAGTTCCCGTACATTCCCTCTACGGAATTCGATTTTGCCGCCTTGAGCCGGTTGAGTCTCTCAAAAAGGGATCTTTTTCACCCGTGATGCCGACACGGAATCCGGTTCAGATCGCAGCCCTGTCTCATGCCCCTGTTTTATGAAAGTAATGCGATCTCCGGTCTTTCAGAAACGGCATGTCCGACCGAACCTGTTTCACGCGTTGAGGATCGATTTCTCCGACAACAAGGCTTTCACTGCCGCCGCCATGGGCAATGATTTCTCCTGCGGGATCTATGATGGCGGATCCACCCGTAAAAAGGTGGCTGCCTCCCTCTCCCACACGGTTTACCCCCACCACATAAACTTGGTTTTCCACGGCGCGGGCCGGCAGAAGGATGTCCCAGTGGCGCTGACGCACGGCCGGCCAGGATGCAATCACCAGGATGAGACTGCACTGGTCTGCCAGTGTTCGGAATACCTCCGGGAAACGGAGATCATAACAGATGAGACACGCGGCCTCCATGTCGCCCAGATGAAAAGAGACCGTGCGATCTCCGGGATCATAGTGCTGATCTTCGTGGAGGAGGCCGATCGGGTGGATCTTGGCATAGAGGGCCAGATCAACGCCCTTCCGGTCCACTGCCAGGGAGACGTTCTGGGGACGGCCCTCTTCCCTTTCAAGCACAAACCCTCCCACAACCGCCATTTGGAGATCTTTGGCCAGGCCGCGAAACAGGGTAGGGGTAGGACCGTCCATAGGTTCGGCCGTTACAGAGGTATCCATGGAAAAGCCGGTGGCAGCCATCTCGGGGAAGACTATCAGGTCTGCCCCCGCCTTTTTGGCTGCGGCAGCCATTCGGCGGGCCTTGTCATGGTTGGCATCCCGGTCGTGCCAGATAATGTCCATCTGAGCTGCAGCTATCTTCATTTGAGCCATCTCCGCAGTCTGTCTATGCCCTCATGCAGGGTCTCCTCTTTTTTTGCAAAGCAGAATCGAATCAGATGCCTCCCGCTGTGTCGGTCTTTCCAGAAGACCGAGCAGGGGATGGCGGCGACGCCTGCCTTTTCAGGGAGCATGCGGCAGAATGCCAGATCGTCATCGAAGCCGAGCGGGGTGATATCTGCCACCACATAATAGGTTCCATCGGGTTGGAAAACCCTGAAACCCAGTTCCCTCAAGGCCCGGGTCAAGAGGTCCCGCCTGCGAGTATAATCGCAAAGGAGCTGCGTGTAGTAGCTGTCGGGAAAATCCATGGCATACGCCATGGCCTCCTGAAGGGCAGATTGCCCGCAGAAGACGATGAACTGATGGCTCATACGCACCGCCTTTGAAAGTGCCTTCGGCGCGATAACGTACCCTATCTTCCACCCGGTCATGGAAAAGGTCTTGGCCGTAGAGGAGACTACAAAGGCCCTCTCCCGAAGGGAAGGGATGGAGAGAAGCGTGACATGTTTTTTCCCGTCATACACCAGATGCTCATAGACCTCATCGCCGATGGCATAGGCGTTGTATTGTTGGCATAGATCGCCGATAAAGGCCAGTTCCTCCCGTGTAAAGACCTTGCAGCAGGGGTTCTGGGGGTTGTTGATGAGGATGGCCTTTGTCCGCAGAGAAAAGGTCTCCGCCAGCTTCTCCCTGGGAAGCTGGAAGGTATCCCCTTCGAGCGACACATAGCGTATGCGTGCATGAGCAAGGGCTGAGATGGGCGCGTAGGTGTCGTAGGCGGGCTCGATGAGGATCACCTCGTCATCCGGTTCCAGGATGCCCAGCAGGGTGGCGCACAGGCCCTCGGTAGCGCCGGATGTGACCGTGACCTCGGTATCCGGGTCCACTGTCAGGCCGTAGAATCGCTTCATCTTTCGAGCCACCGCCTCCCGTAGCGACGGAATACCCGAAGAAAGCGCATACTGGTTGGGCCCCCTCAAGATGGCCTCTGCCGCCCTTTGACGGATCTCCTCGGGGCCGTCCGCATCCGGGAAGCCCTGGGAGAGATTCACGGCGCCATGGGCATTGGCGAGCACGGTCATCTCCGTAAAAATGGACGTTCCGTAGGGGCGAAGCGCATTCACCACCACCTCCGTCTCCTGACTCGACTGATTGTTGCCCATGGAAAGACCTCCTCTGCTGCTTTAGTGACCTTTCTAAGCCCACCCTCTTAAAGCGCAGATTGTGTAAAAAGTCAAATGAGAATTGAGGGATTCAGGTAAGGGGGAGATGGTTGGCTCGATCTGTGGGCCAGGTCACGGATATGCTCCTTTCGGAACTCCAGCTTAATAAGCCTGATGTCACTCTAGTTCTCATGATGACAGGTTGTTGGGCAAAGTCAAGAGGAGGGATCCGCGAGGGTCGCTTCAGAATTGTCAGGTTCTCTCGATGATGGAGGGGATATCGAACCGGCCCCGGATGGCCTCGATGGCGGCTGTCAACCGGGCCGAGGGGACGACCCCGGTGATGGATGCGATGGTGCAGCTCAGGCCCAGGAGATCCACATGGCCGGTCTCAAACGCCATGAGAAGTTCGCTGACAATGCCGTAGCGATCGCCGAAGTGGGGGCCGTTCATGGAGAAGGCGACTGCCGGTGCGAGGCTCCTTAAATCCCCATGGGGAGCCGTTTCGCGCAACGTCTGTTTGAAGAGATCGTCCTCGGACAGTGGCAGGCAGAAAGAGATCTGCTCCTGGTCTCCTTCTTCGCACGGGCTTGTGGCCAGGAAGGTCAGGTGCAGTCCGGGCCGGGTCAATCGACTGAAGGAAGGCCCCAAACTGGAGAGGTGTCTCTTATCCAATTTCACCTGAAGAAACGCCTGCTGGTCCTGATAATCGAGTCCGTAGACCTTTGGCCGCTTCTCCTGGTAAGAGGCAACCACCTCTTTGTAGAGCTGTTCTTTTCCCTTCTGGGCCAGTTTCCAGTCGGCTGGGGTGCGGTAGGCGCTGAAGGTGAATGGTCCGAACAGGGCGCTGCTGGCCGTGTTAAGGATGCCTTCGTCAAGGACGACAGAGATGGCAGAGGGCGAACTGGCCAGAGCATCGGGTGTTACGCCCTCCCGGCCGAACGCCTCGAAGAGGGCGCGGGTGATCTCCGGGTTTTTCCGGTGGGGAAAGAGGGAAAGGATCGCGCCCCCGGGTTGAAGGGCCGGTCTTTTCTGGAAAGCCGTTTCGAGTGCGGCCGATGTCCTGACCAAATCTCCGGCCTCGACCACGATGGTAAGGCCCCAGGCATGGCCGTCGAAGACGCAGGTCGCATAGGGGAGATTGATTTTTTGGTCGGCAAGGACACGGAAGACCCGCGAGGGGAAATCCCCGGCCCCCCTGGGAGAGACCAGCGACATCCTCGCCACGTCTTTCAGGACCTTGAATCCGCCCAGTTTTTCAGGGATTGGCATGGAAAAACCTTCGCCCATTCAAGGCGAGTCGGACCTCGGTCCGAAGACCTGCTTGCCGTCAGACCGTCAGCCCTCTTGAGTGTTTCCCGCAACGCTGACACCCTCCCGACCCTGACCGGCTTACAGAACAGGATGGCAAGGATGGTCGCCTCTGTCTCTCCATCGCCTACAGGAGGGCGGTCACGACCTTCCAGAGACCCTCGGTATCGATCGGCTTGGCAATGTAGTCGTCTGCCTCTGTGGACATGCCGTCGGCATGGGTATAAGTGGTCGTGGGGACCGCCTCGCCGACCGCGGTGAGGAGCACGACCGGGATATCCCGCGTGGCCTCGTTCGCCTTCAGTTCCGCACAGAGGACATACCCGTCTTTACGGGGCATCATGACATCTAAAATTACCAGATCCGGCCGCCTCTCCTTAATGGATTCTTCCCCCTCGATGCCGTCATAGGCCTGTCCCACCTCACACCCCTTGCTTTCCAGCATCATGGAAACCGTCTCCACCAGATCCGGATCATCGTCTACCACCAGAATATATTTCTTATCCATATCCAACCCTCCTTTCTCAGTCAGTGGTCATTGGTCATTAGTCAGTAGTCATTTGGCTTCGCCGTCATTTATTGCCCCTCGGTTGCAACTGTCTTCTGCTTACTGCCTACTGGACCATGGTCTTGGGACCTTGGACTTTGGGCAAATGGCGCCAATTGTCAATTCCAAGGGGTTCCGGGCTTCAGTGTTCAGGCATCAAACATCTTAAATCGTCAATCGTCAATCGTCAATCGTCAATCCCTTGGTCTCGGATAGAGGCCGCTCCGCTCCACGATCTCCGGGACCTTTTCTTCCCACTCGATGGCCATGACATGAAAGCCCCGGACGCCCTCGCATTCCTTTAACCGCTGGATGGTCTCCACGCAGATGTCAATGCCCTCGTCAGGCTGTTTCTCCTTGGGCACGCCGGCCATCCGCTTGACCACTTCGTCCGGCACATCCATCCCCGGAACGCGGTTCTTCATATATTTGGCCATGCCGGCGGATTTAAAAGGGGTCACCCCTGCGAGGATATAGATCTTTTCATGGAGCCCCCGGTCGCGGGCCATCCGCATCCAGAGCTCGAATTTGTCCACATTGTAGATGCACTGGGTCTGAATGAATTCAGCCCCGGCCGCAATCTTTTTGGCCAGACGGGGGACCCGGATCTCAAAAGGATCGGCAAAGGGGTTGGCGGCCGCGCCCACGAACATCTGAGGCGGTCTTTTGATGTCGTCTCCCCCTAAAAACTTGCCTTCATCCCGCATGAGTCTCACAGTCTGGATCAATTGCATGGAGTCTATGTCAAAGACATTCTGTCCCTGGGGGCAATCCCCGAAGGTCTGGTGGTCCCCTGAGAGGCATAGGATATTGTAAATATCAAAGGATGCGGCGCCCAGGATATCGCTCTGAAGGGCGATTCGGTTTCGGTCCCGGACCACCATCTGCAGGGTCGGCTCAAGCCCCATCTGTTTAAGGTGGATGCATGCAGCGAGACTGCAGAGACGGGTCACGCTGGTCTGATTGTCCGTAATGTTGATGGCGTCTACATAATCCCTGATCATCTCGGCCTTTTTCGTGATTGCTTCGGGGTCGCTCCCCCTTGGGGGGCCGCATTCCGACGTGACCGCCAATTGACCGGAATCCAGGATCTTTTGAAGCCTGCTCGGTGTCTTTACGCTCATTGTCTCACGTCCTCCCTCACCACCCTCCTGGGGCCCCCGGCCCGTTCCGTTGACCAGTCCTTGATCGGGGCGATCTGTTCATATTCATCAAAGCGGCCCAGTTCCTTCAGCCGATCGATGATGAGTTGCCAGGCGCAGTCCAGGTCCTTGCTGATTTCGCATTTTCCCTTGGTAGACCCGCCGCAGGGACCGTTCAGGATACGCTTGGCACACCGGGATATGGGACAGATGCCGGCGGTCCTGCCAAGGATACACTCTCCACACCCCTGGCAGCGCTCGCTCCAGACGCCCCTCTCTTCAGTCACTCCCATGAAACAGGTGTTGACGCCCGGGAAAACAGGGGTCCGGAAGTATGTCTCGGCCATGAACTGGACACCCACGCCGCAGGCCAGGGAAAGGACGGCACCGTACTGATCGATGGTGTTCCGAAGCTCCTCCAAGTATTCGTGATCGCACTGCCTTTCCAGTGTAATCTCGTCTATGTCCATCTTCTTCCCCTGGTTCATGAAATACATGCGCAGGGCCGATGCCAGGATGCCGACCTCCTTTTTGCCTCCGGACTCGCACACGGTCACACACTCATTGCACCCTGCAATCAGGATCTTATTGAACCCCTTCACCATTTCGATGATTTCCTCAATCGGCTTTTTCGCTGCGACAATCATAGGATCACTCCTCCTTCCCCTTACGCCGCCTGCCGTTGCATGGCGGTTTTGATCGGGTTGGGCCCCATCTCTTTAATCTTTTCAGTCATCTCCACGGCATACTCTGCAAACCGGGTCCCTTCCCCGGAGGAGAGGTTGAACATCTTTACTCTGTCGCCGCCGACGCCGACGGCATCGAGAATGGTCTTGGCCTGCTCCACACGCCTGCGCGCCCTCAGGTTGCCGTTCTCGAACCGGCACTCCCCCTCCAGGCAGCCCACCACATAGACCCCGTCCGCCCCCTTTTCAAATGCCCGAAGGATGTGGATGACATCCACCTTTCCGGTGCAGGGCACCCGGATGATTCGGATCGTGTCCGGATACCTGAGACGCATCGAACCTGCCAGGTCCGCGGCGGTGTATCCTCAAAAGCTGCAGCAGAAGGCGACAATTATCGGATGAAACGCTTCCATGCAAAGACTCCTTCCAAGAATCAGTGGTCATTCAGTGGTCATTCGCTTCGCTGTCATTCAGTAGTCAGGGGTCAGTAGTCAGAAACCCGCGACCCAAAACCCGCAACCCATAACGCGATAAAACCCAACAAACCCAACAAACCCAACGAACCCAACAAACCCAACAAACCCAACAAACTCAACAAACTCAACCAACCCAATAAACTCAGATCGCCCCTTCCAGCAGGGCATCCACCTTGCTCATGATCTGGTCGTCTTCATACCAGCTCAGTTCGATGGCCTTGGCCGGGCATTCGGCCGCGCAGATCCCGCAGCCGTGACACAGGGCCTCATCGATCTCGCTGACACCATCGGCGTTGATCCGGGGGACCCCGAAGGGACAGGCCCTGACGCAGACCAGACATGCCGCGCATCGTTCCGGGTCTACCCTGGCGGTGACGGCAGAGAGGCGGATCTCGGCCTGAGACAGGAAGGTGGCGGCCCTCGATGCCGCTGCCAGGGCCTGGGAGATGGCCTCCGATATGAGCTTGGGGCCATGGGCGGTCCCGCACAGGAAGATCCCTTCGTTGGCCAGGTCCACCGGCCTCAGTTTTACATGGGCCTCGATAAAATATCCGTCGTCGTTTCTGGGGAGCTTGAGGATGGAGGCCAGTTCATCGGTATCCTCGGCCACCATCCCTGCGCTCAGTACCAGCCGGTCCGCACAGACCTGGATGTCCCGTTGAAGCACATGATCCGTGAAGGTGACCCGGAGGCCTTCATCGGCCGCCTCGACACGGGGCGGATGCTCCTGGTCAAAGCGACAGAAGATGACGCCCTGGCGTCTCGCCTCTGTGTAATATTCCTCCAGCAGGCCGTACATCCGCATGTCGCGGTAGAGGATATAGACGTCCGCATCCGGATTGAGTTCCTTGATATGGAGGGCGTTTTTGACCGCGCTCTGACAGCAGACCCGGGAGCAGTTTGGATGTTCCTCATTGCGGGACCCCACGCACTGGATCATGACCACCCGGTTGAGGTCGGATGCGCCTTTGAGTTCGAGCCGCTTTCCCAGGGCGATCTGGGTCATGACCCGGTGGTCCTCCCCATAGAGGTATTCTTTCGGGGTATATTCCCGGGCCCCCGTTGCGAGGATCACCACCCCGTGATCGATCTTCCGTTCGTACATGCCGGGGCCTACCAGGATCTCGGTGATAAAATTCCCCTTAAATCCGGTGAATCCCACGATCAGGGATTCGGTCAGGACCTGAATCCGTTCGTGCTGCGTCACCCGTTCCGTGAGTTCCATGATGTATCTCTGGATGTCCGCCCCTTCGATGGTGGTGGTCAGGTCCCTGGAAAGGCCCCCCAACTGGGCTCCCTTCTCCACCACCACCACCTCAAAGCCCTGGTCGGCCAGGCCCAATGCCGCATTCATGCCTGCCACGCCGCCGCCGATCACCAGGGCCCGCTTGTGGACGGGAATACTCTTTTCCTGAAGGGGCCTGAGCAGACCGGCCCGGGCTACCGCCATGCGGACCAGGTCCTTGGCCGTGTCGGTGGCGCCTTCCGGGTCATCTCCGTGGACCCATGAGTCCTGGTCCCTGATGTTGGCCATTTCAAACAGATACTTGTTGAGCCCGGATGCCTGGAGGGTCTCCTGAAACAGGGGTTCATGGGTCCGCGGGGTACACGAGGCCACCACCACCCGGTTGAGACGGTTTTGCTTGATGACCTCGCGCATCTTGTCCTGGGTGTCCTGAGAGCAGGTGAAGAGATTCTGGTCGGCAAGCACCACAAAGGGGAGGCGGGAGGCATATTCGGTCACGGCAGGGACATCTACCACCCCGCCGATGTTGATGCCGCAGTTGCACACGAATACGCCGATCCTCGGTTCCTCACGGCTTACGTCCGTTTCCGCCGGCATCTCGAGCGTCTTGGTATCCCGGCCCCTTGCCTCGGACAGGGCCGCTCCGGCAGCGCACGCGGCAGCGCTGGCCTCGGTCACCGAGCCGGGGATGTCTTTTGGCCCCTGGAACACGCCGCACACGTAGATTCCTCCTTTGCGGCTGTTCACCGGGGTGAAGGGATCGGTGGTTGCAAAATGGTACCGGTCTGTTTCCACTCCGATCCTCTCGGCAAGCTCGGCCACCTGTTGAGGGACCTGTAGGCCGACTGAGAGGACCACCATATTGAAGGTCTCTCCCAGCAGCGTTCCTGACTCATCAACATATTCTATGAATAGATCGCCGCTCTCTTTGCCCTCTGAAATCGAATGGACCCGGGATCGGATGAAACGGACATTGCTTTCCTCCTTGGCGCGATTGTAATACCTTTCGTAATCCTTGCCAAAGGTCCTCATGTCCATATTGAATATGGCACAGTCAAGATCGATATGAGAATGCTCTTTGGCGATCATGGCCTCTTTGATGGCGTACATGCAGCAGACCGACGAGCAATAGCCGTTTCCACAACGGTTGACATCCCTTGACCCGACGCATTGAATCCACGCTATTTTTTCAGGTTCTTCCCTGTCCGACGGCCTCATCAGATGTCCCCGGTAAGGCCCGGATGCGCTGAGTATCCTTTCAAATTCCTCGCTCGTCAGCACATTGGGAAATCGGTTGTACCCGAAAAAGTCCAGGCCCGAGGGATCAAACCCCTGGCTGCCGGGAGAGAGGATCAGCGCCCCCACGTTGAGCCGGGTTCTTTTCTCGGCATCGCTGTAATGGATTGCCTTTGCCAGGCACATCATCTCACACAGTCCGCAACCGATGCAAGTATCCGGGTCAATGGCAAAGGCAAGGGGTACGGCCTGGGGATAGTCTATGTAAGCGGCCTTTCTTTCATCCAGTCCCAGATTGTAAAGATTGAGGGCCGTCACCGGGCAGTGTTTGGCGCACTCCCCACACCCGGTACACTTGACCGGATCCACATACCGGGGATGATGAATCAGGGTGACCGAGAAATTGCCCGGATCGCCTTCAACAGACTCCAGCTCGCTGTTTGTGATGACGTTGATGTTCAGATGCCGGCCGACCTCGACCAGTTTCGGTGAGATCACTCACATGGCGCAGTCGTTGGTCGGGAAGGTCTTGTCGAGCCTTGCCATCATCCCGCCGATGCTTGTCGACCGTTCCACCAGGTGGACATAGTAGCCGGAATTGGCAAGATCCAGTGCAGCCTGCATGCCCGCGATGCCCGCACCGACAATCATGACGGATCCGCTTTTTATCTCTTTCCCCGCTGTCATCTCGACCCTTTCTATGCTGCCTCGAATTGAGGCGCCCGGTTGTGGTGCCCCTTAAAGACGGCCTGATTTGTCTTTTCCATTTCTGAGAGCATCCGAGATATCCTGAGCAGATCCAGGCCGGTGCGTTTGGCGATATCCCTCACCGAGGCGTGGCCTTCCTTCAGCGCAAGATAGATCAGATTTTGATGATATTCCCGCTCCAATGCAGACTTCAATATGGGCGCCAATCGTTCCTCGTCCCACCTCCGGCCGTATACATCGCCGTTGGAAATAAGAGAACCCGCTTTGCCTGTCAGCCACCGCAGGGTCTCACTTTGAGCGGTCAACTCGGCCGCGGCCAGCTCCAGTGCAAATGAATCGCGGTCAAAGCGGCCCTGGGCCTTGATGGAGCCGGCAACGTCCCGGACGATCTCTGCAAATCGCTGGCCCTCTGCCGAAGAGCACCAGGCCAGGTGGAGCCTCTCTCTTCCGATGCCGGCAAGTTCCAGGAGTTCCCGGGTGAGCTGGATCTTCCTTTCTGCCTGTACATTACCATCCTGGTAATGGCAATCGCCGATATGTCAGCCTGAGACAAGGATACCGTCCCACCCCTCCTGTAAGGCCTTCACGATAAAGACAGGGTCCACCCTTGCAGAGCACATGACCCTGACCGGACGTATGGCCGCAGGGTATTGAAGCCGGGATACACCTGCAAGATCAGCGGCTGCATAGGCGCACCAGTTGCACAAGAAGGCGACTATTTTGGGCTCGAATTCTTCCATTTCCTTCCCTGTCGGTTTGGGTCCCGCCGGGCGGGACGGGTTGTCTGCCTCCATTATATCCCTCCCTTGGCTGTTGAAACAGCCGCCAGGATCTGCCGATCCCTGAAGTGGAGCATATCAATGGCCTTCTGCGGGCAGGAGGCGGCACAGAGCCCGCATCCCTTGCAGGAGGCCGGGATATTTCTGGCACGAAAGCCCTTTCCCTCTATCTCCTCCATCTCAATGGCCCCAAAACGACAGAGCGTTGCACAGAGGCCGCAGCCGATGCACTTATCCGCGTCTATCTGGGAGACGAGGGGAGAGATATTGATCAAGGGCTTGGCGAGAACGATGGCAGCCCTGCTGGCCGCAGCCATTGCCTGAGAGATGCTCTCATCGATCGGTTTCGGGTAATGGGCCATGCCGCAGAGGAAAAGGCCTTCATTGGCAAAATCCACCGGCCGCAGCTTTGCATGGGCCTCCATAAAGAACCCGTCGTCGTTCAGGGGGAGCTTGAACCGCCTGGCCAGGGCCTCGTTTCCGGAGGGCTCGATGGCCGTGGCCAGATTGATAAGATCGGCGGCAATGAGGATCTCCCTTTGAAGGACAGGGTCAAATACGCGGACCTCGAGGCCGCTGTCCCCCTCTCGGACAACAGGCTTGTTTTCAAGGTCGTATCGGATAAAGAGGATCCCCTTCATCCTTGCCTCGTGGTACAGGGCTTCTCTCTCGCCGTACGTCCGGATGTCCCGGTAGAGTATGTAGATATCCATTTGAGGATTTTTGTCTTTGAGATCAATGGCCTGTCTGATAGAAGCGGTGCAGCAGAGCCTTGAGCAGTAGGGCCGGTTTTCATCTCTCGACCCCACACAAAGGATAAACACCACGGTCCCGGCATCCTTCAACCTCTCGGCATGTTGCTCGAGTTCGTGCCATTTGGTCACCCCCGAATGCCTGCCACAGAGGTATTCGTCCGTTTCAGCAGCCTGTGCGCCGCAGGCAATAATCGTGACGCCGTGCCGAATGACCTTTGTCTCCCCACCGGAAAGGATTTCTGTCTCGAAGTTCCCGACAAACCCGGAAGAATCTGTGACCTCGGCATTCAACAGGACCTCAACCTGTGGATGATCCTCGATCCGGCCCACAAGGTTTAAGAGGTATTGGCCCACATCCTTCCCTCTCCACGTCTTGGTCATGTTCCGGGCATTTCCGCCCAAGACCGGAGATTTCTCAACGATGGCGGTATGGAATCCCTGGCCAGCCAGGCTCAAGGCAGCGGTCATCCCTGCAACACCGCCCCCTACCACCAGCGCAGACTTTTCAACGCCTACACTGAGTTGAGGGATGGGTTCCAGGAGAGCGGCCTTTGCCACGGCCATCCTCACGAGGTCCTTGGACTTCTCTGTGGCGATCTCCTTGTTGTCCGAATGGACCCACGTACACTGATTGCGTATGTTGGCCATTTCAAAGAGGTGTTCATTCAGGCCGGCATTACGTATGGTTTCCTGGAACAGGGGTTCATGGGTCTTGGGCGTGCAGGCCGCCACCACGATGCGGTTGAGATCGTTCTTTCTGATAACCTCAACCAGTTTTTCCTGGGTATCCTGGCTGCACGTGAAGAGATTCTCCTCCACGTAGGTCACATAGGGGAGCGACCTTGCGTATTCGGCGATGCCGGGGACATCCGCAAAACCGCCGATGTTGGTGCCGCAATGACACACAAATACGCCGATACGGGGCGTCTGGTCCCTCACGTCCTGTTCCTTCGGGAATATTTTCTCCTGGATGAGCTGCCCCCGGGCGCCTGATAGGAGGGTTGCCGATGCGCAGGCAGCGGCGCTTGCCTCTGTAACAGACTGGGGGATGTCCTTACACCCCTGGAGGACCCCGGCCACGTAAATGCCGGGCCGGGAGGTGAGAACAGGCAAGAAGTCGTCGGTATCCACAAAGTTGTTTTCGGTGATCGCGATGCCCAGGTCCTTGGCCAAGGCCACAGCAGACGGCGCCGGCTCCATCCCTACCGACAGGACGACCATGTCAAACGCTTCTTCTACAAACCTCCCCGATTCCTCCACGTACCCGATGGTCAGGGTCCCGGTCTCATCAAATTTGCTGATAGAGTGGATTCTCGATCGGATAAAACGGATCCCCTGGGCCCGGGCCCGATCATAGTATCTTTCAAAGTCCTTTCCGTGGGTCCGAATGTCCATGTGAAAGACGGCCCCGGAAAAACCGGCGCCGATATGTTCCTTCGCGATGAGGGCCTCCTTGATGGCATACATGCAGCACACCGAGGAGCAGTACTTGTTATCGCACTGGTTGATCTCGCGGGAGCCGACGCATTGCAGCCAGGCGAGCTTTCTGACCGGCTCCCCGTCGGAAAGTCGGATCAGATGTCCGTTATAAGGTCCGCCGGCAGAGAGGAGCCGCTCGAACTCCATACTGGTTACGACGTTGGGGAGGTGAGAATACTGGTAGGTCTCGAATAAAGAGGGGTCAAACGACTCGAATCCCCCCGTCAAAATGACCGATCCTACCGGGATTTCCACTGTCTTCTCGGCATCATCAAAGTTGATGGCCCCTGCCGGGCAGAATTTCTCGCATGCCCTGCACTTCCCCTTCTGGAAGTAGATGCACCTCTCCGAATCGATGACATATTTGAGGGGCACTGCCTGGGGATAGGGTATGTAGACAGCCTTTCTTTTTGAAAGACCCTCGTTGAATTCATCAATGGTCTTGGCAGGGCATTTCTCGGCACAGAGGCCGCAGGCAATGCACCTGTCCATATCGACGTAGCGGGGGGACCTCTTGAGAGTTGCCTTGAAATGCCCCGGATCCCCCTCAATGGCCGTAACCTGCGAGAGGGTATGGAGTTGTATATTTATGTGCCGGCCGACCTCGACCAGTTTCGGCGAGATAATTCACATGGCACAGTCGTTTGTGGGGAAGGTCTTATCCAGTTGTGCCATGGCCCCGCCAATGGCAGGGGATTTTTCAACAAGGTGCACCAGGAAACCGGAATCAGCCAAATCCAGGGCCGACTGCAGCCCGCTGATGCCGCCCCCCACAATCAGGACCGACCCGTATGGGTCATAAGACTCTCTCTTTTCCATCCGCAACATCTCCCGCTATGCCCTTATTGCATCCAGGATCTGGGGCAACCTGTCTTCCCAGCCTACCGTTGAGATCATAACCCCTGCCATCCCCATATCCTTCAGATGATGGATGAGTTCAGCGGCGATCTGAATGCACTGTTTTAATTTATCTGGGGCCTTTTGAATCTCCCTTATCATTTCAGGAGGAATGGAAATGCTCTTGATGTTTCGATCAATATAGCGTGCCATGCCGGCCGATTTCAGGAGGAGGACCGTAGGAATGACGGCCAGCTTCGCTGTATCGATCCGCTTGATGAACTGCTGGAACCGGTGGAGGTCAAAGACGGGGGTTGTGACGGTGAATTGAACCCCCGCCGTCACCATCTTTCGCAGGTTTTCGATCTCGATATCCAGTGCCCCTCCGATGGCCCCCGCATTGACGGTCGAACCGATGCAGAAGCGGGGCACGCCTGACAGTTCGATCCCTGCCATGTCCCTGCCTGCCTGGAATCTGCCGAGAATCTCCAGAAGCTGCATCAGATCTACATCGTATACCTCCCTGGACTGGGGATGATCGCCATACCGGATGTCTTCCCCGGAGACGGCCATGATATCCGTGATGCCAAGGGCCGCGGCCGAGAGGATATCGGCCTGGAGGGCCAGGCGGTTTCTGTCCCGGCAGCAGACCTGGAGAATGGTTTCAAAACCGTTCTCTCTCAGAAAGGCGCACCCGCCCAAGGAACTCGCCTTCATCACGGCGTTGGCCATCTCGGGAATCACCAGGGCGTCCACCCTTCCCTTGACCTTATTGGCGTTCTGCAACAGGGGCGAAAAATCGGCGCCCTTGGGCGGTTCGAATTCCCCCAGGAGAACAAATTTTCGAGAAGCGATCTTTTCCTGTAACGTCATGTCCTGGACCTCCGGGCTAATGGGGCAATCCGTTGACGGCATTGGATATGGCCATCTCGAGATCTTCGATTCCAAACGACTGGATATGATAGTAGAAAATTCCCTGTTTGCGGATCTTGCTTTCCAGTTCGGCCGTATTGACGTCGGCGCAGACAATAACGGGGAGATTCCGCTCCATCCCTTTAATAACGGAGATGAATCCGCAGTCTTCCTCCAAGAGGAGAGCATGCAGCACGAGCACGTCCACCCGCTGTTCCTGAAGGGTGAGAAGCGTTTCCTTCAGGTTGCTGGTCTTCAGGAGCGCGAACCCCTTGGCCCTTGAGTAGGCCTCGAGATTTCCATAAAGCGCCTCGGCAGGCTCGGCAATAAGGATGGTCTTTTGAGTGTTCATATCCTCAAATATCCTGTTCAATGCCTCTTTACAATTCACTGCTTATCCCCATAACCCTTTAGCAAGCTTCATGCCTGAAAGGCAAAACAGGGGTTTATCATTCAAAATCAAAGGGATAAAGAGATTTAGGGTATCTCTGAAAGGAGGCCTGTCTTTGGGGCATTTTGTAACACAGCGTCTGGCCATTAGCCATTAACATATTGTTATCATTTATGAATGTCGATGACGGGGAAAATATGGCCAGATGTTACAAAATTACCCATTTTAACAAGAAGCCATTTCAGCCTGGCATGGGCTTTTTCCCTGTTTGCATGAAAGACCCTTTATTATGCCAATACCATCGTATGGTTCGGCTGTTAAGAGATTGATATCGATTCAATTTCGCGGTATAATCCCTTCTACTCCTGCGCCACCAAAGAGACCAGAGAAAGCATAGGCATCCAACCGAAGGTTAGTGGAGGACCAAGGATCATGACTGTGAATGAATGGATGGGCATCAATCTAGACCTGATGCGCGGCAAACCCGTAATAAAGGGCAACAGGATCCAGGACCCTTCAGGAAAACGGACTTCCCTGCCAACCGCAATGTCATTCAGGCAGCCCGCGCCCAAGGGAGGTTGATTAGCCGATGACCGCCGCGCTCAACCGCATCAAGCGGGCAATGGAATTCCTGGAGGCGGCGCAACTGTCCGCCAACTTGGAGGCTGTCTCATGAGCGATTACCAGCCGCCCTACACCATCACACCG
This sequence comes from uncultured Desulfobacteraceae bacterium, assembly GCA_964409475.1. Lineage (GTDB taxonomy): Bacteria > Desulfobacterota > DSM-4660 > Desulfatiglandales > Desulfatiglandaceae > AUK324. The sequence continues at coordinate 3,752 of CAYPDL010000046.1, read as the reverse complement.
GAGATCCTGAACCGGGTCGCCCAGATCAGCGAGGCCGTTGGGCGGCTGTCCGTGCTCACCGACCAGTCGAAGGCACTGCGGCTGCGGCGCATCAACCGTATCCGCACCATTCGCGGCTCGCTGGCCATTGAGGGCAACACGTTGAGCGAAGCCCAGATCACCGCGATTCTCGAGGGCAAGCGGGTCGTTGCACCGCCCCGCGAGGTGCAGGAGGTGCGCAACGCCCTGGCTGCCTATGAACGCTTCGAAACATGGCGACCCGAGGCGGAAAAGGACCTTCTGGAAGCGCATCGCGTGTTGATGTCGGGATTGATCGACGAGGCTGGAATGTACCGATGCGGCGGCGTAGGGGTGATGGCAGGCAACCAGGTGATCCACATGGCTCCCCCGGCGAACAGAGTGCCGCAATTGATGGGCGACCTGTTCCGCTGGCTGGCCGCAACCGATGCACATCCGCTCATCGTCAGTTCGGCCTTTCACTGCGAGTTCGAATTCATCCACCCCTTTGCCGATGGCAACGGCCGCATGGGACGGCTGTGGCAGAGCCTGATCCTGGCCCGCTGGAATCCCCTGTTTGCCGATATCCCGGTGGAAAGCCTGGTCTTCGAGCACCAGGCCGATTATTACCAGGCGTTGGAGGAGAGCACCAGCCTGACCGACTCCGCGCCGTTCATCGCCTTCATGCTCCGGATGATCCAGCACGCCATAACTGCTTCCACCCCCGAAGTCACCCCCGAAGTCACCCCCGAAGTCATAAGGATGCTTACCATTATGAGCGGGGAAATGACGAGAGGAGAAATTCAGGAGAAATTGGGGCTTAAAGATGAAAAACATTTTCGAGAAAATTACCAGCAAGTTGCTGTGAAATTGGGCCTCCTCGAAATGACCATCCCGGACAAGCCCAACAGCCGCTTGCAGAAATACCGCCTGACCGACAAAGGCCGCCAGCGGCTGGCGCAGTATGGCGAAGCGTGAAAAGATTTCGCAGGATGAAATAGACGCAGCGTCCTGCTCAAGAAACCGGATCGGAACATCCTACTTGGATACGGAGACGGCTCAAGCCTGGAGTATCTCCAGATTTCCATTGACTTTTCGATGAGTTTCAATAAGATGTCTTTCAATTATCCATAAACCATGAGCTATCAGCTATCAGCTATGAGCTATCAGCTATCAGCCATGAGCCGCGTCAGCGTGAATCATTGTCTCAAATATCCCATACCCATCTCCTGACAGGAGCCTTTTAGTCCTGTTGGGAGCGAAATTTTCATCACAAATCATGAGTGTTTTGGAGGTCGCTGTACCCTTTATCGAACTGCCGCCGTTATGAACTGGAAAGGAGGCGGATTATGTTGAAAAGCGACGAGATTCTGGATTTTCTCAAGCAACAAAAGAAAGACCTCGAAATACGGTTTTCCGTGAGACGCATCGGATTGTTCGGTTCTGTCCTTCGCGGTTCCGCCGGCGACAAGAGCGACGTGGACATTCTGGTCGAACTGGCTCATCCCACTTTCGATCACTATATGGATCTGAAGTTCTTCCTTGAGGATCAGCTTGGACGCCCCGTCGACCTCGTGTTGGCTGATTCCTTGAAGCCGCGCCTCAAGCCCATCATCACCCGCGAGGTGGCCTATGCCTAGAGACTTTCGTCTCTATCTTAATGACATTTTGGAAGCCATTCATCAAATTCGAACTTACATGGCGGACCAGGACGAAGAGGCTTTTACCGATGTTAGCCGGGCAGCCACGGGACTCCAATGTGGCCGTCATGCTGGAGGAGCTGCGACGGAAATATTGAGAAGGCTCAATGTAATGGGTTGAATGTTACCAGCAAGCCCACTTCCACACGCATGAAAAAAATGCTTGCAAAACTAAAACAGAAGGTATATGTTGTATGAACATTTATTCAATAACTATGAACAACACCCCCAACGCATCCCGTAAGATCTGCGCACCATTGGGGGTTACTTTTTTTGTCGGGGCTCCTCATGCGGTTTGAAAAGCCCCCGAAAACGTTTGATGAGCAGGTCGATTTGCTCATTTCGCGCGGCATGCGGATAGATGACCTAAAACGCGCCAGACGTTATCTTTCCCACCTCAACTACTACCGCTTGGCAGCATATTGGCTCCCATTCGAGCAGGATCACCCCACACATCGTTTTAGGCCAGGTGTTGAATTTAACCTGGTGCTTGAACATTATATTCTTGATCGAAAGTTACGCCTGCTCATCATGGATGCTATAGAGCGGATCGAGGTTTCCCTCCGCACGCGCTGGGCCTATCATCTTGCCCATTCTTACGGCCCCCACGCCCTTCTTACCCCAACCCTTTTTAAAGCCAGTTGGCCTCATGCTGAAAATGTTAACGCACTAAGGGAGACACTCCGCAGCAGTTCCGAAGTTTTTATCCGTCACTTTGACAAATATGATGAACCGTTGCCTCCCGTCTGGGTAGTTTGCGAAATCATGACCCTTGGACAACTGTCAAAATGGTACGCAAATTTGAAGCGCGGTCGAGATCGCAATGCAGTGGCCCGGGTTTATGGAATGGATGAGGTAAACCCCACCTCATTCCTGCACCATTTGAGCATCGTCCGGAATCATTGCGCCCATCATGCCAGAATCTGGAACCGGGAATTTACCTTTTCGTGGAAACTTCCCAGAAAAAAGCCGGCCAGGCTTTGGCAAAACTTCAATTGTGCCGATAGCCGAAGAATTTACAACACCCTCGTGATGCTGGCCTATCTCATGGACAGCATCGGCCCCAACAGTTGGAAACAGCGGATGTATGACCTCTTCACCAAACATCCAAACGTGAGGACACGTGCCATGGGATTTCCCCAGAACTGGTCTGGCAGGCCGATTTGGCAGAGCATTAAAGCACAGATCTGACCCGCGTCCGCTTAAAAAGTTATGCCTGTGAGAGAGGCTTTTCAGAAGATCAACATCGGACTTGTATACGATATGGAGAACCCATGAACCATCCCGTCAAAAACGATCTAAGGCTCATCGAGGCCGGTTTTCCCTGCCACCAGGTGGGGGCGGAAACCCAACGGGAACGGGGGGCCAGCAGCGCTTTGCCGCCCCTCTATTTCCTCCACGTCTGGTGGGCGCGCCGGCCCCTGACGCCCAGCCGTGCCGCCATCCTGGCCTCCCTCCTCCCGGCCGATACGGACCCGGACTGGTTCCTGCGCCAGTTAGGCATTGAAAAGCGGGTGGTGGAGATCAATGGGGTAGAGTGGACCTTGACCGGGAAGATTCTGGACAGGATCGAAAAGGATGAGAACGGGGCAGAAGTGCTGCGGGTGGATGAGCGGGTGCTAAGGCGATTGAAGTGGAGAACCAGCAGCGGAAGGAACTCAGGGATTTTCTGGAGAGAAGCAAAAGAGACGATGCTTTGTCCCCCTTCCAGGGCACAATTGCCCGCTGGGTTGAGGAAGTTCGACATTTAGAGGTCCAAAGCGTAGGGGACCTTCTGTTGGTTGAAAGACACGCTGGAGATCCGGCCTGGGCCAATGAAAAACAGACACTTGGAAAGGTCAGGTCTGGAATAGTGCATAGCCTGATGTAAATAGGCAAGGGGCACACTCTCCGAGGAATGGGCTTGCCCCTACCCTCCGGCCTGGAAGCCCTACGGGCTGGAAGCGGAGCCGGAGGCCAGGGCGGGCCCGACAGGAAAAAGAGGATTTGAAATGCTTTTTGAGCTTCCAAAACCCCGTTACTCTGGACAGATGGAGAGCGGGGTTTCGTATTTTG
>CAYPDL010000045.1:0-30248 GCA_964409475.1 uncultured Desulfobacteraceae bacterium | reverse complement strand
TATTTATCAGTATCCTGTCTTAGATCGTATATCGCAAAAACAGTGGTATGTTTGTCATCATAGCCCATGCCGCTCAGGTTGTACCGATTTAAGAAGTCCCGATAGACCGGTTCTTGGATGACCCAAAATATCTTGTGGCCCCAATTTTCCAAGACAATGCCTTTGTTGAGGATCTGGGTGAAAGAACGCTTCCAAATATCGGCCAGATTCAGACCAAATCCATAATTCCTCCCATGGATGTCTTCGCCCTTAATAGCTTCATTGAGCCCCTTAACCAATTGTCCCGTACCTGTGGTTTGCCCTGTTTGGAATTCAACGACGACAAAGTCTTCAATTTCACTGCTGAAGGGCCTGTGCTTGACCATCACGAAGTCAAAAGTCCCCGGTTTGGGAGAGCCCGATCTCACTGAATACAACCAAATCATTTGTTGTCTTGAAATGGTGATCAGCGATATCTTCAAAGACGGTATTCGCCTGGAGAAATCTTCTGGGGCATAGGGCGATGGTTTCGTCCCCATATCGTACAGAACATACACCCATGGGATATTTTATAAGACGGCTTTGTTTATTGCATTTGTCATCTACAAATGGGCACCAGTATTTATTGCGTGCATCTTTAAATCGGCCCGGTGCTGAACGAACAGGATTACCGAAAACTTCAGCCGGATATTTTGCCATTGCCATTCCCTGCTATCAAGCGTTTCCATTCTTTATAAACATCTTCATCTGGGAGACTTGAGTCCAGGAACCAACCCAAAGCGGTTCCGCAATCTCGACAAAAGGTATAGCTGTCCTGAAAATCAATCTTAAAGAGTCTGGGCCACTCTTGCATACTCCCATCATTTTTGTGGGGTCGCAATATCAAAATAGCGTCGTGTTTTAGGGAATTAAGACCTATAATATGAACTGAAATCGGGTTCTCGGAAAAGACGACATAGCGGTTGACCAGAGAAAACCCGGCATTTTTTAAGGAGATTGTTAGTTCTGCCCATGCCTCCGGTCTCCAGTGGTGGAAAGTAAAGATGAGACGACCCGATTCCTTATTTAATGCTCGAAAGCACTTTTTCCAGATTTCGGTTAGAACCGCCCCGTATTTACGCCCATCTGAGCCCGCTCCTCCCTCAGACACTGCTGACTCAAGAGGGTTGTAATGCCAGTCAGCTTCAAGGGGTAAAAATTGGGATAGCCATACCCTGAAAAAATTGGACAGGTCGCTGTATTGGACGTTGTCATAATAAGGAGGATCTGTGACCACGCAGTCGGCGACCCCTTCCGGAATTTCGAGTGACGCAGCGTCTGCCTGGAGAATGAGAAACCGGCGTTCTCCTTCCTGTAGATCGGCCCAGTCTTTTGCCGGTTCCCCTGCGTCGATCTCTCCTTTAATCCTCACCTTGATGCGCCGGCCGTCAACGATCCGCTTTTCAAGCGGTGCAACAGCCCACCGGCCTGCCCTATCTATGCGGTCGCTGAAAAGGCGATTTAGTGTACCGGAAGTGTTGCCAGAAAATATGGGGTTGTTTTCCAATGCGGTGTAGGGAAAAGAATAGGCATGATGGGAAAATACATGGCGTATCGCACCCGGCCGGCGGACATCACTGCCTTTGTAACCACACAGAAGAGAATTGAATTCCAAAGAAGTTGAAATCAGCAATGCCAGCCAAAGGCGGTCATCACCATCAAGTCCCGACAAAAACTTCAATGAAGTATCGAGATAGAGCAATTGTCTTGGAGTGAATAATTCCTGGAAGTTCTTGATGCCCCGACGGAGGAGGTCTTTTGATTTTGGGCCGTCGGGGACATGAAAATCCCGGGCATTTCCCAAATTGATTTTCTCGACATTGATGAGGGCTTGATGCATCTGTTTGAGATCATCCATTTCAATTGATTTGAAAAAGCCCCCATGTTCGGGACAAAGGCCAACATTTACCAGAGGAACGTAACGATCCCTAAATGGATCTGTTAGGATATCCTTGAATGTTGCATTGCAATTCAGGCAACGCCTGTTCTCCTTTTCCATCAGCGGAATTTTCGCTTTTGTCCCGCAAGCATGCATGTGATCCGTATAGACATCGCGACAATCAGGACAGATGCGGATTTCATGGTGATTGCCTCTTCGCAATATCAAACTGTCGACAAGAACGACTTCCCTGCATGAGCAGGCCCTGCGAAGACCATACAACGAAAATTGGATCTCGCTTTCCACCCTGCAGATGGGACAAGCGGTTTTATAAAAAGGAGCCAATTTTTCCTTCAGGCTTCCCATGAACCGGTTAAAAACATCCCTCTTATGATTCAGGGAGGATTGATTTAAACTGGCTTTGGCCTGCAGGACAGGTATGGGGTCAATATCCAGGCCAATTACATTCGCCCCCATCCGAATAGCCTCGTGAATGGTAGTTCCACCTCCAATCATGGGGTCGAATATAACTTTGTTCTCTAATCCCCCTCCCTCGTAAAAACCTCGCTTTGCCGGGTTATTGACCAGTTGCTTAAGGATGTGCCGGAAGGTAGTCCCTGAGCGACGTGCCCACCACTTGTGCAGATAAGTATTTGGGCGGTATAGATGTTTGTTGTAGTTCTCAAGAACGGCCAGTTCATTGACTGAGTCTTCAGGGAAAGATCTGTCTATGGGTATGCCAGATGTAAGGCCTGTTGCGGGCTCATTTCCGCAAAAATCCAAGGCCAATTGAAAAGGTACGCGCATTGGTTGGTTCCCGGGGCTGTTCTAGAAGGGTCTTCGCTAAGACATTATTCAAACCAATATGTAGAATATCAACATACTCTCCTACAACATGTAGTATGTCAAGACAAAAAAACTGCCTAACTGGTTGGCGAGGGCCACTAAGTTAGGTCTTTAGTTCTTAAAATTCCGGATAGTTGCGGTGATGGGTTTCCCTCCCGACAGGCCAAAAACGCTCTTGTCAGGAGATGGGTAGGGGGTATTTGAGGCGGTGCTCCGGGGGAATATGGATCATAGCTGATGGCTCATGGCTGATAGGCGAATGCTCAAGGATCAAAGCTGAAAGCGAACGGCTCGGAACACAGTGTTGATGGCTGATGGTCTAATTGTTGGGTATATTATTGAAAATTAAGCGTAAGTCAAGGAAAATTCCTATCATAATAGGGAGGAAGCGTGCTTTTTGTGGCCGGTATGTACTCGATGGTGTTTTAAATTCATGGTAGATGCTCATGACAGGGCGTCTGTCGCTCCCACGGTGAATATCCGCCTGAGTAAGCAGGGGGGCTTTGTTGTGCTGGCGCGCTGCCGAACCTCGAGGAATCCATGGCGCGCAAGGATGGCGCAAACTTGTTTCCCTGAGAGGACGCCAAGCTTACCCAACGGCAACCTCCACTCGGGTCACATACACTTCCTCGTGTAAGCGCGTCCGGATCTCCTCGGGTGAGGCTGCTTCGAAGAATAACTCCAGTGCTTCCCGGAGATTCTCTCGGGCTTCTTCGATTGTATCGCCCTGACTCGCGATATCGAGTTCCGGACAAAGTGACACATACCCGTCCCCTTCGCGCTCGATAAACGCTGTAAGTTGCTTTTGCATAGTTTCATCTCCAATGTTCCATAGTGGTTGGGAAATGCAGGTTACTCAATTTTCAAAAGGGATCGGAAAATTACAATCCGGAGACAACAAAATCGTTGTCTTCCTCAAACCCGACTTTGGGCATTGTCGGATTGACGGCCGTGCCGTGCGGGCCTGCCTGTTTACCGGACCGGCTTCTGCCATTCCTTGGCAAAGATCTCCGCGACCCGGTTCACTTGGCTCGGGTCGATCTTCAGGGCCTTGGCGACCTCTAAATAGAGTTGTCTCCTGTCGTTGTTTTCGGCGCTGACAAGGCTGTTCAGGTCCCGCTTCTCCTTGAGTCCCAACCCGGCGGCATTGCCTAAGGAAACATAGCCGTCATTCCCTTCCTTGAGCATCCCCTTCTGGTAAAAGGGCCGCATCTGGCCATACCGGGTCTTCATCCGCTCCTTGAGGCCCCGGATGGTGGGATTGGATACGGTCAGTGGCTCCTCAGCCCATGTACACGGGCATACAACAGCCACAAGGGTCTCCCTCAAAAACGAGCCCCCGTCCTTCCGGAGGAGGCCCTCTTTCCCTTCAGTCTTCTGGCCTCTGATCTCATCCACGATCTCTCCGGCAACCGACTCCACCTTCTCGGCCGGAAAGTATATGTTGATGGTCACGCAGGCAACAATCAACGATAAAAAGATCGACGCCGTCATCCATAAAGCCTTTCGATAGGTGTTCATCATTCTCCTCCTTGATACCTGGATAAACCGGGGAAGTGTCAAAAATCAGAAGTCACTAAAGTCCATAGTCCACTGATTAGGCGTTACGCTTCAATCACCAATCACCAATCACCAATCGTCAATCCTATCCCGGTCCTACTTGATAACCGGCCCGCCCTTGGATGTCTGTATCCGTTGGATCCGCTTGATCATATCCTTGAAGCCGACCCGGTTATCAGGGTTCTGGTTTACCACGTTCACGCCCGATAATAAACCCCTTTTTACCAGATACTCTGTATCCCCTTCCCGGATGGTGCCGTTGATGTGGAAGATATCGTTTTCCAGAGTGGCGTGCACGCCGATCTTTTCATAAGGGAACTCTTTGAAGATAGATGCGAACATCCCGGCCATGCCCACGAAGGGACTCTGGCCCCCGCCGATCCGGGCAATATTGTCCACGGCCTTAACGCTGATCCGTTGGGGCGTCCCCTCCTTGCGGACGGTCTCCATCAACAGGTCAAATTTCTGGACCTGTCCCTGGGCGATCTCCAGGTCTTTTGCATACCCGTTCAACACCCCTTCGATCTTTCCGAATGAGGTGTCTGCCGTAAGTTCCGCCAGGTTCAGGTCCTTCCATTGGGCATTCAGTTTGAAGACCGACGTTCCAATAAAGAGTCCGGACACACCGGGATCGGAAAAGATGACCTTGCCGTCGAACATCGTTGCGGTTAACGCCCCGCTGCTGGTGAGTCGTCCCCCCTCAACACGTATGGGATTCAGGGTCCCGGTGAGGGTCCCCTCTATGGGCCGGGACCAGATGGGGGCCAGGAGCGGCCTCATGTCCACCCTGTTCATGGCAAGGTCTGTGCTGATCGATGGCACGGACCCGGGCAGGCCCCTGATCTGAACCGGCCCTACCCGGACATCGCCGCCTGGGATCTTGACCACGGTCGGCGACGTCACGGACAACCGGTTCGGGCCTGCCTGAAGCGGAAAGGCCAGGGCCTGCTCAGGGATGAACGGAAGGCCCACAGACCCTATGGACAGGCGCCCATTCACCGGCGTTACAGGATCATCCGCGTCGTGGCTTTGGACCCAGAGGGGAAGAGCAAGATCGATCCCTGTGAGCGACATCCCCCTCTCTTCAGACGAGACGCGGCCATGGTTCCACCGGGCAGATCCCTTAGCCGTCCAGGCGGACGAGGTCCCTGTCAGGTTCACATCAGCAGAGACCGTCCCCCCCACTTGAATGGTACGAAGGAGCGGTTTTTCCGACTGAAACGGTTCTACGGCAAAGAGACCGAACAGAGGTTTCAAGGGGATCTCGGGGATATCCGCGGTGAGATCCAAGTGCCAGGCAGGATTTCTTTCAAAAAGGCGGCCGTTCATTTGACAGGTCAGGATATCCTTCAATGCAAGCCTGAGATTCGAGAGTCGCAGGTCTCTGCCCTGCATATTGTACGTTCCCGTACAACGGGAAGAGAGGGGATATTTTTTCAGGTCTACATAGAACCTGTCGTAAAGGGCCTCGCCCCCATCCGCATCCATAGCGATATCCATAGTGATGACATGGCTCGAAGGGTCTGTCTTTCCGTTGATTGTTGCCTTCAGGGAGACCTTTTCTCCAACAAAGGTCCCCTCCGGGTCTTGAAAGCCCAGATCCTGAAAGGCCCATTCAGAAGTAACCGCCACCCCCTCTTCCCCATCAAACCGGACCTGGACCTGAACAGCATCCCGGCCGGCCAGTTTCCAGCCTGGAGGAAGGAGATCAAGGCCCACGGCCAGCCCGGCCAGCCCGGTCTCTTTTCCCTGGATCTCGACAATCTTGACCCTTCCATCCGCAGCCTGGAGGGACGCCGTGATGCTTTTCAACAGGGAAGAATCGAACCGGATCTCCGGCAGGGACCCTGCCCGGGTTGCTGCATTCACCCGGCCCTTGCCGACCTCCAGATGAATATCATCCACTCGAATCGCCCTGTTTTGGAATCGGGCGCTTACCCGCGGTATCCGCGCGGACAGATTTTTCAGATCGAAGACAGGGTATCTCCCTCTAAAGGAGATGGCCGCCTCAGAGGGTTCCACCTCTATCCCGTTTCCTCGAAATACGACGCCTTGCGCCTCCAGGTCTGTCGATATCTCCATGTCGGGGACCTTCCCACGGGCCCCTATGCTGCCCGTCAGCGCACCGCTCATGCCGACATGTCCGGTTGTGAAAGAGACCTCATTCTGCTTCAAACGGGCCTCGAGATCCGCATACCACGCCCATGCGGTCTCTTCCTCAATGCCCCCGATCCTTCCATTGACGTGAATCGGCCCTCCCAGTTTTAGAGGATCTGCCCCCTTCCTTAACCCGGTGGGGAGAAGCGGGACCAGATCCTGAGGCGTCACGCGGCAGGCCGCCACCTTGAGGTCAATCTTCTTCCGGGCTCCAACCGCCGCATCAAGTTCCCCTTCAAATTGCAGCCGGTCGCCCATGGTAAGGTGCAGGGGTCGGGCCGTCAGTTGATGGTCTTTCAGACTGAAGACCCCGTCTGCCGTGACGTGCAGGTCCAACCGGACCGGATTCTTTTGCCCGCCATCTTTGATATCCGCCTCCGGAAGGGTGAGATTCATATCCTCAAAAGTCACTTCTCCTCTATCAGGCCGGTATACCAGGCGTGTGCCTGCCTGTAGATTTAGGAGGTCTGCAAAAGGGCTTTCGAGCAGGACATCATCAAGGGTGATGGAGCACCCGATTTGCGTATTTACCAGGGATATAGCCCCATCTGTCTTCATCTGAACCAGGGGCGCCAGAAGATGCATCCGCCTTGAAGCCCATTCAAATCGGGCGCCGCATGAGATCTCTACCCGATGGTCGGCGTTCAGTCGACCATGGAGACCATGGACGCAAAGCGTCTGGTCGTTCAATTGGACAACCGCGCTGCCGTCTGTAAGGGCTGCGCCCTCAAACTTGAGGTCCCTGAAGAAAAACAACGCAAATGCCCTCTTCAAGATGGTGCTGAAAAAGGATGGCGACTCCGGCCTCTGCACCATGTCGGACACGGACATATCTTGAGAAATGCGGCATGAAAGGCCTTTGACTTCGAGGCGCTTGACAATAAGGGACTTGCGCCCAAAAGAACCGTCCAGGGAAAATTCTGAATAGAGATAGGGAACGTCGAGATAAACACCGTGCATATCTTTTCCCGGTTCGACGGTGATGCCTTCGGCACAGATATGTAAGGGACGGGTGGCATAGGAAAGACCTCGGATGGCGACCGATGCGCCGGTGGCCCTGGAAAGGCCTGTCTCCACCAAAGCCTTTACTGAAGAAGGGTGAGTGTAATAATAGAAAACCGCGCCTCCAAGTGCGGCAACGCAGAGGAGGATAACAATGCAGACAATCAGAATGATTTTACTTCCGGTTTTCATCGACATATCGACGGCTTCTAAGCCGCTCCCGTATCTCTCCCTTGACTTCAACCCGTCTTTTGGCTACCCTACCATGTATGGAAACATCGATCAATAGTCTGAGAGAGGCGCTCAAGAATGCCGAGAGGGTCGCTGTCCTGACAGGGGCAGGCGTTTCCGCGGAAAGCGGGGTCCCTACCTTTCGGGGGGCCAATGGCCTATGGAAAAACTACCAGACAACAGACCTGGCTACACCCGAGGCCTTTGCAAAAGATCCTGAACTCGTGTGGCAATTTTACAACTGGCGACGGGGGCTCATCGGCCAGAAGACTTGCAACCCGGCCCACACGGCTCTGGCTGAACTGGAACGCCGCATCCCGGATTTCACCCTGATCACCCAGAACGTGGATGGGCTCCATCTCCTGGCGGAAATCAATCTCGAGAGAACACCCAACTCCGACCTGATGGATATTGTCCTCATAGGAAAGGCCGGGGAGATCCTTCCCGGACTGGTGGAGGGATGGGCGTGAAGCCGTCAGGGGTGGTTACCCTCCTCAGCGATTTCGGGCTGGAAGACCCGTATGTGTGTATGATGAAGGGCGTCATCCTTTCTGTCAACCCCGCTGCCCGCATCATTGACATCAGCCATCATGTCACGCCGGGGGCCATCAGCCAGGCCGCACAGATTTTGCAGGAAGCGTATCCATATTTTCCGGACGGAACAATCCATGTGGCGGTGGTGGATCCGGGTGTGGGCACTGACCGGCGGCCGATCGTTTTAGTCGCCCGATCTCATTTTTTTGTCGGCCCGGACAACGGCATTTTTTCTCCGATCGTCAAGGCCTGTCAGGAGGCTGAGGTCATCCATCTTTCGAAGACCCGATACTTCCTCCAGCATGTCAGCGACACATTTCATGGACGCGATATCTTTGCCCCGGTTGCAGGGCATCTCTCTCAAGGGGTTGACCCCTTCGACATGGGGCCGGTCATCTACGATCCCATCCACCTGAAATTCCCTGCGTCTTACAGGAAAGGAGGGTCCCTTTACGGCCGGATCGTCCAGGTGGATCACTTCGGAAACCTCATCACCAACATCCGGCGCGCAGACATAGAGGGATTCTCAGTGGAGAGCATTTTGCTCGTGCGTATCGGGGATCTGCGTATTGAAGGGATACAAAGGACCTATGCCCAGACGGCAGCAGGGGAGGCACTGGCCCTGTTCGGGAGTTCCGGTTATCTTGAGATCGCCGTCAACAGGGGCCGGGCCGTTGATCGCACAGGCCTCGACCCCACGGAAATGATCGGCCGGGAGGTTGAGGTGAGCCGAACCGGAGGGGATGCGCATCATTCCTGAACGGCATCCAGCGACTTCAGATATTCCTCCCACTCCACGGGCAGCAGGTATTTTTTCCTGTTGTTGCATTCCTTGCAGGCGGGCACGAGGTTTCCCTTACTGCTCCGGCCCCCCCTGGCCAGGGGGACCACATGGTCCATGGTCAGGTTTTCGCGACCTACCCGGCGCCCGCAGTAATAGCAAACGCCCTTCTCGATCCGGCTGTTCCACCAGTGGGTTTTTCTGAGCCGCCTGGCCTTTTCCTTCTCGCGCCGGATATCAGCGTCGCTCACGTCTATTGAGTCAAAGCACATGTGGTGGTTTTATTGAGTTCGTTGGGTTCGTTGAGTTTATTGGGTTCAAATAAAGGCGTCAGGGCCAAGGCGCAAGGCGCAAGGAAAAGTGTTGACGACCTATCAGCCAATATCAGAGGCCAGAGGTCAGGGGTCAGAAAAGACAGAATCCGGCAGTCCGGCATCCACCCTCAATCCCTCAATTCCTGAATTCCTGAATTCACTCCCCGTACTTCTCTTTGAGAACCCGGATAGCCTCTTTTAAACGTTCCTCCTCCTTTTCGTCCGGGACATTTTCAGGTCCCGGCGGGGGACCGGTCATTTCTGGTGCAGCCTCAAAAAAAGAAGTCTCTATGGATGGGTTGACGCGGAGATTGAGGAGAAAAAAGCGTTCCCGCGCCTCATGTTCGACAGAATAGTCGATTCTGTAAGGGTACCATCCTGAAGCCACTTCCTTGAATTTATCGAACCGGACCGTTACAGGGTTCTCGTCTTTAAACCCCGGCTGCACATAGCAGAACAAAAGCGGCAGAAATATTTCCCTGTCAATCAGGAGCTTCGGGCTTTCAAGGGACGTGTCGCCGATGCGATAGACCACCTTCCCGTCCAGCCGGGCGAGCCCGACAGCATCGACATTGACGCCCAGTTGGGACAAAAAGCCTAAAATTTCATCCCGTTTATTTGCCATCAGGAGCCATCTGAAGGCCGTGTTGCAGTCCGAACCTCCGGACGCGGCTTCCCGAGCGTCCCCGCCTCTCTCCGGAATCGGCCCCCCGGACCCCACTGCGGCGGGGGCATTCTGACGTCCCGGTCTGCCGATGATCTGCGAGCGGCAGTATCGCGGTAACTTGAGCCATATCTTTTCCTGAAATATGCTGGCGGTCTCCCCATCCTGAGGGTTTAACACGTGGGTAGTCTGGTCAACAATCAATGCACGAAAACCGGAAAACCGGGCCGTCATCTTGTCGATCATCTGCTCGATAGGCATGACATACCCTTCCGAACTTCCGGGCATGGCCCACAACAGGCATGAGATCAGCCAGATGAGCATGAGATGCTTTTTGATGGTTGCGTTCCGCCTTGCACCCGTTTCAGGACCTTCTGCTTCCATCTGTTTTGCCATCTCCGATCTCACCTGTTCCATGAGTTGAGGGGTGTCTCTCTTGCCGAGACCTGAAAGCGGTACAGGCCTTCCGATACGCAACCCAAAAGCGCCTTTTCGTATCCTGAGGCTCCCCTTGGGCGCAATACGGAAACTGTCCCTGATGCCGATGGGGACGATGTCACAGCCCGCCTTAATGGCCAGGTTGAATCCCCCCCTCTTAAATTCCTGGAGCCTTCCATCCGGACTCCGGGTCCCCTCCGGGAAAATCAACACCGAGGCCCCGTTTTTGATCCTGTCGGCAGCCTGTTTCATGCTCAGAACCGCCTTTCTCGGATCATCCCTTTCGATCCCTATGTACCCGGCCTTTTTCATGGCAGGCCCAAAAAACGGGATCTTCATCAGTTCCTGCTTCAGGATGAATTTAAAATTCACCGGCAGGCATGCCAGCACGGCGAAGATATCGAAGAAGCTCTGGTGATTGGTCATATAGATGCGCGGCACACTCGGATCCACATTTTCGAGCCCTCTCACGTTCACCTTGATCCCGCACACCCGGAGAATGACCCGGGCCCACGGCACCGCGCAATAGAGATGGACCTTCCTGCCGTTCTTGTCAACAAGCGATATCGCTATGCCCCACAGGGACATGAGGATTGACCACACAGCGATAAATGCATTCAAACTCACATACCGGATCATAACAACTGCTCCTGATATAGCCTCCAAGAAAAAGTGGCTCTTCGCGGATTACTGTGACAAATTCCTCTTTTTCCAACCGAGGTTTCAGGTTTCTGGTTATGCATCATCCTGTTTTCAAGCGGTTATTCAATCAGCAATCATAAATCGACAATCATAAATCTATAGGGCCCTCTGCCGATTCCCTTAAAAAACGCGGAGAGCGACAGGGAGCTCGATCTTCAATACAACATCTTCTCCCTGGCGGGAAACATCGATCTTGCCGCCATGTCGATGGATGATGATCTTGGTAAGAGGCAGATCGTGAACAACGGACACATCCTTTCCGGTAAACCGGGGGAAAAAAAACTGCTCCAGATCCTCGTCGGCCAGACTTTCAGCCCTGTACCGAACCGTTATCAACAGATTGTCGTGGTCCATTCGTGTGGAGACAAAAAGCGTATCGCCCTCGTGCATGGAGAGGACCGCGTGCTTCAGAATATTTTCGAAGGCCCTTTCGAGCATGCCGGCATCGCCCTGGATCTTTGCAGGGGAAGGCGACACCGACTCCTTGAGATGGAGCCCTCTCCCAACCATTTCGTCTTTCAATGCCCGAACCGAAGCCTGAAGAAGATGATTCAGGTTCACTTCCGATATGGAGAGGGTAAACGGCTCAATGGAAGAAAGGATGACCTTGAGGATATATTCCAGCCTGGCCACCTCTTCCACGATAATATCTGCAAACTCCCGGTGCTTGTCGTCCTCGGGAAGGTCGTCCCGGAGCCGACGGGCAAACCCGCCGGCAGTCACCAGGGGATTCCTCATTTCGTGGGCAAACCGCGCCGATATCTCGCCCAAGACCTTGATCTCCTCGGTCCGCAGGGCTATTTCCTGGAGACGTTTGAGCATGGTGATATCCATCATGATGCCGTCAAGCCACTTCAGGTTCCCGGCATCATCTCTTGCGGGGATGGCATGATCGATAAACGTGCAACTGCGCCCCTCCTTGTCTTGCACGATCCGCTCGACCCGAAATCCCTTTGCATCCTTCCTCAGCTCCTGCCAGATTCTTTCCCCCTCCTCCCTGTCGCACCCCCAGATCCGTTTTTCCCAGAACCCCTTGTCTCTGACCACCTCTTCCGCGGTGTAGCCCAGTTTATCCGTGAAATAAGGGTTTACGAATTCGGTGGTCCCGTCATAAAGGATCCGGTATACGCAGAGGGGCAGATTATCCACCAGTGTACGATATTTCTCTTCCGAGAAAACCAGATCTGCCGTCCTTTCCTCCACCTTTCTTTCCAGGGTCCTTGCGTATTGCTGGATCTGTTGCCTTCGCTCCTTGAGGGAATCGAGCATGGTATTGAGCGATTGGGTCAGCCGTCCGATTTCATCGCCCGGCCTCGGATTCAGACGGGCCTCGCGTTTTCCATCAGCAATCTCCCTGGCCTGTTTGACGATTTCCTCTATGGGCCGGGTAAAAAGAATGGCCACGACCCAGATCAGCGCAAAAGAGACGCAGATCCCTGCGCTACCGACAACAATCATCAGATTCCGGGTCCTGGCCAAGCGCCGGATGATCTCCGTACGGTCCGCCTCTATTTCAACGACCGCTACCGAGTCTCCAAAGTAGTCCTTGACAGGGCCCACCAGGATGGAACTCGCAGGATGGGCAGGCGGGGCGATCAAAACAATGGGTTCGTTTTCAATCGTTGCGTTCAAGTGTACGATCGGGCAGGACAGCTTGACCTGCTCCATTGTGGTGGCGACAAGCAGGTATTTGTTTTCACTCTTTTTTTCAAACACCGTGATGTCAGGGCCCCAGCTCTTTTTGAGATCTTCTAAAAAAGACCTTCCAAAGGGGTATCCGATTTCAAAGCTGCCGGCCAGTACGCCCCTGTGGTATACAGGGACAAGCCCTCGAATGCCCAGGCCCGTCAATCCCCATTCAAAGGTCGCAATACCCCTCCCGCTCTTCATGACATCCATAATCGCCTTTCTGTAGGATATCATTTCACCTGCCAAGTTCGGTGCATGCACGCGCAGAAAGGACTTTCCGGGAGGGATATGAAAATGGAACTGCTGGATTCCGAATTCATTTTTCAATCGCTCGTACAGAGGCAACGTGTAGTCCTGAAGGGCGTCAACTTCCCTTTCTGCCAGCAATTCCTGAACCCGGGGGTCGTCCGCCACGATCGTTGCCATGGAAAGGGCCTGGTCTCCCTTGTGACAGATCCTTGTCAAAAACAGGCGATAAAAATCACGGATATTCTTTTGCTCCTCCTGCCTGATCAATTCCTGCTGCGAGCTTAAACCGATATATGCCAGGAGCATCGTCCCTATGAAGGAAAAGAGAAGGAAGGGGATGATGAGCTTCCATTTCAGGCTGATCCCCTTGATCCGGAATATGAAGTTGGGCATTCTATTGGCACGGCGATTCATGACGAGGGCATCCTCTTCCCCGGACATCTTAAAATACCTGTCCTTCGAAGACTACTGCGAAATTCATCCATTTTCAATGTTTCAAGCGCGAATGGACGCAAGTAAAAAGAAGAATATGGCTTAGCGTTCATTCGCGTTCATTAGCGGTTCGAGTATCAATTCTCAGGGGTAACGAGAGGCATCATATCCAAATCCCTGAGTATCCTCTCTTGCCTCTTGAGGGCCTGAGGGCCTGGACGGGTCGGGGACCATCGGTGCGGGCTTGGAAGGATGCACGCCAGAAGCGCTGCCTGGCCCCGGGAGAGGTGCGCGGACGAGACATGAAAATAGTGCTGTGAAGCGGCCTCAATCCCCATGATCCCTTTTCCCCAATCCACCGTGTTCAGATAGATCTCCAGGATCCTGTCCTTGTCCCAGAATATTTCAATAAGAACCGTATAGTAGGCCTCCAGCCCCTTTCTCAACAGACTCCGGGCCGGCCATAGAAACACGGTCCTTGCCGTCTGCATGCTGATCGTGCTGGCCCCCCTGAAACCCCTTCTCGAGGCCATATCCTTCATGGCCTCACTGATCTCGGTAAAATCGAACCCGTTGTGGGACAAAAACCGCTGGTCTTCGCCTGCAAGGACCGCTCTCCGGATATGGGACGATATCTCTCCGAGCGGCCGCCAGTCCATTCGGGGTGCCTCTTCCGCCCCCCCCGTCATATGGCAGATCCATTGCCAGGCCGTCATCGCGGTAAACCGTGGATTCACCCACTTCAACAGTGCCACCTCCAGGACGCTCAGAGCAAAGAAGACAAAAAGGAACATGCATATCCATTTCAGGATTCGGCGAAAGGTCCTCTTTTTCGGCTTCGCTCTGGGCACAATCCACTCTTACCCCTCGCACTCCTTTATATTTTCCCACGCCGAGTTCATCTGATCCAGTGTGGCATCTTCCAACCGGATGCCTGAATCGGCCAATCGTCTTTCCATCTTCTCGAACCGCCCCAGGAACTTCTCGTTTGCGTTTCTCATAAGATTTTCGGCATTCTCCCCCCAGTGCCGTGCCAGATTCGCCAAGGTAAATAGGAAATCACCCAACTCTGAGGCCATGGCCGCCGGGTCCCCATCAACCATGGCGGTCCTCACCTCTTCCATCTCTTCCTCAACCTTTGTCAAAACCTCGTCTGCATCCGCCCAGTCGAACCCTATCTTGGCGGCCCGCTCGCCCATCCTGTGGGCCCTCAGAAGGGCGGGGGAACCTGACGGGATCTCTCGAAGGGAAGAGGAAATGTCTCCGGACGCCCCCTTTTCCGTCTGTTTGATCCTGGCCCAATTGGATGCAACATCCTCGGCACTTTCCACCTCCATGCTCCCGAAGACATGGGGGTGCCTGCGAATCATTTTTTTGGTGATAGTCTCGACCACATCCGCAAAATCAAACTCATTCCGCTCAAACGCCAGATGGGCCAGAAACAGGATCTGGAAAAGGAGATCCCCCAGCTCCGAGCAGACCTCCTTCGGAGATGATCCCTCAATCGCATCCAATACCTCGTAGGCCTCCTCGATCAGATAGATCTTCACGGTATCATCTGTCTGCTTCGCATCCCATGGGCAGCCGCCAGGCCCCCTGAGCCGGGCCACCAGATCCACAAGGGATCGTATCGCAGCGGATAGTCTATCTTCAGCCATGTTTCCCGACAAAATCATCTATCCGCTCTGAGAGGGAGTTAGAGATCCTTTCCTTGTGCCCGATAAACGTCTTCTTCAGATTTTCATAGGTCTCAGGAGAAAAGAGACCAACCATGGACTGGTACGAATGGACAATCGCCGGCGAAAGTTTTGAGGCGGCGATGAAGGGCGACCCGGAGGGGACAAAGAAGGTTATCAGGAGAATCGCAAAATAGATAATGACGACGCCTTTGAGAATGGCCAGTCCCGCCCCCAGTATCCTGTCTGCCCAGCCCAGAAAGACCTTTTTGAGGAACTTGTGCACCAGCCAGGCGGCCACATTGCAGAAGACAAGGACAATGACGATTACCAGCGCAATGCCGAGGAGGGGGAGGTACTTCCAGGCCGGGAGAAACCTACTGAGAAAATCGGTCATCTGCGGGTGGTACAGGCAGGCGGCCAAGATGCCCAGGATGATGCCTGCAAGGGATCCCACCTCCCTGACAAACCCCCGGAATATGCCCCGCACGATCAAGAAAATCATACAGGCGAGTATCAGCACATCAAGCAGATTCATAAGCAAAGCCTTCAGATCCTCAAAACCTGGTTCCTGTTATTTTTAAGCCTCCACGATACGGCCTTGCAAGGCGACGCTGACCTCCCCAGAGCGGAGATGCAACACGCCGGTCACGCCTTTGCAGGGACAGCCACTATTATCATGGTTGCACGGCGAATACAAGAAAGGATTATAGCTGTCCTCTGATTGCCAGCGGGTTGAAACGGGTATCGTGATCGTAGACATCCAGTCCTTCCTGTCGTTTTAGAAATCCCACCACCTTGTATGTGACGGGCGTGGCAACAGCCTCATAGGCTGATTTAACCAGCCATTGGGTGATAATGCCTAGAGCCATGGCGCCGATGGGTAGGGTCCCGGCAAAGGCAATAGTAATAAATACCAGGGAGTCGACCCCCTGCCCTACCAGTGTAGAGGTTATGGTGCGAGTCCACAACCAGCGTCCCTTTGTGGCAATTTTCATCTTTGCCATGACATAGGCGTTAAGGAATTCTCCCGCAAGGTATGCCAGAAAAGAGGCACACAGGAGCCTTGGCGCATAGCCCAATATCCGCTCGTAGGCCGCCTGTCCGTCCCAGAATGCGACCGGGGGCATGACCTGGCCCAGCCAGATAACCATCACCATCAGGAGATTGCAGGAGAACCCGAGCCAGATGACCCTGCGCGCCCGGGCATATCCGTACACCTCCGTCAGGACATCTCCGGTGATATAGCTGACCGGGAATATAACAACGCCCGCGGGCAACACCAGCCCCCAGAGGCTGATCAGTTTCACCGACGTTATGTTCGCGGTAATGAGGCTCGTTATGAATATGGCCACTACAAGCACGAACCAGGAGGAGTACATGGCCATGCCCTTGTTTTCACGCTCCTGCATCATTTCGTTCATCTTCTCCTATTACAATTTCGACGTCCGATGTTCATCTTTTCCTTCTTCCTGTCCGTGCAGGAAAAAAGTGGGCATGCCGATCCATAAGCCCCCGAGACTATCAGACGGGCTGGTGCTCTTTGCGGAGCAGGTCGTTGACCGTCTTCACCGGGTTGAATGTGATGCCCGGGACATCAACGAATATAGTGATCCAACGGGACATGGACCCGTTCCAGAGGCCCGGGTGTTCCAGGGCCTTGAGGTCCTTTCCGCCCTTTGATTTCTGCGAGATGAAAACGGCCTCGGGATCGACAAACCGGCTCAGATCGAATAGTCTGCCCCGCCAATCCCTGACACCGCAGACAAGGTCCACCGGATTGAAATGGGTGGAAGCCTCAAATATCTCCCGCTGTCCCCTGGAGTCGAAATCGATCTGGGCGATCTCGACGATCTGAAGCGATCGTTGGCCGGACGCGTCTTCCACCCAGAAAGGGCCACCCCCCGGCTCCCCCACATTTTTTACCATGCCGCACACCCTTACCGGACGATCGAGTCTTTCCACCAGAAAGGCCCTTTTGTCTTCAGGAGGCCTCTGCTTCAGGTCGCCCGACATGGGAATCAGGAGTTCCTTCTCTAGAAAGTCGGCCGCCTCGGCCAGAAGCCGGGGGCCCACCTCCGGGGAGGCCAGCTTCTCCATGTAGGCAAAGATCCGACGCTGCACCTCGATCAGATACCCGGCCGTTATCTTTTTCCAAATGAAGGACTCGGGTTTGAGATGGTCCGGAACGACATTGTCGATGTTCTTAATAAAAATGATATCCCCGTCGATATGGTTGAGGTTTTTCAGGAGTGCGCCGTGCCCCCCCGGTCGAAACAATAGTCTCCTGTCCTCCTGCCGGAAGGGGGCATTGTCCGGGTCCACAGCGATAGTGTCTGTGGAGGGGTCCTGCACGGAGAATGACACGTCATACAAAACGCCGAATTTCTCTTCATAAATCCCCCTTGCTTTACAGAGAGAGTCGTTAAAGTTGTCCATGTGCTCCTGTGAGACCGTAAAGCTGAGGGCACACCGCCCATCTCCGTCCGCCACATAGGATGCGGCTTCAACCAGATGCTCTTCAAATGCCGTCCGGCTCCCGGCAGGATATTCGTGAAATTTGAGCAGGCCCTTGGGCAGATCTGCGTAATCGAGTCCATCATCGGTGAGGAGAAAACGGAGGATATCCCTGAAGCGGCCCTGCTCCAGCAGTGCATCCACGCTGAGACCGTTATCAGACACAAGGGATTGAAGGTCCCTGAAAAATGCAAAATTTTTCAGCCCCTCCGCAAAAACGAGGAACTGCTCCGCATCCGTACTGCCTGCCGACGCCTCCCCGGCAACCGAGGACCTCGTGATTTCCCCATCCTGATGAAAGTAGCGGAGAAGGACCTTGAACATCCGTGAGGCGGCCCCTGACGCGGGCACAAACTTGACGCTGCGACGCCCGGGGCCCTCCCTCTCATAGATAGCGGTCAGGGCGTCCCTCCTTTCCCGATCAAAGGCCCGGATTCCATCCCCGACTGTACAAGGGCCTGCCAGCTTCAGAAAAGGCTTGGGCATGTTGAAGAGTTCCAGTTGTCTGTTTACCTCTGCTAACGTGAGACCCTGGTCCTCTATCTGTTTGAGGTCCTGTTCGCTGAATACAGACTGTTCCATCATTGCCTCCCTTCAAGGATAGTGTAGATGACCAGGCACGCCGTATGTCAACAAAAAAGTAACCGTTCAGGGGTTCAAAGGTTCAGAGGTTCAACGTTCAGGGGTTGAGAAAGCGGAAAGATCCAAGGCTTGAATCCCTGGTAAAACATCCTGATTTTGTTGCATACTTGCCCATATGCCGCCAGGTTGCACTCTGGGAACCATTCGGCGGGTGCTTCTCATCTGAATACACCTGCAGAATGGGACCCGGCGACAGGAACGCAACCTTGAACCTGTGAACCTGTGAACGGTTACTTCAAATTTATATGGAATTTAAAAAAATTATAACTATAATAATAACGGTTCCATATCAAACGCAGTCCTGTTTCAATCGGAGCGAGTCATCTGATCCAAATTCCCATTATCAGAATTCGTAAAGAACAGCGCTGGGTTTTCAATTGTGAAGACTAAGAGTCTCCTTAAATATCGAATTGTCGGGACTCAATTGTCAACACTCAATCACCCAACCCGTTCCATGGAGGTCGTATTAAATTGAATCCTTTCTATAAAAATCTTGCACTGTGGCTGGTTATCAGCCTCATGATGGTGATGCTTTTTCAGATATTCAAACAGCCCGACCGGGCCAGAACAGGCGTCACCTACAGTGATTTCCTGACTATGGTGGACAGCGGGAGCGTCAATCAGGTGACGCTCCAGGGGGAAAATATCTCGGGGATGTCCGCGCAGGGTCCTTTCAAAACTTATGCGCCCAAAGATCCCGAACTCATCAGTCTGCTCAGGAGCAAAGGGGTGAAGATTACCGCAAGGCCTCAAGAGGACTCATCGTGGTTTCAGGTATTGCTCTCGTGGGTCCCGATGCTCTTGCTGATCGGCGTATGGATATTCTTTATGCGGCAGATGCAGGCCGGCGGAGGGAAGGCCCTCTCATTCGGGAAGAGTCGCGCCAGGCTTATGACCGATTCACAGGAGAAGGTCACCTTCGAGGACGTGGCTGGAATTGACGAGGCCAAGGAAGAGCTGGGGGAGATCGTCGAATTCCTCAGCGATCCCAAGAAGTTCACCCGCCTCGGGGGTAGAATCCCCAAGGGGGTCCTCCTGGTGGGATCGCCGGGAACAGGGAAGACGCTCCTGGCAAGGGCCATTGCAGGCGAGGCAGGGGTTCCATTTTTCAGCATCAGCGGGTCCGATTTTGTGGAGATGTTCGTAGGGGTCGGGGCCTCGCGGGTCAGAGACCTGTTTAATCAAGGCAAGAAGAACGCCCCCTGCATCATCTTCATCGATGAAATCGACGCGGTGGGCCGGCATCGCGGGGCCGGGCTGGGCGGCGGTCATGATGAACGTGAACAGACCCTCAACCAACTCCTGGTAGAGATGGACGGTTTCGAGTCCAACGAGGGGGTTATCCTTATCTCGGCGACCAACCGGCCCGACGTGCTCGACCCGGCCCTCCTGAGGCCCGGGCGTTTTGACCGACAGATAGTGGTCCCGGTGCCGGATCTGAAGGGACGCGAGGGCATCCTCAAGGTGCATTTCAGGAAGAAGTTGGTGGCCGATAACGTGGATATCTCCGTGCTGGCCAGGGGGACCCCCGGCTTTACCGGTGCGGACCTGGAAAACATGGTCAACGAGGCCGCCCTGATGGCGGCGAGGCGGGACAAGGACCGGGTGGAGATGGATGACTTTGAAGATGCCAAAGACAAGGTCCTGATGGGTACCGAACGTAAGAGCATGATTATCAGTGAGGAAGAGAAACGCCTTACCGCCTATCACGAGGCGGGTCACACCCTGGTCGCCAAACTCCTCCCCAACACCGACCCGATTCACAAGGTAACGATTATACCGAGAGGTCGCGCCATGGGGCTGACCCAGCAGCTTCCGATTAGTGAAAAGCATACCTATCCCAAGGAATATCTCCTGAACAACATCGCCATACTGATGGGGGGCAGGGCTGCTGAGCAAATCGTTCTCAATACAGAGACGACCGGCGCCGGCAACGACATTCAAAGGGCATCGGACCTTGCCCGTAAGATGGTCTGCGATTTCGGCATGAGCAAGGAATTGGGGCCTTTAAGCTTCGGAAAGCGAGACGAGCAGATATTCTTAGGGAGGGAACTCTCCCAGCACAGAGATTACGGGGAAGAAACCGCACGCAAGATCGATGAAGAGGTGAGAAACATCGTTACGGACGCCTACGAAAAGGCCTGCCGGCTCATCCGGGACAATCTGGACACCATGCACAGAATGGCAGATGCCCTCCTTGAAAAGGAGACCCTGACCAGCGACGATGTGGACGCGATCATGGCAGGCCATAAGGGGCCCGGCCCTAAGAAAAAGACCGTTCGAAAGAAAAGGGCCACGCCGTCCAAAGAGGTCGAGGCCCCTGAAGCTCTCGATACGGAAGAAGCGCAAATTGAAGCGCCCGAAGAAGAGAAGGAATAGAATGGATGTTGCGCTGAAATGGAACGGACACGTTCTGGACCTGGGCAAACGGACCCAAGTCATGGGGGTCCTGAATGTGACCCCCGATTCCTTTTCAGACGGAGGCCATTATTTTGAAACGGGCAAGGCCATTGATCATGGCATCCAGATGGATCGAGACGGGGCCGACATCATCGACATCGGAGGCGAGTCCACCCGCCCCTATTCCGAGGCGGTGTCCGCTGCCGAAGAAATGGACCGCGTGATCCCGGTCATAGAGGGGCTTCGTAAAGAGATCACCGCCCCCATCAGCATTGACACGTGTAAAGCCCGGGTAGCCCGGGAGGCACTCAGGGCCGGGGCGTCTATCATCAATGATATCAGCGCCCTCCGGTTCGATCCGGAGATGGCCCGGACCGCGGCCCAGGCAGGCGTTCCCGTCATCCTGATGCATATGAAGGGGACCCCCGGCGACATGCAGAAAAACCCTGTGTACGGGGACCTGATCCGTGATATCCTGGATTTCCTCAGGGAGGCCATCGAACGTTGCGAGGCTGCAGGCATTCGAAGGGACCTGACAGTGGTGGATCCCGGCATCGGATTTGGAAAGACCTTTGATCACAATCTCCAGATCATCCGGGAGCTTTCCCGGTTCCAATGCCTCGAGCGGCCCGTTCTGTTCGGCCCATCCAACAAGGCCTTCATCGGCCATATCCTGAACAGGGAGCCCCATGAGAGGGACACCGGCTCCATGGCCGCGGTCGCCGCAGGCGTCATGAACGGCGCCCACATCGTGCGGGTGCACCATGTCAGAAAGGCCGTGGAGACCGTTCGAATCATTGACGCGATAAACCGA
This sequence comes from uncultured Desulfobacteraceae bacterium, assembly GCA_964409475.1. Taxonomy (GTDB): domain Bacteria; phylum Desulfobacterota; class DSM-4660; order Desulfatiglandales; family Desulfatiglandaceae; genus AUK324. Next base: position 8,703 of record CAYPDL010000045.1, on the reverse strand, counting down.
GGAAAGGTCGGGGAGTGAGGAGGGCCTGAACATCATGCTTTTCTGCATGGATATCGGCAATACGAACATTGTCTTGGGCGTGACAGAGGGGGACCGGATACTCCATCACTGGCGGATCCGGACCGAAAAGGAGACGACCGCCGACGAATTGGGCATCCTCGTGGGCACCCTGTTCCAGTGGAACGGAATCCGCTTTCAGGACATCCGGAATACTATTGTTTCGTGTGTGGTTCCCCCGCTGCTCAACACGGTAGAAGAATTTTCACGCCGCTACTTTAAGGTAAAGCCCATGATCGTGGGTCCCGGCATAAAGACGGGGATGCCCATCAAATATGACAACCCCAGGGAAGTGGGCGCGGACCGGATCGTCAATGCCGTGGCCGCCTACGAGAGATATGGCACCTCCCTGATCGTGGTCGATTTCGGCACCGCCACCACATTTGATTATATATCCAAAGAAGGGGCGTACATCGGGGGGGCCATCGCTCCGGGGGTCATCATATCCTGCGAAGCCCTTTTTCAGGAGGCCTCCAAGCTTCCAAGGGTCGAGATATTTACGCGGCCTAAGACGGTCATTGCCAAAGATACGGTCAGCAGCATGAATGCCGGCATTATCTTCGGGTACGCCGGTCTGGTGGACGGCATTGTCAACCGGATCAAAAAAGAATCCGGGGAGGCATCCATGGTGATTGCCACAGGAGGTCTGGCGCCGCTCGTGGCCGAGGTCTCGGAGACAATCCATCATGTGGAGGAATTTCTCACCCTCCAGGGACTTATTATCCTCTTCAACAGAAACCTCTGAGCGGCATGGCCACAAACAAAAATATCTCGCACAAAGGCACAGAGGCACAAAGATTTTGTTGTTTTTTGACAGGGTTTTAACCAAAAAGCCACTAAAGACCTGATACGTCCATGTCGCCTTCCAGACCCCAGAGCCCCCCGATCATCATCCCCCCCCGACTGAGGCCGGGCGACCTTATCGGCGTCATTTCACCGGCGGGCCCGGTCGATGCATCCGGCCTGAAGCCCGGCCTCGACCTGTTGGCGTCCAGGGGCTTCAGGGTTCGTGAGGCCGCGCACCTTTATGACCGGCACGATTACCTGGCAGGCGATGACGGGGCCCGGCTTTCCGATCTCCACGCCATGTTCCTGGACAGAGAAATCACGGCTGTCTTCTGCGCCCGCGGCGGATATGGCAGCATCAGGCTCCTTGACAGGATTGACTACGACCTGATCCGGCAACACCCCAAGATCATCGTGGGATACAGCGATATCACGGCCCTCCTGATGGCCGTTTACAAAAAAACCGGATTGATCACTTTCCACGGACCGATGGTGCAGGGCCTTTCCACTCTTTCTGACGACAGCCTGGAGGGCCTTCTTCGAATACTGTCGTCGGAAGAACCGGTTTCATTCGATCCCATGGGAGGGACCTCTCTCATCTCAGGGAAGGCTGAAGGCCCCCTGCTGGGAGGCAACCTAAGCCTTATCTGTCACCTGGTGGGGACCCCGTTCCTCCCATCCCTCGAGGGCTGCATCCTCTTTATAGAAGACAGAGGGGAGCCCCTATATCGGATCGACCGGATGCTGACGCATCTCGCATTGGCCGGGCAACTGGGAGGCGTCGCAGGCCTGATCGGGGGGGACTTTATGGACTGCGGGCATCCGTCTGAAATCGACCGCCTCCTCGTGGCGGTGGCATCAGAGCGGGAGATCCCCCTGATCACCGGATTCCCCGCAGGGCACGGTCGGAACAACCTGGCCCTTCCCCTGGGCATGCCCGCACAACTGGACACCCGCCGCATGACGCTCCATACCCTGAAACCGAGCGTTGTTTAGTTTCTTACCAACGCTTCGCATAAACTTACGCGCCCACCGGATCGCCCCATTCAACTTCGATGGTTTGATAGTCCTCTGGAATACGCGCCACAAGATCCCTGAGCTTGTGCCGGCCACGTATCTTTTTGGCTGGTGTGACAATCATAATGCCGTCCTTTACGCTGATATCCACCTCATCACCGATACCAAGCTGCGCATCCGCAAGCATATTTTTGCCAAGACGAAGCCCCTGGCTATTTCCCCATTTTTGGATTTTCGCAAGCATGTGACCACTTCCTAATGTATATCCGAAGTATAGCCATTATGAGGCAAATGGTTAAGGAATATTGCCAGACCGACATGATATTATTCAACACTTTTTTGGGAATGTCGACCCGGATTCAGCCGATAGATCATGAACCCCGCGAACAGGGCGACGCCCGCGACCAAATAAAGGGTCGGAAACCCGCCCCATTCCCCAATGTATCCCAAAATAATGGAGCCTGAAAACACCCCTGCATCAATCCCTCCCGTAAATATGCCGATTATTTTGCCCCGGATGCCTTTTGGCTCCCCTCGAAGGGCGAAGGCGTTCATGGACGGAAAGAGAAGGCCATGCCCGCATCCGGACATGAGTCCCGACAACAGGAGGATGGTCTCCCCTCCCAAAGCCATGAGAACCAGAAAGCCGGTACCCGTAATAATGAAAGCATATGGAAGAATACGGGCCTCACCAACCCTGTCTGCAAGTCGTCCGCCGAAAAACCTTGTTATTGCCGCGGCCGAAGAGTAGGCCACGTAGTAAAGGGAGATAAACGCAATGTGCTTTTCTGAAGCATAGGGTGAGACAAAATTGCTCGAAGCGGCCAGGCCAAAGCCGAAAAGCAGGGCCAAAACAGCCACCAGCACCATCTTCTTTCTCGTCAGGACAGAGAAAAAGGAAATCTCTGATCCGCTTGCGCGGGCATCATACGAATCCCTCAAAGGGAGATGGAGACCGAACCCGACAAATGACATGCCGGCCGCCAGGAGGAAGAAAAACTGAAAACCCGATTCTCGAATAACGATCTCTGCAATCACAGGGCCAATCGCCATTCCCACAAGCGCTGTTACGCCAAACATCCCGATTCCTTCGTTCAGGCGTTCTATGGGAACAATGTCTGCGATGTAGGTGAATCCGGCGGTAAAACAGATCGCCAGCCCGATGCCATGCAAGAGCCTGACCAGAAAGAGCAGCAGGTAAAATCCGGACAGTTCCCCGCGAAACATGAGATAGCTAAGCGCCACGAGACCCGTTATCATGCATCCAATGCCGTAACTCCGCTTCCGCCCGAACCTGTCGACCATCTCAGAAATCCAGGGACGGCAAAGGACCGATGAAAGAACGGTTGCCCCCATGACAATGCCGATGTCTGCCTTTGATCCCCCATGGCTCATAATGAAGATAGGAAAGAGGAAAAAGCAGCCCAGGCTGGATACCGTAAAGAAATTGGCAGCGGCTATCAGGACAAATGACGAGGTGTAAAGGGCTGGTTCAGTTTTTGATCTCAATTAGTTACCACAATTCAGATTCATCCGGGATTGACCTCCAGGCTCTTCACGCCTTCGGCCTGCACTGTGTCCCAAATGACCCTTTTCAATGACAAATTGTCCTCTGAAAGCTGAACAGAACCATCTCTGGGACGGGGAAGCCCATTATGAACGTCCTGAGCGATTTGCCTGGGCCTTGCCGTCATGATGACGATCCGTGAAGAGAGCATCAATGCCTCACCTCTTCCAGGATTTGACAAAAATCGGAACTACAACGAAGGCACATTGCTTTCTGTTGGCCGAATGTCATATCAGAAATGGCGGCTTTTATCAATGCATGCTTGGGAAATGGGTGAGAGCCGACCAGGGGTATGGCACGGATCTCGCGACCTCAACCGGGTTGGCCATTGACATTTTTTTGCTGGAATCGTATGTCACAATCTCTCTGGTAAGCACGTTTCCATTAACCTGTCTTTGGGAGGAAGTTTCGTGGCGTTTTATGAGTTTGAAGGGAAAAGACCGTATGCAGATCCTGAGGCCTTTGTGCACCCCGAGGCCGTGCTGATCGGTGATGTGATTGTCGATTATGGGGGTTACATCGGCGCGGGGGCTGTCTTGAGGGGGGATATCGGTTTTATCAGGGTCGGCCGTGGATCCAATGTTCAGGAAAACTGCGTGATACATACCTTCCCGGACAAACCGGCTACCCTTCACCCGGATGTCCATGTGGGGCACGGCTGTATTTTGCATGGATGCGAGATCTGCTCCATGGTTCTCGTGGGAATGGGGGCCATTGTCTCGGACGGCGCCAAGATCAACTCCCGATGCCTGATCGGGGCGGGGAGCTTTGTCCCTTTTGGCATGGAGATCCCGGAAAACAGCCTGGTCATGGGATCCCCCGCACGGGTGGTCAGAGAAATCAGCCCGGAGCAACTGGAGCGGATTTCAAACGGCCTCTCCATCTACCAGGACCTTACCAGGAGGCATCTCAAGTCATTGAAACGGCTGCCGGACGAAGGATAGTCACTGGATCTTCCAAGATCCGTTGCTGGACAATCGGCATCCAGTCACTCCAAGGGTTAAAGCGTGATGATCTCGGGGGCCGCCCCCGCTCTATGTCGATGTCGCAACCTGGAAGTCGGTTCTGAAGATTCACGACGTCAGACGATCCGATTCAGCCTGAAATAGATCCCGCCCAAGGCCATGAGTTCCTCATGGGTCCCCTGCTCACGGATTTTGCCATGATGCATCACCAGTATCCGGTCCGCATTACGGATGGTGGAGAGACGGTGGGCCACGATCAGGGTGGTCCGTTTTTCGGCCATTCGCGAGATGGCCCCCTGGATGAGCCGTTCTGTTTCAGGGTCCACGCTGGACGTGGCCTCATCCAGGATCAAGAGGCGGGGATTGTTGGCCAGCGCCCTGGCAAAGGAGAGGAGCTGGCGTTCGCCCGTGGAAAGGGAGGCGCCCCCTTCGCCCAATTCTTCTTCAAAGCCATTTGGCAGTCTTTCGATGAACGCAAGGGCATTGGCCGTTTCCGCGGCTTCCCTCACCGCCCCGGCGGTCACGCCTTCCCTGCCCAAAGCGATATTGTCCGCCAGTCTTCCTGCAAAGATGAAAACATCCTGCATGCAGAGGCTGACCGTATCCCTCAGCCTTTCATTCGACCATTCCCTCAGATCCACCCCGTCCAGGATCACGGACCCCTCGTTTGGATCATAAAAGCGTTCCACCAGATTCACCACGGTGGTCTTTCCCGAACCCGTGGCCCCGACAATGGCCGCGGTCTCCCCCGGGTTCACCTCAAACGAGATATTGTGGAGGACCGGCTTCCCCTTTTCATACGCAAAAGAGACGTTGTCGAAAACAAGGTGGCCCTTTACATTCAAAGGCGCTTTCGGCGATGCGGGGGCCGGGATGATCTCCCTGGCGTCCATGAATTCAAATATCCGCTCGCTGGAGGCCATGGCCAACTGCATGATGTTGTACTTCTCGGAGATATCCCGTATCGGCTTGAAGAACATCTGGATATAGCCGATAAAGGCCACCAGGGTCCCCAGGGTCAGCTCGTCCTGGATGACCTTGCCGCCTCCGTGCCAGATGAGAAAGGCAACCGCGATGGAAGAAAAGAGTTCCATGGCCGGCATGAAGAGGGCGAACACGCGGATCTGTTTGATGCCGGCCAGGTAGTTTTCGCGGTTGATCCGCGAAAATGCCTCCATCTGGTATCTTTCCCGCACAAACAACTGGATGACCTGCATCCCGCGTATCCGCTCCTGCAGAAAGGCATTGATCCGGGCGACCGTGGCGCGCAGTTCCCTGAAGGCCTCCCTTGCCATGGAGCTGAAGATGAGGGTAACGCAGAAGATAATCGGAAGGAGGGCGAAGCATATCAGGGCCAGTCGCCAATTGAGGGTGACAAGGATGACCAGGATGCCCATAACAATAAACAGGTCCTTGAATACGGTCACGAAGACCGATTTGAACATCTCGTTTAGGTTCTCGATGTCATTGGTCGCACGGGTGACGAGACGGCCCACCGGATGTCGGTCAAAAAAGCGCACGGCCTGGGATTGCATGATGTCAAAGAGGCCCAGCCGGATATCCTGCATCATCCGCTGTCCCGTGAATTCGAGCAGATAGTATTCTGCATAGCCGGCCCCCAGAGAGAGAAGAATCAGAAAGGAAAAAACAAGGGCGATAACCGTCACGCCGGTAATGTCGCCGGCGCGGATCTTCAGGACCTGTTTTTCGGGAAGGCCATCCAGTGCGCTGTATGGGATGAGGGATGCTCCATCCGCCATGTGAATGGCGTCGTGACGCGCCTCTTCGGGAATGCCGCCTGTTTCCACGCCCGGATCGATCCGGTACAACCGATCGGCTGAAAGGATCCCCCGGGTCCTGAGGAGATGGAGATCCGCAGGATCGATCTGTTTCACATTGAGGTTGGAGATGTAATATCCGGTGTGGCAACGGTTGGGTTCCAGCAGGCGGCCGTATCGCTCCTTAAGCTCCCGGCACGCAGGATCATCAGGCCGGTCCAGGTCGATGCGATGCCATGAGGCCACGATGTATTTATCGATGACGATCTTGGTCAGGTAGGGAACGGTCAGGTCAAACAGGGCGATCAGGATGGACAGGAAGAGACCCGCAGCAATGGTCTTTCTGTAGGGAAGGGCATAACGGGCCAGCCGTTTCAAGATCCGCCAGTTATAGGGTTTGCCCAACTTCCCTTCTTCCGTGTATCCGTAATCCCCGAACATGACGCTACATCAGACCTCCCGTTCCAATTCCTCTGTAAGGAGCTGCTCTTCATAGAGGGCGGCATAGGTCCCACCCAAGACTATGAGATGATCATGGGTTCCCTCTTCGACCAGTTCGCCCCGGTCCAGCACCAGGATCCGGTCCGCCCTCCGGATGGTGGAGACCCGGTGGGAGACGATCAGGTTCGTCTTGTCGGGTCGGCGGTCCAGTATCCGGTTCAAGATCACCTCTTCCGTGCGGGTATCCACCATGGAGAGGGCATCATCCAGGATGAGAACGGGATAAGACCGGACAATGGCCCGGGCGATGGTGAGGCGCTGCCGCTGCCCCCCTGAAAGGGTGATCCCCCGTTCCCCTAAGACGGTGTCCAGGCCGTTTTCAAGGGCCTGGACCTCTTCAAGGATGCCGGCCGCATGCAAGGCCGCTTCCACCTCCTGGTCAGAGATTCCCTCCCTCCCGAACACCACGTTGTTGCGGATGGTGTCGGAAAAGATAAACACCTCCTGGGATACAAATCCGATCCCTTGCCTGAGGGACCTGAGCGCAACCCTACAAATATCGCAGCCGCCCACAAAGACCCTATGGTCCGGGACATTCAAAAGACGGGGAATGACCTGGAGCAGCGTGGTCTTGCCCGATCCCACCCGTCCGACAATGGCCACGTTCTCGAAGACCTCGATTTTCAGGCGGATATCCCTGAGGGCGTACCGGTCCTGCCGGGGATACGCGAAGCTGAGTCCCCTTATCTCGATCGCCCCCGCGTCAGGCCCGAAACAACCTTCCTCTGCCGACATCAAAGGCCCTGAAATCCCCTGACTCACGTCCGGATCCCGGATATCCGGCACTTCGTCAAGGATGCGGTTGATGCGCCGCATGGAGGCCGATCCCCGCTGCAGCAGGTTGGTGACCCAGCCCATGGCCATCATGGGCCACGTCAGGAGGTTGAGGTAGCTGATAAAGGCGACAAAATCCCCCGGGGTGATCTCACCTAAGATAGCATACCGCCCCCCGAGCAGGATCACCACCACGAGGCCCGCATTGGTAAAGATGGTCATGACAGGGAAAAAAATGGCAAGGGTCCTGGCCAGGCTCATGTTTTCGGCAACATAGCGTTCCCCCTGGTCCTTGATCCTCCCATGTTCCCATGGCTCTCGGTTATGGGCCTTGGCGACGCGGATGCCTGCAAAGGCCTCCCGAACACGTTCGGTCAGGTCGGAGAAGGTCTTCTGAACCGTCTCAAACCCCCTCGACATCCGCTGGGTGAGGATTCGGGTCAGGACCACCACCAGGGGGGCCGGGATCAGGGAGATGACGGTGAGCCGGAGGTCGATGGATATCATGAACCCGATGGCGGCCATGCCCAGGACCGATCCGTCAATCAGGGCCACCAGTCCCATGCCGCTGGCCATCCGGACAGCATTGATGTCGTTGATGGCCCGGGCCATGATATCCCCGGTCGGGGTCTTCTGAAAAAATGAGAGGGAAAGGGTCTGGAGGTGTGCGTACATCCGGTTCCTGAGCCCCTGCTCCACGACCCTGGAATGGCCAAATATGAGGCGTCTCCATACATAACGGAAGAGGGCGATGGCGAGGGCCATGGCGAGGATGATCCCGGCCTGTTTGACGAGGAGCGATTGGGTGGCGTCTGTCTGGGTCACCAGGAGGTCGATGGCCTGTTTGATGACCAGGGGGATGACGAGCTGGAGAAAATCGACCAGAAGAAGGCTCAGGAGTCCCACCACAAGGGCCCACCGGTTCTGGACAAAATAGGCCCACAGGGGCCTAAAATTCTTCAGCATGGAAGAAAGGGGAAGGGAACTGATCTCTGTTTCAGTCCGTGCGTTCATGCATCATACCTCAAGCGGGCCATCTTTCCGACCAAGGACGGAGAGCGATTGTTCACAGGGTTCCTTGAACCTTTGAACGGCGCGTAATTCTTTTTGATAGAAGGTATCGCAACATGACCGGCCGGTGGGGGTCTCTTTCCCAAAGGACGCAAGACCTTGGCTCATTGAATGGAGACGGCAGTGTATCCCTGAAATTCACTCAAGGACAGCCCTCTCCGAGCTGTAGGCTCTACGAGCCGGAAGC
>CAYPDL010000044.1:0-30477 GCA_964409475.1 uncultured Desulfobacteraceae bacterium | reverse complement strand
TGAAATTCACCCAAGGACAGCCCTCTCCGAGCTGTAGGCTCTACGAGCCGGAAGCCAGGAGTTGATCTCGGTTGAAGCCTCTGTCGCCCCTGCCTGTTCCGAAGCGTATTTAAGACCACGGGGGCGTTCCAGGGTCTGTGGAAGCCTTTGTTGCGTCCTTTGGGAAAGAGACCCCCACTGGCGTTTTTCACATGCCTAACGTGTTACGATTTTTTAGGTTTGTAGTGGGGCCGTGAGGCCCTGAAATGGCCTTACGGCGACACTACGAACGAGGAATAGGGAGCATCTTAATCGCAAAATGAGAATTGCTGCGGCTTTCGAACCCCGTAGCGTCAAGCCGGATGGAAGAAATCGGCGATGGCCTCTTCCGGGGAGAGGGCGTTCTGGTCTCCGAGGTGTTTTCCAACAGGAGCGGTTTGAGCCCAGGGGATCGCTATCGTGCACAGATCGGGGAGTCCCGCCTCCAGCGGGACATTCATCCCTTCTACGGGAGCGCCGCAACACCTTTGCAGGGATGACTTTCGAGTGGAGGTCATGGACCGGTGGCAGAGCGCCCGTTCTGGGGGAAGATACCCCTGCCGATGGCGGATTCGGGTGTTCTTTTTGCAGCTCGATCTGGAGGTCTCCCCCCAACTGATCGACCAGGAATTGCGTCTGACCCGTTCCATGCAGGTGAGCTACTGGGAAGGGAGCGTGAAGATCAAGGGGCATAAGGCCCGTCGGCTCGTGGAGGGCGTGGGATATGTGGAACTGACCGGATACGCCGCGCCTTTTGATCTCCTCGGTCAGGATTGAAGACAGGGGGCGTGGGAATGAGAGACAGGAAGTTGGCGGCTCGTTATAAGGCGATTTTATCGGTTGCAAAATGGCTACAATGTAGTTACAATCCAAGCCCGAACGCCAGGTTTGTGAAATTCCAAACTCGAGGAGATATCTCATGTCTGACGGTGTGACGGGAGCTGTGCTGGTTGCAGGCGCGGGGATTGCCGGCATGCAATGCGCCCTTGATCTGGCCAGTTCCGGATACTACGTATACCTTCTGGAAAAGGGGCCCGCCATCGGCGGGGCCATGGCCCGGCTGGACAAGACCTTCCCCACCAATGATTGCGCCATGTGAATCCTCTCCCCCAAACTGGTCGAGGTCGACCGGCACCTGAATATCGAACTGATTACATTGGCCGACATTGCCGCCATCCACGGCGAGGCCGGGAGTTTTGAGATAGAGGTCCTGAGGCATCCACGCTATGTGGATATGGACAAGTGCATTGCATGTGGAACCTGCTCGGAAAAATGCCCGAAAAAGGTGGACGACCTCTTCAACGGGAATCTCATCAAACGCAAGGCCGTCTATGTGGAATATCCCCAGGCGGTCCCGCTCAAATATGTCATTGACGAAGACAACTGCATCTACTTCCAAAAAGGAAAATGCCGGGCCTGCGAAAAATTCTGCCCCACAAAGGCCATCCGTTTTGACGAGAAAGAGGAAAGACGGACCATCCAGGCGGGCGCCGTTATCCTGGCCCCCGGATTCAGGCCCTATGACCCCACCGGGTACAAGACCTATGCCTACAGCAGATATCCAAATGTTGTTACGAGCATGGAGTTTGAACGGATACTGAGCGCCACCGGACCGTTTCAGGGGCATCTCCAGAGGCCTTCCGATGGAAAGCCGCCCAAAAAGATCGCATGGCTCCAGTGCGTCGGATCAAGGGACGTCAACCGGTGCGATCATGGGTATTGCTCGTCGGTCTGCTGCATGTATGCCGTCAAGGAGGCGGTTATCGCAAAAGAACATGCAGGAACAGGCCTGGACTGCGCTATTTTTTACATGGATATGCGGACCCACGGAAAAGATTTCGAGCGGTACTACACCGATGCAAGAGAAAAGCATGGCGTCCGTTTTATACGGTCGCGCGTTCCTACGGTTGACGCCCTAAAAGACTCGGGCGACCTCCTGATCCCGTATGTCAACGAAGCGGGAGACGTGGTCCAGGAGACCTTTGATATGGTCGTGCTTTCCGTGGGCATGGAGACCTCCCCCGAGTCTTTGGAACTGGCGCACAGTCTCGACATCGAGCTGACCGAGGGGGGGTTCTGCAGGACAGAATCGTTTCATCCGGTAGTCACATCCAAGCCCGGCATTTATGTATGCGGGGCGTTTCAAGGCCCCAAGGATATTCCCCAGTCCATCATTGAAGCCAGTTCTGCAGCCGCAGAGGCAGGGGCCCGGTTGAGCCGCGCAAGGAACACCCTGACAAGGCATGTCGAAGTCCCGGAAGAGAAACAGATCGCCGGCGAAAGGCCCCGTATCGGCGTATTTGTCTGCCACTGCGGCATCAATATCGGAGGGGTGGTGGATGTCCCCGGGGTACGTGATTACGCCAGATCTCTCCCCTACGTAGAATATGCCACCGATAATCTATTTACCTGTTCTACAGATACCCAGCAGATTATCGCCCAGATCATCAAAGATAAAGGTCTCAACCGTATTGTGGTGGCCGCCTGCACGCCCAAGACCCACGAGCCCCTGTTTCAGGAGACATTGGTTGATGCAGGTCTGAACAAATACCTCTTTGAAATGAGCAATATCCGAAACCAGGACTCCTGGGTCCATAAGGATTCCCCCCAGTCAGCGACAGATAAGGCCAAGGACCTTGTCCGCATGGCCGTGGCCAAGGCCGCCCTGATGGAGCCTCTGGTGGAAACCGAACTGGGAATCAGCCAAAAGGCCCTTGTTGTCGGGGGGGGGATCTCCGGGATGGCAGCGGCAAAAAGCCTTTCAGATCAGGGCTTTCCGGTCTGTCTTGTGGAACGGTCTTCTGCCCTGGGCGGTCAGGCACTCAACCTTTTCAGGACCTGGAAGGGAGAGGACGTTCAGCGGAATCTGTCTGAATTGACTGAATCTGTTCAGGAAGACCCCCATATCGATGTGCGCCTCGACACGGAGCTGGGCGATGTGGAAGGGTTTGTGGGGAACTTCAAGACGAGGCTTGTATCAAACGGGGAGGATTCCCTGATTGAGCACGGTGTTGTGGTGATCGCTACCGGCGCAAGGGAATCGAGGCCTCGAGAATACATGTATGGAGAGGATTCGAGGGTGCTCACCCACCTGGAACTGGATCGAAAAATGATTGCAGGCGACCCGGCCCTCAAAGATGTCCGGACCGCCGTGTTCATCCAGTGTGTGGGGTCCCGGGAGCCTGAGCGGCCCTATTGCTCCAGGGTCTGCTGCAGCCATTCCATTGAGAGTGCGCTTCATCTGAAAGAGCTGAACCCCGACATGAAGGTCTATATCCTGTACCGGGATATCCGTACCTACGGGGAACGGGAGCGTCTCTATCGTGATGCCCGCCTGGCAGGGGTTGTGTTTATTCCGTTCTCCGTGGATCAAAAGCCCCGGGTCTTCTCGGATGCGAAACGTCTCAGGCTTGAGGTGCAGGACACCGCGTTGGGTGAAACAGTCACATTCAGGCCTGATCTGGTGGTGTTGGCCGCAGCCATTGTGCCCTACGGGGACGAGAAGCTGGCACAGTTGTTCAAGGTGCCCATGAATGAAGACGGTTTTTTTGTGGAGGCCCACGCCAAGCTGGGGCCTTCAGAGTTTGCCACAGACGGGGTATTCCTCTGCGGGATGAGTCACTATCCCAAACCGATAGATGAATCCGTTGCCCAGGCCTTAGCCGCCTCTTCCAGGGCGGTGACGCTTCTGTCCAAAAAGTCGGTTCGAATGACCGGAACGGTGGCCCAGGTGGATCCCCGGGCGTGCAGCAGCTGCGGCGTGTGTGCGACCATCTGCCCCTATTCAGCCCCTACAGTCGTGACCCAGGGGCCTTTTGCAGGGAAGATGGAAATCAACCCTGCGCTATGCAAGGGATGCGGGCTGTGTGTGGCCTCGTGTCGATCCGGCGCGCTGAACCTCAAGGGCTTTGGCGAAGATCAGATCATGGCCATGATTAATGAGGTGTAGGCGGTGGATTCAGGGATTGAGGGATTGAGGGATTGAGGAATTGAGGGATTGAGAGATGCTGGAATGCTGGAATTTAGGGATTGGGAGAATGTTTCTGAGGTTCCTGGGCAGACATCTTCTCGTTATTAGGTCGTTTTTCAAGCAACAATCATAAATCCTCTATCAAGGTGATACGATGGGAACCATAGACCTGGATCGGAGCGATCCGGATTTTTTAAACGACCTGGCCGGGCAGCCCGGAGGAGAGATGATACAGGCCTGTTTCACCTGTCGCAGTTGCGTGGCAGGCTGTCCCATATCGGCTGTCAACAGGGAGTTCAGCCCGGCCAAGATCATCCGAATGACCCTCTACGGGCTCAAGGATGACGTCCTTAAAAGCGATTTCGTATGGCTCTGTTCCACCTGTTATACGTGTCAGGAAAGATGCCCCCAGGGCGTGGCCATCACAGACTTTATGACCCTCTTGAAGAACATGGCCATCAAGGAGGGGTATGCGCCCGCCGGGATCAGGGCCCAGTTAAAACTGGTCACAGGCGACGGCCGGATCTATCCGATCGATGATTTTGACAACAAAAAGCGGACAAAGGCAGGGCTCCCCGTATTGCCAACCTCATGCGAGGAAATAAAGAAGTTGTTTACCGACAGGAATACCGCTTAGGATGCTGGCGTCCGGGTTCGATCGTTTCATCGTACGGAAGGGATTTTCGAGGCGCATTTATTAATCAAACCCCAAGGAACAAATTGATGAAATACGCATTTTTTTTGGGCTGTACCATCCCCGCCAGGGCCAGAAATTATGAGCTTTCTGCCAGAAAGGTGGCAGAGACGTTAGGGATTGAGCTGATAGAGACGGACAGGTTCATGTGCTGCGGATTTCCCATAAAGGCGGCGGACAGGGATGCTGCCACGCTCATGGCCGCTTACAACCTTTCCCTGGCCCAGGAAAAAGGCCTGGATATATGCTCCCTGTGCAGCTCCTGCGCCTCCCAACTGGCTGAGGTCGCACACCACCTGTCGTGGGACGACGATGAAAGAACCCGCGTTAATGAGCGACTTTCCGGAGTGGGCCTGACATATAAAGAGGGCCCAAGGGTCAGGCATTTTGCCCGGATCCTGTTTGAAGAAGTGGGGGCGAAAACCATAAAGGCCCATCTTAAAAGGGAACTGGGAGGGCTCAGAATTGCCGTTCACTACGGCTGTCATTACCTCAAGCCCTCTTCCATCCACGATCATTTTGACGATGTGGAAGACCCGAGATCCATCGAAGAACTGGTGGCCCTCACCGGGGCCGAGGTGATTGATTACCCGGGCAAGAAGATGTGCTGCGGCGGTCCGGTGCTCCCTGTGGATGAAAAACTGGCCCTGTCTATCACCAAGGAGAAGCTGGACAGCCTTGTCGACGCGGGGGCAGATGCACTCTGCCTCGTATGCCCCTTCTGCTCGGTCATGTACGACGGGAACCAGAAGAGCATTGAATCGGAATTCGGTGTGACCTATAATCTCCCGGTCCTCTACCTGACCCAGGTCCTGGGCCTGGCCATGGGGTTTGACACAAAAGAATTAGGGTTGAACATGAATGTAGTGAAGACCAAGGAATTGGTTGCCAGGATAGGAATATAGTCCCCTTGTTATGCTTCAGGGAGGTTATCCAAATAGATCTCCTTGTCCCTGGATCTCCTGTTTTTGATGACAAAGAGGACAATCAGCAGCAAGAGGATGCCAGAAATGATCCCTACGAACAGGATGATCGTGCTTTTCTTGATTTGGATCACGCCGCCATTTTTCTCCGCGGCTTCGGCCTTGACCTCCTCCTGCGCTTGGGTCGTGGGTTTTGCAGGTTGGACAACGGGCGCATGCGCCCGCGAAGGCGGCGCCTTGGCGACGAGTTGCATCAGGCCTTTGGAAAGAAGCTCCCGGGCCTTGGCATCCCGGACTTTCCGGTCAGAAGATCCGAGAACCACCGCAATGGCGCGGACTCCCTTCTTCTCAGCCGTTGCAGCAATGGAAAACCCCGCCCGGCTGAAGTAACCTGTCTTGAGCCCGTCACATCCTTCCATGGTCCCCAGCAGATGATTGTGGCTGCGCATCACGAACGGTTGTTGGGTATCCGCGCGGAAAGGGCGTTCTCTGGTTGAGGTATACCGAAGCGTCTCAGGGTGTTTCAACAGCTCCTGGGAGAGTTTTGCAAGATCGCGGGGTGTGGAAATATCCGGTAGTTGATTTTTTGCCGGAGGCAGACCATGCACTGAATGAAAGACGGTGTCTTTCATCCCAATGTCCTGTGCGCGTTTATTCATCATATCCACAAAAGCTTCTTTGCTCCCCGCATAATGAAGCGCCAGGGCCGTCGCCGCATCATTTGCAGACTGGACAATGGTGGCATACAGCAGATTCTCCACCGGGAACGCCTCATGTTCTTTCAAAAAAACCTGTGATCCGCCGATCTGGGAAGCCTCCGCCGTAATGGTAACCGGATCTTGTAGATTGAGCTGTTTGGA
Organism: uncultured Desulfobacteraceae bacterium; assembly: GCA_964409475.1. Classification (GTDB taxonomy): domain Bacteria; phylum Desulfobacterota; class DSM-4660; order Desulfatiglandales; family Desulfatiglandaceae; genus AUK324. The sequence goes on along the minus strand of CAYPDL010000044.1, from coordinate 24,012 downwards.
TTCAATGGCCTCAAAGATTATGAGGAGGACCATCAATTTGGTGATGCTCGCAGGATATCCTTTGGTATTGCCGTTGTCCTCAAACAAGACGTCCCCTGTCTTGGCGTCAATCACGATGGCGCCCGCATAAGGATCTTTTGACATGCTGCCAGGCTTGGGCCTCTGTTTCGCTTGGGCTGAGTCAGACCGGCCTGATGGGGCTTCATGTCCCCTGTTTCTGTCTTTGGCGGCATACGCGGACGAAACAATGAATACACTTAAAAGAAGACCGAACCCAATGATCCGAAATAGATGCCTTTTCACGATGGCCTCCCAATAATCTCTGATTGTTAGCGAAGGAAAATGGTGGAGTATAGGCGCCTTTTCTTATCGGTGTCAAGTAGAGGCGCGGGCTTTCTGAAAAATTCCACCTCTGCGGTTAGGGCGTGGAGTCTCTTCCCAAGCACTGCGATCCTGGTTTCAGCCGGCCGGACACGCCTCAGTCTTTGAATATCTGGTGTTTGCCATGAAAAAGCGCCTGAACCGCGAATGAACGCCAATGAACGTGAATAGGGGCAGTGGCTTCCTTTTTCTGTGAGAGAGGCTTGCAGCCTCGACCCTCGCGGCGAGGACGCCGCTCACACAGAAGGATTTTCATCCCCAGGGGCGACGAACCCTTCGTCATAAGCATTTACCAGGTATGGTGAAAAGGTCGGTTTCAGGCGGCGGTTAGGGCGGCGCTCACGGCGTCAAATTTTTCAGCGATGAAGTACTCGAATTCCTTCCCAAAGTAGCGACGGTTTTTTTGTAGATACCACTTGATGCTCTGCCAGTAGTCCTTCAGCTCATCCATGTTGTGGATGTTTTGGAGAAACCCTTCGATTTCGGTGAGTTTTTCTCTCTTCAAGGCCTCTTTTCGCATCTCATAAAGATCGTTCACCCTGTGCTTCTGCTCAGGGGAGAGGCCGATATCCCATGACCGGTCCAGAAGGTCGGTTACCAGGTTGTGGAGGTCCTCGAAATCTTTGACCAGGCCCATCTGTTTTTCTGTACGGTTCAGGATCATATCGGCAATTTCGGTCATCCTCGTTTCAAACGCCTCCTCCAGGCGTCGTTCATAGTCATCCGTGTAAAAGGGATATGTCCTCAGCAACCTCAAGCTGTAATGAAAATAGTTCTTCAGTTGTTCCAGATCGTTGATGGATGACAGATACGATATCTTGCGAGAGATGGAGATCCGGTCCTGAAAGTCCACGGAAAGGAGGTTGAAAAAGGGGCTCTTCCTGAGCAGGATGCCGGTCTTGGCGCTCAAGAAATGGGTCAACGGATGTCTCTCTTCCCAGAGCTTCTGTAGAGGAAGGCTGTTCAGACAGTCGTTGACTGCTTCATATCGTTTGTCGATTTCCCGGATCATGCCCAAGAAACTGAGGGAGATCGGATGGCCATTGGATTGGATCTTCTTTGTGCCTAACAGCCCTAACAGGAGGAGTTTAATCTGGTTCTCATAACTCAGAAAACCGCTGATTTTTTCATATCCGAAGATGCGCACTCTATCTCCGATGAGCTGGTCGAGGATGAAGTGCCTCAACGGTTCCGCCAGGGCTTGAAGGGTCTTGTACATGCGAAAGGCCTCGTAGGCCTCCTTTTCAAATGTGGCATAACCCACATTGTGAAATCTTCTTTGCTTATGAATATATTTCAGGGGGACCTTCAGTATCATGTTCACGAGATCTTGAAATTCAACATATCGAATGCCCCTCAGCCTCAGGAGCCTCTCTGTGGCGAAGATCATTCTTCCGGCCCTTAGGACCCTTGACATCTCGGTTTTCTTCCACTCGGTCGACTCCAGGCAGTCAGCCAATGAAATTCCCTCAGGGAGTCCTTCGGCCTTGTACCTTTCCAGGAGGCAGAAAAGGGAGCCTCTCTCTTCAAATATCTTGTTCAACTCTTTATCGAGCGTTGTTGCGCCATCGATGATCTTATGGCACATGGTCCTTATCTGGAAAAGGCGGATGGCCAGATCCTCGAGGATCAGATCTTCCCGGATCGCAGAGAGCGTGATGAAGGAAGAGACCAGAAAGGCGTCGAAGAGCGCCTTGTCCCGGAGGATGAGGACTGATTGCAGGCCAGCAAAGGATATCTCTCCACGGACCGTATGGTGAAGCAGCCCGTGATGTTTAAGCAAGAAAACGAGGCAGGATTTCCCCTGTTCGCTGAGGTTGTATCTCTCGGCAATCTTTTCCTTTTCCACGAGAAAGGCGCCGCTCTCGGCGAGATCTGAAGGATTGATCTCTTCCCTGTACTTCTCCCTGAGGGCCGGAACTCTCCCGAGATCTTGAAATATGAATGACTTGGCGAGCGCATCAAACAGAGCCGGCTTTCGTTTGAGGCCTTCCAGGATATTCCACAGGGTTTCCAGTTGCACTTCGCTGACGCCGACGATCCCCGTGGCCATCGGCCCGAACTCCTTCTGGGCCAGTCGGCGTAGAAATTCTGTGTCGTAGAAGCTCTGTCTGTCATGTGTGATCAATGCCTGAAACTTCCGGGTCGCTGTAATAATGTAATCCGTGATAGGGGACTTCGGATAAATATGCCCGGAGGTGTCGAGTTCCTTAAGGGCCATGAACTCTGGGATCAGGAACTTCAACAGGGACGGTGCATTGCGATTGAGGGAATCAATATCCGTATAAAGGGATTCGGGACGAAACATCAAGCCCAGGAAGTTGGATCTCAGGGTGGACCTTAATTCCTCAACCTCCTCAAACCACTTCTTCTGTCTGGCAGGGATTCTCAGCGTATCGTCTCCCTCATGGATGACCCTGATGTGGCCTTGAAAAAACGCCTCAAGATTGGAAAACAGGGTCTCCACTGTCTTCAGGGAAGCCACAGAGATATCGGAAATGGGGCGACCCTTGATCCTCTGGGACAGGTTGCTCAGGCGTTCGATGTCTCTTGCCACATCCTTGTAGGAAATCTCCAACGCCTGGGTGGTTGAGGATACTTTCAGTTGAAAGCCGGTGCCCATGATGAACGACATCTTTTCCCTGTTCAGTTGATCGCTGAACTCCTTGAGAACAGCGAGGTCCAGGTGCTTGATATTGATGGACCGAGCCTCCTGCTCGACCTTTTTCAGCCGGTCTTCGAGTTCGAGGGACTCCACATCGGCCAACACGGGGTTAAAATTGACCATCTCCCCCTGTGCCACATTGACTGCAATCCAGAGAAGCACAAACACATTTTCACTGTTCATTCTCTCAAAGAGATGCCATGTCCCGTAGAAGGCCATTTCGAGGAATTTTCTATAGAACCCTGGGAGTTGCAAGGGGTCGAATCTGAGATACATTTCCTCGAATTGTTCGATCTTCTTAACAAGCTTGATCACATTCTCGATCCTTGCCAATCGCTGCTCATCATAATCAGCTAAGGATTCCTTCTCCATCTGGCCCTTTTGGCTCAGTTCAGCCCAGTTATCGAGAAACTCGAAATAGTTCATCATCATGAGTGTTTTCTGGACGATCTTGTTATGGATGCCGCCCATGGCGATGATCTTTTCGTCCAGGAGCTGGTCCCAATCCAGTTCCCGGTTGACGACCACCCTGACCGCGGATTCGTAGAGTTCAAAGAGCTGGCGAAGCTGTTCATGGGTCAGCTCGGCATCCCGGGCCGCTTCTGTTTCGGCCAATGTCATCAATCGGCAGTAACGGAGCAGGTTAAGGGCCTGCTGCGGATCATAGGTTCGAGCCAGGTCAGAAACCGGTTTCAATGCCTTCTCGTTGACCTTGCCCGAGATGATCCGACCTAATGCGGAGTGTCCTAAGGCAATGAGCATAATTTCCTTCAGCTCATTGCGGGTAAACCCAAAGAGGGCCAGGACCTCCAGATTTTCGAACAGCCTGGTCTCTGGACCTTCAATCCCGCCAGGGTTCAGGTACCCCTGTATTCTCTCAATGGAATGGATTTTTTTTGTGAGTTTAATGATATCGTTGAGTGCGCTGAATCTCCTGCTCTTGCTCTCGAGCGGCAGTTTCAGTCGGTCAATAAAGACCTGGGGAAGGACCTGATACGTGCCTCTCTTGAGTCTTTCCAGGACAACTCTCAGGGTCCGGATCAGATACTCAAAGGAGTTCCTGTAGCCAGCGACAAGCTCAATGGGACAACCGCTCAGGTTTGATTCTATGACGTCCTTTTTGACGTCCGTTATCAAGGTCTTCACCGGCTTTTTCTGACCCAGGTAGATCAGCATGTACTTTGGCGAATAATCCCTGCACGAGAATCGCTTTTTCCACTCATTTTTTACAGGATCCGGTACCACAGGTTTGATGACTACCTTATCAAAAAAAGGAGAGAGCAGCCTGGGCCATGCCTTTTCCTGGTCAATAAAAAAAGACCAGTCTTCAAATCGGGTGTTGATGTATGGGAGTCTCTGGATCTCATCGAGCGATAGGGCTTCAAAGGACTTTCCGCCAAGCAACTGGTTGATGCCTTCCTGTTCCACGTAGGATGCGCTCAAATACTTTTGAAGATCGAAGATATTCACCCTGACCTTATGATTTTTGATCTTATACCGCTTTCGGGTAACGAAGAGATGGGTGAACAAAGCGAAATTCTTTTCTTCATGCTCGGTCTTGAATGTTAGCTCTGCACTTTGATGGGTCCGGGCCGTAACATGGTCGGCAAGGATGAAAATCTCGCCTTCCTCCGCCTTTAACAAATTACGGATCTTCCAGAGCAGGTATGTGCAATACTGGTCGAGGTGCCTTTTTGAAAGGGCCTCCTGTGCAAGGGGGCTGAATTTTTCCATCAGGACAATCTCATACATATCGCTGGGCAATATAACAAGATCCAGTTCCTGGTTCAGGCTCAGCAGCTTTTCGGAGGAGTCCAGGACAATGAAATGATGCTCCTTGAGGCGAAAGGTCAGCGCCTGGAGGATGAGGTCGTCCGGCCGGCACAAGACGCCGATCTTGTGATACTCTTTCAAAAATTTCTTTCGGTGGAACCCAACGGTTTTGCTGATTTCGTCCACCTTGGCCATGACATGGATAAGGGAGTTTGACATCAGATGAACAGGGATCAGATAATACCGTTTTCCGTGGCTGGAAAACCTGATCAGCAGACCCATCTTGCGGTAGATTTCATTAAGTACTCTGTAATGCGCTCGAATGTCGTTGGCATTGCGAAGATTGATGGCCTGGAGCTGTTCGATCTCACTTGGCTTGAGACGGTCATAATCCTCAAACAGGCCTAACCCATAGGCATTGCCGCCGAATCTACTGCGAAGCTGGGAGGGGTGTTTGAATGAGGCAAATGTCCCTAATGGGACAGATGACGGATCTATTCCTAAGGATGGAAAGTCATCGGGGTTGATGAATTGAAAAGGGCCTTCTTGCCAGAGGGTCTGTTCCGGCAGGGGGTTGCTGGAACCCATGAAGCTTCAATCTCCAGAGGTGGATGGTGGATGAATTGGCGCAGGGACCTAGTTCAGGCCGTCTGAAACTCATTAAAGGAGAGTCTCATCAAAATTCACAAAACACGTGGGCGGCTTCGTATGGCAATAAAAATTGAGCCTTTAAGGAACAGCCTGAATTCTTTGCAATAAAATGGGTTAGAGCCACCGTTTGCGACGTTTGTAGGCCTTCACATTTTTATAGGATTTGAGCGCTCCTGAAGCGGCCGTGCCTAAATAAAACTCCTTTACGTCGGGGTTTTCCCTGAGCTCTTCTGCAGCGCTCTCCATGACGATCTTCCCGTTTTCCATGACATAGCCATAGTGGGCGATCTGAAGGGCCATATTGGCGTTCTGCTCTACCACAAGGAGGGTGGTCTTCTGCTCCTCATTGATTCGTCGGATAATCTGGAAGATCTCCTTGACCAAAATCGGGGCAAGGCCCAACGAGGGCTCGTCTAAGAGCAACAGCTTGGGGTGGGCCATCAAGGCCCTTCCGATGACCAGCATCTGGAGTTCACCGCCGCTGCAGTAGCCTGCCATAGCCTTTTTCCTTGCAAGTAGGGCGGGGAAATAGTCGTAGACCATTTCCAGATCTTTCTGGTAGGGCTTGCCCCATCGGGTGGCCGTGCCGACCCTCAGGTTTTCTTCCACGGTCAGGTATTTAAATTCCTGCCGTCCCTCCAGTACCTGAATGATCCCTTTCCGTGTGATCTCTTCCGGTGACGAATTCTGGACCGGCTTGCCGTCGTATTCGATCGAACCTTCGGTCACCTTGCCGTTTTCAGGCTTGAGCAGACCGGAAATGGCCTTGAGTGTCGTCGATTTTCCGGCCCCATTGCTCCCCAAAAGGGAAACCACCTGACCTTCCCGAATGGTAAGGGATACGCCCTTGAGTACCTGTATGACATCCGAATAGACAACGCTGATGTTATTGATCAGAAGTCGAATATTATCCTGCATGGTGTAAACAGCCTCTCAGTAAGAAAACGGCCACAACCTGAAGTTTGACCGGACAATACGCCAGACCTCGGCTAGCCCCTTGGGTTCAAAGATGATAAAGAGGACAATAACCAGTCCATAGACAAACTCACGGAGCGGGGCAATGGTGATGGCGACCCCGGTGGAGACGCCGACATTCATCAGGTATTCTGTAATGTGACTTAGCACCTCATTGAGGGTCACAATGAAGATGGTCCCGAAAACAGAACCTGGGATGCTGCCCATCCCTCCGATGATGATCATGGCGATATATTCGATGGACAGCCACAGATTAAAGGGCTCCGGCGTGATGCTCATGGTATAGTAGGCGAAGAGGGCGCCCGCGAAACCTGCATAAAAGGAGCTGATGGCAAAGGAGAGGAGTTTATAGGGAAAGATCGGGATCCCCATTCCCTCGGCGGCGCGGTCATTGTCCCGAATGGCGATAAAGGCCCGGCCGATCCGGGTGCGGATCAGATTGACGGCGATCCATGTCATCAGAACAAAGGAGAAAAATATGACATAAAAAAACGCACGGTCGCTCCCCAAATCAATCCCGAAAAGGGTGGCGCTCGGAACAACGATGCCCTCCGCACCCCCCGTCAGACCTTCCCACTGGACCAGGACATATTCAATGATGAACTGTCCTGCCAGGGTTGCGATACAGAGGTAGAGGTGTTTCAGACGGGCCGATGGGAGACCAAAGACCATGCCGACGGCCGCAGCTACGACCCCTGCAATGGGCACTGCCAGGAAAAAAGGAATCCCCCCCCTTGTGGCCAGGATGGCGGCGGCATAGGCCCCGACGCCGAAGAAGGCCCCGTGACCCAGTGAGATCTGACCGGTGAACCCGATGAGAAGGTTCAGGCCGACAGCAGCAATGGCATAAATCCCCATGTTGTTGATAATATACAATGTATAGGCATTGCTGATAAACGGCACGACCCCGAAGAGGAGCAAGATGCCGATGCCCATCCAGAGACGGCCGAAATCGGTGCTGAAGATATGCAAATCTTGATGGTAACTTGTCTTGAAGCTGCCGCAGGGGTGAAACTGGAGTTTACGCATGTCTAAATCTTTTCCTCGTATGAAACTTCAGGTTCAGAGGTTCAGAGGTTCGAGGTTCAAAGGTTCAGGGGCTTGAAAGGTTATACGCGTTCGATTTCCACCAGGCCGAAGAGCCCGTACGGTTTTACCATGAGAATGAAAATCAGGACGATGTAGGGAATGATTTCCCGGAGCGAGGTGGAGATGTACCCGCCGGTGAATGTCTCCAGCAGGCCGATAATGACGCCCCCCAGAATGGCGCCGCCGATACTGTCCAGTCCGCCTAAGATCACCACAGGAAATACCTTGAGCCCGATGGAACTCAGCTCGTGAACGTTGATCCCGTTGATGATGCCTAAGACAATGCCGCTCATGGCGCAGACCAGGGCGGCAATGGCCCAGGAGAGGGCAAACACCCTTCTCACGTGAACGCCGAGGGAGAGGGCTGCGGGCTGGTTGTCGGCCACAGACCTCATGTAGATCCCCTGGGATGAGTATTTAAAGAAAAGCCCGAACAGGATCAGAAACAGGATCCCGATAATGAATGCCGCCACATAAGCGGCGGGGATCTGGATGGCCCCCCACTTCATGGAGAGGGCTTCGGGCAGGAAATCGGGATAATCGTGGATGTCTCCGCCGAAGATAAAGAGCAACAACCCCCTGAACATCAGGGCCAGCCCCAGGGTCAGCATGATGACCTGGATAAGGGCCTCTCCAATCAGCGGCCGAAGGAAGAATTTTTCTAAAATAAAGCCAAGGGTGAAACTTCCGGCCAGGGTCAATGCAAACGCCAGGACAATCGGCAGATCCGCCCAGGCGGAGAGGGCAAGGAAGAGAAATGCCCCGATGGCCATCAGTTCGCCGTGGGCAAAATTGAGGACGCTGCTCGATTTGAAAATCATGACAAAGCCGAGCGCGGAAAGGGCGTAAAGAAACCCCAATGAAATCCCACTCACCAGAAGCTGAAGAAAAAATTCCATACCAGCGGATGCCCCCTTACACCGTCAATATCCTTACGGTTGTTTCGATGGTCCCTATGGTTCCATCCCTGTATCGCACTTCGCCCTTTATCGGCAGTTCCGTCTTGTCCGAATACATGGCGTCGATGAGGGTCTTGTATTGCTCAAAGACAAACATTCGCCTCACCTTGCCCGTTCGCGTCAATTCTTCATCGTCCGCGTCCAGAAGTTTATACAGCAGAATAATCCGGACCAGTTTCATCGGATCCGGCAACTGGGTATTGACCTCGGCCACCTCGCCCCGGATCAATTCCTCCACCGCCTGCTGCTGGGAGAGGTCTGTGTAGGTGGTATAGGGTATCTTTCTGTCTTCGGCCCAGTTTCCTACGTTGCCGAAGTCGATGTTGATGAAGGCCGTTAGGTATTGCTGTCCTTCTCCCCAGATGACGGCCTCTTTGATATACGGGCTGAATTTGAGCCTGGTTTCAATAAAATCAGGCGAGAAGGCCTCGCCTTCGCGGGTCCGCATGATATCCTGTTTTCGACCGATGATGAGAAGATGCCCGTCATCGTCGTAATAGGCGGCATCCCCGGTATAAAACCACCCGTCTTTCAGGGCTTCGGCAGTGGCCCCCGGGTTCTGATAGTATCCGACAAAGTTCGACTTACTGCGAACCAGGACCTCCTGGTCTTCGGTGATCCTGACCTCTGTCCCAGGAAGCGGTTTGCCCACGGTCTCGGGTTTGACCTCCCCGTCAGGCTGCACCTGAAAGATCCCGCAGGTTTCCGTCAGTCCGTAACATTGTTTCAGGTTGAGGCCATTGGCCCTAAAAAACCGGATCACATCCGGGCTGATGGGATGTCCCCCCGTGTAGGCCGCGCGGAAGTTGAGACAGCCGACACGATCCATCAGGGGCCGCGACACGATCCGTGTCCCCATCCACCTCAATAGTTTCAGACGGCCGGGGATCTCTCTTTTCTCAGATTCAAGATCGACAATCTGCCTGCCGATATGCTGCGACATGTCATAGAGCCGACGTTTGATGAATCCTGCATCATTGATCTTGACACGGATCTTGGATGCGAGATCCTCCCAGAACCTGGAAGAGGAGACGATAACGGTCGGTCCGATTTCCCTGAAGTCCTCCACAGCCGTCTCAAAGGTCTCTGGAAAATTCATGACCATCCCCCCGCAGAGGGTGATGCCCACGCCCCACATCTGGTCTACGATCCAGGCCGTCGGGGTGATGGAGATCCAGTTGTCCTCGATGCCGATGGGCGCCGTTTGGAGCCACTTGGAGGCCATATCGGTAAAATTGCCGTGGCTCAACATGACCAACTTGGGGACCCCGGTGGTCCCCGATGTCATGAGCATGAGCGCCACATCCTCCGGCTTTCCCTCCCACAGCTCTTTGTTATAGAGTTCAGGCTGTTCCCTGTCCAGTTCTTCGCCCAGATCCAGGAGCTGACTGAAACTGATCAGCCAGGGGTTGTCTTCGTAGGTCCGCATGCCTGTGGGATCGGTGTAGATGACGCGTCTCGTGTGGGAGAGATCCCCCTTGCAGGCAAGGAGTTTGTCCACCTGCTCCTGGTCCTGGGCAAAGACATAGGCCGCTTCTGCCCGGTTGAGACCCCCAACCAGTTCTTTGGCCACGGCCGATGTAAACAGGGGGAGGGCTACCCCCCCCACAGACTGCGCCCCCAGCTCTGCAAAAAGCCATTCCGGGTCGTTATCGAGGATCAGACCGACATTTTCACCCCGTTTGAGACCGAGGGAGATCAGACCCATTCCAATAAGCTTTGTATACCGAAAATAATCTTTCCAGTGATAGGTCTGCCATATTCCGTAGGCCTTGTCCCTTAGGGCGATCCGTTCGGTTCCCAACCGCTCCGACTGTCTCAGCAGGATCTGGGGCAAGGTGAATTGCTCTAAGGAGGATAGCGTCTCCGGGTCAATACGCTCAATTTTACTGTTGCCGTTCACGGACATCCTTTTCCCGTTACCATTCCATAATTCCTCAATCCCTCATCAATCCCCAAACTCGCAATTCCGGTTAGGGTGTTTATGTGACTGCCTATTCGATCTTGGAAGTATCCCCGAGATAGGCCTTAACGACCTGGGGATGATTTTGAACAAAATCCGGAGATCCCTCCGCTATTTTGACCCCGAAGTCAAATACTGCCACTCGCTTCGAGATGCTCATGACGATGGACATGTCGTGTTCAACCAGTATCATGGTCTGGTTCCACGCCTCATTCAACTCAACCAGAAAACGGACCATGTCCTCCTTTTCCTCCAGGGTCATCCCTGCAAAGGGCTCATCAAGGACCAGGAGCTTGGGTTGCAGTGCCAATGCGCGGCCTAATTCAACACGTTTTCTCATCCCGTAAGGGAGGGAGCCTACAAGCTGCTTCCGGATCGGCTGCATCTCCAAAAAATCGATGAGTTCTTCCAGGATTTGCCGGTGGCGAACCTCTTCCTCTCGCACGCTTTTAAGAAAGAGAGAGGCCTTTCCCACATGATACCTGCAGTGGACATGCCGGGCCAGCAGCATGTTGGAGAGAACCGTCATGCCGGGGAAAAGTTCGATGTTCTGATAGGTTCGACCGATGCCGACCCTGGTAAGATGATGCGTTGAGAGGCGAGTGACATCTTGCCCGTTAAAAGATATCTGGCCCTCCTGTGGTTTGTAATAGCCGGTAATGCAGTTTAACAGGCTGGTTTTGCCTGCCCCGTTAGGTCCGATAATGGAAACCAGCTCTCCGTTACGGACATTCAGATCAATCTTGGTCAGGGCCGTAATCCCACCAAACTTGAGGGTCAGGTCTTTCACCTCCAGCTCGGCCCGTCGTTCTTCGGGCCGGGCCGGGGTGAAGATACTGGGTTCACCGCGAAAGGCTTTCATTTTAAAATCGTTACCTTTTCCTTTTCCGGGTTCCAGAAGTTCGTAAGCGGTTTAAAAGTCTGATCTTCATTGATTTTTACAATTCTGGCGCTGAAAGAACCGCCGTGGTCGGTGTTTGTGTAGGTGATGTTGGGAATCAGCCCGCCGAAATCCTCGTTCTGAAAGGTCTCAAGGGCTACATTTATGGACTCGCTGTCTATTTTACCCAATTTGTCATGCGCTCTCTGGAAGGCCCTTGCCATGATGGCTCCGATAACAATTCCCTCCCAGTAAGAACAGTCAAATTTTTCTACGGTCTTATAGTGCGCCATCAGGTCTTCAATCAGCTTGATGCCTGGGGTGCCGTCGCCCGGGAGACATCCCGGGAATTGCATGTGCATCCGGTTTCGAATAAGGCCCGCGCCCCGTTTAAAGAAATCGGGGTCCGTCGATGTCCAGGTCCCGAAAAAAGGAACGTCGTAGCTCACGCGGTCCGCGGACTGAAGGGCCATGATAATGGCGGAAGGGAGGCACTGCATGAAGATATACTCGGCCCCCTTGTCTTTCAGCCTCAGGAGCTCGGTGTTGAGATCCAGGGTTTTGGGCGGAAATTCCTCAATAGCAACGATTTCTATATTGTTTTTTGAGGCATATTCCTTGCTGGGGTCGTGTATCGATTTCCCGTAGGCGTTGTTGTAGGTCAGGAGCCCCACCTTGGGCGGCGCGTTCCCTTTGTGGATGGCCTTGATGTATCCGAGAACCGCATACGAATCCATCACGTAACTTCCAAAGGGGAGATAGGCGTAGTCGACCGGGGGCTTGAGGATGCCCTGATAGGTGGAATAGTTGATATTGGGGACCTTATACTTCTGGATAATCGGTTTTGCCATGATCCCGGACCCTGCATCCCAGGTGGCAATCATATCCATTTTGTCGGACGTACAGAATTTCTTGACGTATTTAAGGGCTTCGGGGACCTTGTAGGCATGGTCAACCACCGTCAGGTTGATTTTGTTGCCGGCGATGCCCCCCTTCTCTTCATTGATATAGCGGAAATAGTCTTGTTGTCCCTTGGCGTGGAATTGTCCCCACGTGGATGCCGGACCTGTCAGGTTAATGACGGCCCCTACCTTGATGTCTTTGGCGAAAGCGCCGGTTGGGATGCCGATAGCGACCAATCCTGCCATAACCAAACAAATAGTTGTCAAAACCAGTAATTTGCGCATGGTCCCCTCCTTTATCAACTAAAGAGTTTATTCGCTACATCCATAAAACCTCACGCCTGAACTAAATCACCTCCCTTTCTTTCTGGAATTATTGTAAAGCTTTAGGCATTTGAAAAAGCCGGTCATGTTGCGATACCTTCTATCAAAAAGTTACGAATTATTAAATATGGATAGGGCGCTGTTCTGTAGCCTGATCACCGTTAGGATATTCTTGTCTGTTATTGAATTTGCTCTTCTCTTTTATGGTGTATGTGCGCACTCTAATTCAACTATGAATTTTTTGTCAAGAAGTTATTGCCACCTAATTTCCTATTGTTTCCAGGCGTCGCCGCTTCGCGCAGCCCGTTCTAATTTGCATGCAACCTGTGTTTGGCATAGCAGACGCGGATACATCCGCAGGTCTGCCCTCATTCCAAATTCGGGGCGAGGCCCATCTCCAGGCTTGAAAGCCGCGCGTCTGTAAAGACGAGGTCCTGCCATCCTTAAAAACCGCTGATTGGGACCGTCCTCTCTAAGCATTCACTGAAAAAGATGCAGAAAAAGGCTTGACAGCGCCTGCACGCAATGGTATCTGCTATTCTGAATGAATAGTCATTCATTAACGGTGTGAACTGATGGCAAAAAGAAAAAACAACGAAAAATATCAGCGAATTATTGCGGCGGCCACCAAGGTTTTTGCCAGGAAGGGTTTCTATCAGTCCAAGATATCGGAGATTGCAAAAGAGGCCCAGGTTGCGGATGGAACCATCTACATCTATTTTGAAAACAAGGATGATATCCTGATCTCCCTGTTCGAGGAGCAGATGCAGGCCGTACTGGATAATATGAACTCCCGGATGGTGAACCTGACCGATCCAGTGAAAAAGCTTGAAGAATTCGCATGGACTCATCTGAGCCTTATCCATAAGAATAAGGACATGGCCGAGATCATTCAGGTCGAACTGCGCCAGAGCGGCAAGTTCATGAAAGAATATAAAAATGAAAAATTTGCTCAATACCTGAATATTATTGAAGACATTATTGTAGAAGGTCAGAGCTCAGGCCTTTTCAAGAAAAACGTAGTGCCCAACGTGGCCAAGAGGGCATTTTTTGGGGCCTTGGACGAGGTGTCGAGGTGTTGGGTGTTGTCAAGTCGCAGGCAATATGATATCAAGACCGTCGCCAGGCAGATCAGCGAATATTTTTTAGACGGGATAACGGTTTGCCCCGGGTCAACGGGTATCCAGGCATAGACCGGCATTTCCGTTCATATGTCAACCGGAGACACCCGGAACATGGTGCATTGGTTTTTTCAGACATCATGAGGCGTGGGGTGAAGGGAGAGGGCTCATCATATTGTCGACCCATTATATTGTCGACAAATCAATCTGTTAACGGGGTTTGAAGAAAGGAGGATAACGTGAATATTATCGTTTGTCTTAAACAGGTGCCGGATACAGAGACCCAGATCAAGATCGGATCGGACCGCCAGTCCATTGTGACCGATGACATCAAATGGGTCATGAATCCCTATGATGAATATGGTGTAGAGGAGGCCTTGCGCCTGAAGGAAAAGCATGGGGGCGAGGTCACCGTGGTGGGGCTCGGTCCGAAAAGGGTCACCGAGTCTATACGCACCGCCCTGGCCATGGGCGCGGACAAGGGGATTCTCATCAGCGACGAAGCCCTGAACGGAAGTGATTCGCTTGCCCATGCAAAGGCACTCGCTGCGGCTGTCAAGGACCTTGAATACGATCTGATCTTCACCGGGCAGCGGGGCGTAGATGACGATTTGGGCATTGTCGGCGCTACCCTCGCGGAGCTGTTGAACATTCCGCAGATTTCTCTGATTGTCAAGATGGAAGTGACAGAAGACGGCAAGTCGGTCAAGGTGGAACGGCCGATTGAGGGGGAGACTCTGGTCATAACATCGACGCTCCCGGCCCTGGTCACTGCCCAGAAGGGCTTGAATGAACCGCGATATGCCTCATTGCCCGGAATTATGAAGGCGAAAAAAAAGCCCCTTGACGAAAAGTCTCTTGCAGATCTGGGGCTGGACAGCGCCGATTTCGGAGCAGGCGCAAGAAAGCTGAAAATTTTGGAGCTGACGTCGCCTCCCAGCAGACAGGCGGGTAAGATTATCGAAGGGGAGACGCCACAGGAAAAGGCTGCACAATTAGCGAAGTTGCTACACGAAGAGGCAAAGGTTCTCTAAGCCTTGCGCCGGATGCATGGTGTGGCTATGGCGTGATGTTTGAATGTGGAATCAATTAGATTAGGTAAGGAGATAAAAATGGCACAGGGAGTTTGGACAATTGCTGAGCAAAGGGACGGAGAAATCCGGAAAATTAGTTATGAACTCGTCAGTGAAGGGAGGCGTCTGGCCGATGCCTTGGGTCAGGACCTGACAGTGGTGCTGCTCGGCTCCAATGTCAAAGACAAGGCCGCGGAATTTGGCCCTTACGGAGCGGACAAGGTTCTGGTAGCTGACGATTCAAGGCTGGAGCCCTATACGACGGATGCGTATGTCTCTGTTATTTCCCAGTTGGTGAAGGCCAATGAACCGGGCATATTGCTTTTAGGTGCATCTGTTGAGGGAAAGGATCTGGCCGGCAGATTGGCTGCAAGATTAGACGTGGCCATGGCCCAGGACTGCACGGCCTTTGCCATTGAGGACGGGAACCTTGTGGCGACCCGCCCCATCTATGCAGGCAAGGCGTATGCAAAGGTAACCTTTGAAAACAGTTTGCCCCAGATGGCCACTGCCAGGCCAAAGGTAATGAGCATTAGTGAGCCCGATCCTTCCAAATCCGCGGAGGTGATGGATGCGGCTTTCACACTTGATGATGCCGACCTCAAGACAAAGGTCGTTGATGTGGTCAAGGATAAGAGCGGCAAGGTCGACCTGACAGAGGCAGACAAGATCGTCTCGGGCGGCCGCGGCATGAAAGGACCTGAAAATTACAATATTTTAGAGGCGTTAGCCGATGTAATCGGCGCTAGCGTCGGGGCTTCCCGTTCGGCCGTGGACGCAGGCTGGCGGCCCCATTCAGACCAGGTGGGGCAGACCGGAAAGGTGGTGTCGCCGAACCTTTATGTGGCGTGCGGCATATCCGGGGCGATTCAGCATTTGGCGGGCATGAGCACCTCAAAAGTGATCGTGGCCATCAACAAGGATGGGGATGCCCCCATATTTCAGAAGGCCGACTATGGGGTGGTAGCCGACCTCTTTGATGTGGTTCCGGCCCTGACAGAAGAGGTTAAGAAGTACGTGTAAAGAGGAGTATGGGGATTGAGGGCATTACCTTCAATCCCCCCATCCCCTATCCCGTTTAATTCCCTTCAAGCGCCAAGGTAAGCCCGCTGTCATTATTTGATTGACAAAAGATGAAATTTCGATAAATTAAAGGCTTTGTTAAGCAGAGGGCGGTGTAGCTCAGTTGGTCAGAGCATACGGCTCATATCCGTAGAGTCACTGGTTCAAATCCAGTCACCGCCACCAATAAAAATCCCGATCAGATATTGACAAATGCCGGGTCGGCCTTATTTTTTGCGTGACACATATCCAATCCATGAGCCTTTTGAGATGGCCTCTTTCAGGCAGAATGAACTCATTACGGTAAGCGATGCCCTCGACATTGCAGAGGATGCAACAGGGAATTTCTTCAAGACGTCGATCGGGCAATCCAAGAGATATGGGTATGATGTAAAGACCCTCTCCACTTTGAACCAACGGGAGATCAGCAGCTTTGCCCTTGCTGTGCTGAGTAAGGGGATGAGGGTGTTGAAGGATTTCGAACCCAGGACCAAGACACGCGACTTTTATTTTATCTGCCTGCAAGACCATCTCATCCTGAGGGCATTGAGAAGGGATGGAGACTTGGCGCTTCTACCGTTTCTGGTATATATTTTCACCCACGAACTGGTTCATATCGTCAGGTTCTGTAAGTTTTTTCAGAGATTTGATGTGACGGACAGGGAAAGGGAAGAGGAAGAAGAGATTGTTCATTCGCTGACCTTTGAAATATTGAAAAAATCATCCCTGGCCAAACTGGACTATGTCCTTGACTCTTATCAGGGCCACAGGATTTGTCAAATAGGAGTGACATGAAGGAGGAATAGAGGAATGCCAATCTACGAATATGAATGTGACGCATGCGGACACCACATGGAGACATTGCAGAAATTTTCAGATCCGCCGCTTGCCGAGTGCGAGGAGTGCCGCTCTGACAAAATCAAGAGGGTCATTTCTCAAAGCACCTTTCACCTGAAAGGGACAGGATGGTACGTCACTGATTATGCCTCCAAGTCCGGCTCCACCTGCAGCAGGGGCGCGGAAAAGAGTTCTGACGGGGGCAAAAAATCAGAGGCCGCATCTTCGACAGACAGTAAAAACAAGAAGGAAGCTCCGGCGCCTTCCAAAGCCAAGGAATAAGCCGGAAAGGTTTTCCATGTATACACGAGATTCGGGCAGGGTCCAGGATAAGTTGATTAATA
Organism: uncultured Desulfobacteraceae bacterium; assembly: GCA_964409475.1. Lineage (GTDB taxonomy): Bacteria > Desulfobacterota > DSM-4660 > Desulfatiglandales > Desulfatiglandaceae > AUK324. The sequence goes on along the minus strand of CAYPDL010000044.1, from coordinate 7,013 downwards.
AACTTGAGAGGCAGGAGAAACAGAGGGCCTTTCAGCAGGGAAGATTCTTCAGGTTTAAGCTCACTGAAATTCACAACAAGCTGCGTCAGACCCTGTTAGAGGAAAAGATTATTGAAACCGACAATGCGGCAGCTGTTTCCGATTCTATCCTCAAAGGCCTGAAAATGGCGCTCAACAGCTCAGAATTTGATTTCAAATATTTTGTTTCACCGATCCGCAACCTGGTCCCGCATCCAAATCCCTACTCCCTGTATATGACCCAGTATCTGATGGAGGTCCTTATCAATGATCCGGACGTGATCGAGATCTACGGCACGGATGAAGATATCTACCGCTCCATCGACCGGATTGTCAGCCAGAGCCGTAACCAGTTCGAAAAGGTGGAAAAGGACATCGTGGCCCAGTTGGCCCAGAAAAAGTCGCTGACGCCCGGGTCTGCCGAATACAAGATCGCCATGGATCAGCTCCTCCGCGAAAAGCTGGGAGAGCCGCAGAGATAGCTACGGACGTCTAATAGTTTGCCTCGTAGCCCAACAGATACTGCTTCACATCCAGCCCGCTTCCAAAACCGCCGGGGCCCCCGGCAGCCACCACCCGATGTCACGGAAAGACCAGGGGGAGGGGGTTTCTCCCCATGACCTGACCCACGGCCCTGGCGGCCAAAGGTCTTCCTACCATTGAAGCCACCGCCCCATACGTTCGTGTCTGGCCAAATGGGATGGTCGCGATGGCCTCCAATACCGCCCCTTGAAACGGGGTGAACGAGACATCCATGGAAAGGGCCTTTTTTGGGGGTGTATTCCGCAAGGCTGCCTCCACGGCCTCGGAAAGGGGTCGATTCAGGCGGTCGTTCTCTGTGAGACGCGCGGTCGGAAATAGACGCCTGAAAAAAGGTACGGGATGGATGGATCGGTTCAAACCCAGTCCGACCTGGAACGCCCCTTTCCCTGTAGATGCCAGATATACGGTCAGACGATCTACCTTCATTTTCGAGCAATAGATGTCTGGAAATTTCTTCCCTGCCATGTGTCTCTCCTTTGAAGGGTGCCTTGAATGAATCTTAAATTTATCTGTTTTTCTCTGGCCCATGCCGGGGCCACCAATTCGGAAGGTATGGGGTCGCCGGTGAGCCGCTGGATCACCATGTCCGGGGGGAGCAGCTCCAGGACATCCGCGACGAGGTTCGCGTATTCATCTCTGCCCAGGCATCTGAAGTCTTTTTTGCGATAGAATTCGGCCAGGGGGGTCCCCTTGACAACATATAAGAGGTGAATCTTTACGCCCTGGACAGGGAGGTGGGAGAGGTATCGGGCGGTCTCGAGCATCATGTCGCGGTCTTCACCTGGAAGCCCCAGGATGATGTGGGCGCATACGTTGATGGCCTGGTCAGCGGCCATGCGGACGCTCTTTTCAAAGCAGGCCACAGTATGCCCCCGATGGATCCGCCTTAGCGTTGCGTCATGCGACGATTGCAGACCATATTCAAGCCAGACGAGATGATCCCTCTGATAAGATCCGATGAGGGCCAGGATTTCACTGTCCATGCAGTCCGGTCGCGTGGCCACAGAGAGGCCCACCATACCCTTGTGGGCCAATGCCTGGTCATAGAGGGATTTCAGACGGGGGGTAGGGGCATAGGTGTTAGTGAAAGACTGAAAGTAGGCAATGAATTTCCGGGCCTTGTAGCGCTTCTGGATGGCCTCCTTTGCCCGGGCGATTTGCTGGTCAATGGAGATGCCCTTGTCGATGAAGGCCCCGGTGCCGGAGCCCCTGGGGTCGCAGAAGAGGCATCCCTCTCGGGAGATGGTCCCGTCGCGGTTGGGACAGCCGAGCCCGGCATCCAGAGATATTTTCTGGACCCTTTCACCAAATATCTCTTTCAGATAGGTATTGAAGTCTCGGTATCGTTGCATGCAAGGGTCGTGGGGTTCAGGGGTTCAAGGGTTCGAGGGTGCGAATCGGCAGACTAAGCCCCTGCGTGAACAACTTTTCGGTGCCGCTCGAAAGCAGGGTTTATTTTAACTTTCCCAGAATCTCCCGTGCGATGACCATCTTTTCCACCTCTTTGGTCCCCTCGTAGATCTCCAGCACCTTGGCGGCCCGGTAAAATCTCTCGATATCATTATCATTGAAGTAACCGTATCCGCCGTGGATCTGCAGAGCCTCGTCAACCGTTTCAACCGCGACGCGGCAGGCGTACAATTTGGCCATGGCCGTCAGTTTGGTATCGGGTCTCCCCTGGTCGAGGAGCCATGCCGATTTATACACCATGTTGCGGGCGCTTTCAATGTTCGTGGCCATTTCTGCAATCTTGAACTGCGTGGCCTGAAAGGACCCCAAGGGACGGCCGAACTGACGTCTTTGCCGGGCCTGTTTCACTGCCATATCCATGGCGCCCTGGGCCAGCCCCAGCCCATGGGCCGCCACATAGGCCCGTGAACGGTCAAAGAAGTGCATCAGCTGGATAAACCCGTTCCCTTCTTCACCCACCAGATTTTCCCGGGGCACCCGGACATCGCTGAAATAGACCATGGCCGTATCCGAACACCGGATCCCCATTTTTCCCTCCATCCTGTCGGCCTCGTATCCTTTCGTGTCTGTTTCCACGATGATGATGCTGTGACGGGAGGTCTTGGCCGGTTCACCGGGGTTGGTCAGACAGTATACCAACAGAAATGTGGCCACTGTCCCATTCCCGATCATCACTTTGCTCCCGTTGATGACATAGTCGTCACCGTCCCTGGCCGCCGTAGTGCTGGCCGAGGCCGTGTCACTTCCTGCATCCGGCTCGGTAATGGCAAACCCCATAATCCCCTGGGCATCAAAAAGGGGCGGGAGGTATCTATTTTTCTGGCTTTCGGTTCCGTATAGAAGGAGTTCTTCAGCACCGAAGGTAACTGAACAGAGCTGCTGACCGATTCCCGGGTCGACGCGCCAGAATTCCTCCAGCACCAGGGCATGCTCCAGAAAACCAAACCCAGGGCCGCCGTATTCCTCTGACACAAAAAGTCCTAAGAAACCCAATTCCCTTGCCTTATTCAGGATCTCCCGTGGAAAGGTCTCATCCAGGTCATAGTCCCGGGCAACATCGGTAAATTCTTTGGTTGCAAAGTCCCTTGCCGCCCTTTTGATATCCCTCTGCTCATTGGTCAAATCAAAGTCCATTACGGCACCTCATGATGTCTCTTCACTTTCATCGGATCCATCAGAAATCTGGCGAATCCGGATATTGCGGAATGCGGATGACGGCGCGGTTTTCCCCTTTTCCGGGAAATAAACAGAGAATGTGCTTCCCCCTGTTTGCCAGCAATCCTCTGTATTCGTGCAATACGCGCAGTCGCTGATCCGCCCGGGACACACATCTGTATTTTTTGGTATAAATTTGCATCTGGAGGATTCCATGCGGATCTCAAAACCGTACCGCTCAGAAAAGATCTTCATGCGCAGCAGATCGGCCCCTTTTCCTCCTGCATTGAAGTCAAAGACCCGCTTGGATGAATAGGCCATGGTATCCTGGGTGGCAAAAAAACCTTCAAAGATCCTTCGTTGATCCTCTTCTATGATGCCGACCCCATAGTCATGCACCACCAGTTCGGTCCCCCCCTCCTTTTCCCTGACGATGACCTCTATCTTCCCTTGATCCGGGGTGTTTTCAACGGCGTTTTTGATGAGGCCGTCAACGGTCTTCTGCAATGGATCGAGGGGCATGCAGACTGATGGCGCAGATTCGAGGCGGCGTATAATTTCGACTTGACGATGGGGAAAAAGAGTCTCGAGGGATGAGATTCTCTCCCTGACGTATTGGTCCAGGGCCACCTCTTTCGGCTCGAGTTTCTTGGGGCCGAACAGGGCGTCGATCTTTTTTCGGATGGTTTCGATAAGCCGCCCCTCTCCCACCTCCTGCGCGATCAGGGTTTCCAGCTCATCCGTACACTCCTCAAGCATCTGGGTCAGAAGCCCGTGAGACCTGTACTGCCGCTCCCGCATGATGTCTTCCACCTGGCTCTGGATTTCTATGATGCGGTCCAGATTTCTCTTGCTCCGGGTGATGGTATTCTTCCACATATCTTCAGGAAGCTTTCTCAGATTTTTCTCCAGTATGTTGAGGGAGCCGGAGAGGACAGAGACAGGAGTTTTCAATTCATGCGAGAGGTGGTTAATCACCTTGTCCTTGGCCCGGTTCATGCTTGTGACCTCAATGTATGCACGCTTCAATTCTTCAGCGAAGCGGGCATTATCGATGGAAAGGGCGACGGTTCCGGCTATCATGCTCAACAACTCTACATTCGCCTGGTCAAAGGGCTCCTCTCCCTTTTTGTTGATGGCGCATAACACCCCGATAATCCGATCTTTGCTCTTCAGGGGCACCAAAAGGAGGTTTCGCGTATGGTAGCCGAGTTTCTTGTCTCTCTCATCGTGGAGTTTTCGATCCATGGATGTGTCGAAAACGATAACGGGCTTGCCGGTCTTGATCACATTTCCCGCCACAAGCTCATCAAGGGGAAACCGGATTTCCTTGATCCGTTTCTGGGTGGCGGTGTCGTCATAGGCCGCGCCTATGAAGTAGAGTTCCTGCTTCTCTTCGTCCAGCAGGATGACAAGGGCGCCCTCGGAATCCAGGAGTCGTTTGACCTCCTGGCTGATGTAATCCTGGAGCGCCTCCAGTTCAGGATATTCGGGGAGGGCCCTGCTGATCCTTAGGAGCGATTCATTGGTCCTGTAGGCCTCGATGATTTCTTCAGAGAATCTGGCGTTTTCTATGGCCAGGGCAACGGTCCCGGCCATCATGCTCAACAGCTCGAGGTCTGTCTCGTCGAAATCTCCCTCCTTTTTATTGCGTCCGCACAAGGCCCCGATAATTCGGTCACCGCTTCTTAAGGGCGCCTCGATCAGATTCCGGGTCTTATAGCCAAGCTTCTTGTCTATTCCCGGATAGAAATCGGGCTCCTTGGAGGTATCCGGAACAATGATCGGCTGGCCGGTTCGAATAACCCTGCCGGCCACGCTTCTATCAGCAGGAAATCGGATGTCTTTTATCTTCTCCTGGGTCGTGTTGTCATCATATGCGGCGCCCTTGTAGAAAAGTTCCTGCTTTTCTTCATCCAGGAGAACGACCAAACCACCCTCCGTGCCCAACAGTTGTTTGATCTCGGCGCTGATATAATCCAGGAGTTCTTCCATTTCAGGATATTCATGGAGGGAGGTGCTGAACCGGAGGATGGTCTGGTTCATGCGGGCAATCTTCTTCTCACGGGTGATATCCCTCAAAAGGACAAGCTCCCCTGCGGGTTCATTCCTGTCTTCGGAATAGACGGCTGCTCTCATGACCACGTCCAAGACCCGGCCATCTTTTGTAAGTCGCTTGGTTTCATGACGAAGGATGACCTTCTTTTCCAAAAGCTCTCTTATCGCCTTGCCGGTTTCTTCTTCAAGTCCCGGGGGCGTATATGGGATGGTCTTTCCTTCCAATTCATCGAGGGTCCAGCCGAATATTTCGGTAAAAGAGGGGTTCACGTAGTATACCCGGCCCGCCAGGGTAAATACGACGATCGGGTATGGGACGAAATCCATAAGGGTCCTCATGCGCCGCTCTGATTTCTGAAGGGCCAGTTCCGCCTTTTTTTGTTCGGTGATATCCTGAAGCGTCTCAATGGCGCCGATAAGATTCCCTGAGGCATCCTTCAACGGCGATGCAGTAAAGAAGAGCCATCTGCTTCCCTCCTTGAGGTGGCGAAACTGGCGCTCGGATTGATAGCCGCCCTCCACAAAGGCGGATTTCTGATACCGACCCTTGTAATACTTGGCCATGTCTTGCTCCGGGAGATTGTCCACGATCAGGTCGGCCATGGTGGGTCTTTCTGTGGGATAAAACGCCTTCCAATGGTTCCGAGTACCGATGATCTCGTTCGCAGGGATGCCGGTCAGGGTCTCGAAGGACTTGTTGACATGGGTCACCCGGTGGTCGCTGTCAATGACAAAGGTCGGGATCGATGTTTCCTGGAGGATCTGTGACAGTCGCTCCCTGCTCGCACGGAGCGCTGCTTCATTCTTCTTTTGCCTGGCAATTTCCGTTTCCAATCTCTGGACCCGCTGCGCAAGCTGATCGTATGTTGGTTGGTCAACCATCCAGGAACCTCCCTCGTTTGTTTAAATACAGGACGCCAAGGACAGGCGCAGGATTGATTTATATAAGTTTTCGAGGATTTTTTCAAGCTTTGTTTGTAGATGCATCCACGCCTTGACCCGTCAAAAGCGGTGTGTTAAATTTCCAGGGAAATGATGACAGTGCAACCGGACCAGTCCCGGCTTTCGGCTGAGGCCCGATCACTCGTGTGGCAGGGTCTCGTGTGAAACTGGATGCTGGATACTGGTTGCTTTGAGCTTTGACCTTTCAGCCTGTCGCTGATCGAAGATGCCGTCTTCAGTGGAAGGCTTTGGAGAAGGCCCCAGTCGAATCCCTGGCCCAGGCCGGCCTGGGGCATGCACATGAAGGAGCAGCCTGTGCGGAAAGCCAACCCCTTGGATGGGCCGGACGAGTCCTTCCCATCCCGATATTTCTATGGTTATGTGGTGGTCGCCACATGTTTCGTGATCCAGGTGATCGGGTGGGGCATCCACAACAGCTACGGGATTTTTTTTACGCCCCTTGTTCAGGAATTCGGCTGGACCAGAGCTTTGGCCATGGCGGGTTTTACGCCCTCATATCGCCCACGGTGGCGGAGTTCTTCGGGACGAAATTCCACGGAGTCCTTTTGGGGATGGTCATCTTCAGCACCACCATCGGCGGCGCCCTAGGCCCCTTTCTGGCCGGGTACCTTTTCGATGTCACCAATACCTACCGGGTGGTTTTCCTGACCCTTGCCGGAACAAGCCTTGCAGCCCTCATGCTGACGGCAACCCTCACACCCACGGCGCACCAAAGGGGCATCGCCCAAATAGAGCAAGGGTAAAAGATAATTTACTCAAGTTTCGCACCCTTCATTAGGGTATCATTTCAATAAATTTGGCATGAT
>CAYPDL010000043.1:7620-30590 GCA_964409475.1 uncultured Desulfobacteraceae bacterium | reverse complement strand
CCACGGACCTGATACCTCCCGGTCTGGAACGCGAAGGGGTGCGAAACTTGAGTAACTGTAACCACTACACCTTTAAACCGTTGAACCCCTCAAATAAGATCCTTAAAGGCCGCCTCTATATCGGAAAAATGAAATTGAAATCCATAAGTTAAAAGTTTTTTCGGAAAGACCCGCTGGCCCTCTAAGAGGACGGCACCAAATTCTCCTTTTATCATTTTAACGACAAAGCCGGGCACAGCGGGCAGTATGGTAGACCTTCCCAGGGCCTTTCCCAGTGCCTGGGTCAGGTCCCTGTTCCTGATCGGCTCAGGGGCTGTGCAGTTGATGGGCCCGGACAGGTCGTTTGTCGCCATCAGGAATAAATAAATATCCACCAGGTCCTTTTCATGTATCCATGAAACCCACTGATTGCCGCTCCCTAAGGGGCTCCCTAACCCTTTCTGAAACAGAGGCTTCATCTCGCCGAGGGCGCCGCCGATTTTTCCCAGTACAATCCCAAACCTGCAGATGACAACCCTTGCGCCAAAGTCCTCGGCCCGGCTCGCCGCCCCCTCCCACTCACGGGTCACTGAGGCCAAAAAATCATTGCCGGCCGGACTTTCTTCGTCCAAGACCTCGTCTCCGTGGAAGCCATAATACCCGACGGCAGAGGTGCTGAGCAGGGTCGTTTCCTTTTCCACCCCGCCGGACAGGGCCTCCACCAGGTGCGTTGTTGTCAGGACCCGGCTGTCCCGGATGACCTCCTTGGCCTTTCGATCCCACTTTCTGAATATGGAGGCCCCGGCCAGATTGACGATGATGTCATGCTGCGGCACACGCTCCTGCCATGCCCCCCGCAGCGTGGGATCTCCCTCCAGATAGGACACGTCCTCCCCCCCCGCCCGAGTGGGGTTCGAAGGCGCTTTTCGCGTCAAAATAGTCACCTGGTGACCCTGCTCGATCAGATGCCGCGTCAAGGTCGTGCCCACAAACCCGGTGCCGCCGGTCATGAAGATCTTCATTGCCATGTCCTCCTTTCAGGACGAACCCGCAGATTGGGTACAGAGCTTACCATGGGATTTATGATTGTCGATTGTCGATTGCTGATTGAATAACGGTTTGGAATCAACATAATGCATACTGGGAACCCCAAAACTTTTTCTTAAAGGCTATATATGCAACGCCTCACCCCTCACTCCTTACGCCTTGCGCCTCAAATCCTCACGCCTCGCCCCTTACGCCTCTGAGGGCCACGCTTATGTTGATATGGCTTGAACCGTGGTCGCTGAATTCATTATACAGATCACCCCTCCAGCAGCGAGGAGGCATAGTCATGGATCTTTCCTGATAGGAAATAGGGAAGATTTAACAGGGTATAGGGTTTTCCGCCTGGCGTCGAGAGTTCATTCTTTTCCAGTGGTCCGGACCACAGCCGGATCGCAAAGGGGTGGTTCGTCTGCTCAACAAACTGATGCAAGGACCTGAGCGTCCCGGTCTTGGCTGCCTTTACTTCAACAGGAAGGATATAGGGTCCGGATTGAAGGATAAAATCCACTTCGGCATTAGACTGCTTCTTCTCCCTCACCCAGAAACACGGTTTCCTCGATGTCTTCGGGTCGGAAGCAAGGAGTTCCTGACCCACAATATGCTTGGCGAGCAGGCCATGATAAAAGGCATGGAGGTCCTTTGTCTTGAAGAAGAACTCCTGAAGACCCGCGACGTAGTTGATGAGACCCGTATCCAGGAATTGGAGCCGTGGAGATTTCTTCAAATCAGGCCTGATGGGCGGCGCAGTGGATGCAGAGGGGTAGAGCAACTGGACAATCATGGCCCGTTCAAGGGTCCTGAGCGCCTCCCCCATTTCCCGGGATTTGTAGCTTGAATTCCCAAAACCGGCAAATTTTATGCGTTTTCCAGCCTCCAGGGGCGCAGACGCAATGGCGTGGCCGATGATGTGGGCCATGGCCGGGTTTCGGGCGTATTTTCCCACATCCTCTTGGAAAGACATCATCAACGCTTCATATACTTCGGTCAGGTCTGCCAGTCTGGCCCCCTCGGCATGCCTTTGAACGATCTCAGGCATACCGCCTATGAGCGTATATTGATGAAAGAGCTTGAGCAATATCGGGTGGGCAAAGGCCGGGGAAGGGATTTGGTGGTAAAAGGTCAGGGCCTTTTCCTCTCCCATGGCCCCAAGGAATTCCTCAAAGGTCAAGGGGTACATGAACAGATACTGAACCCTGCCAACCGGAAAGGCCGGCCTGTCCGGCTCCATGACCCTCTCAAGCAGGGACCCCGCCGCAATGACATGGAGTTGCTTCGCAGGCTCATAAAAGAACCGCATGTGTGCCATGGCCTGAGGCGAATTCTGGATTTCATCTATGAAGAGAAGGGTCCTCTTCCCCGGGGATCCCGAGATGTTTTTGGAAAGATAAATCGACTCGATCAACTCTTCCGGTGAGATATTCCTTGTAAAAAGGCTCGCATCTTCAAATTTTTCCAGGTTGAGATACGCATACTGGTCAAACTCCTTTGAGAAGATCTCCACGGCAGTGGTCTTTCCCACCTGCCTGGCTCCTCGAAGAACCAGCGGCTTTCGATACTCCGATGCCGACCAGCTTGTGAGTTGGGCAATTGCCTTTCTTGAAAACATGCTCATGCTCTTCTTCTCTACCCCTGTGGAGAGGAATTTGAATCAAAGTCAGGGTTATTTTATGGCTGTATTGGTACAAAGTCAATCCAATTTGTGATTGCTTTTGATTTGGACCTGCCACAAAAAACACGAGCATCACAGTGCACCCTCCTTCGCATCGGCCGGTTTTGGAAAAAGCCGATCGGCTCATGGGCAGATGCGGGGAGCCATGGCGAGAGCTGATAGAGAAGTCACTTTTCGAGAGAGAAGTGCAGGTCAAACGGCCTTTGGGGTCAAGAAAAATCCAACAGCCACTTACCTGCCCGCATTGCCGCGCAGCTCAGGCGCGAACACCTACGCTCTGTTCTGTGACTTGGCAAATGATATCCCTCCGGCTCAAAACAATCAGGCAGGCGGGTGACCTCCTCTTCCTCTATCACGCTGAAAATGGCTTTCAACTTTTGGACGAATGATATTTTATGATTTTATGGACGTCCCCATAGGCCCCAGGATGAAGAGATTCAGGGAAATCTGGACTATTTCAGGAAGCTTATTGAAGGGCCCTATACGGAGCAGGATTTCTTTTCCCTCCCTCCCTGTCAGGCCGTCACCCAGGAGATGTTTCTTGAAAACGGTTAGGGAGCGAAAGAGAGCTCATAGCGGGACACGATCAAATTTTTGTCAGGAGGCACTTTTCCCATTGACTTGCAGGGTATTCATCTCCTATTCTCCGGCTCCCAAAAGGATTTCTTATTGCGGGCTTGATTATCTTTCCGGCGAGAGGTGCATTTGTTCGGAGTTCAGGTGTAAGCCTTTTATAAAACCTTGACAGGTAAACTCCATGGGGTTGGCTTGGGGATTTGCCAGAAATGAATAGATACTCCGAGAAAGCAAAAAACAATGGATCCATACTTTCCTGTGATTAAAATCCAAGGCGGGCCTGAAGATCGCGGCCGACAGCAGGGAGACCTGTTAAAAGAGCGAATCCACAAGACGATCGATTTTTACAAGAGACAATTCCTTATCCCTGAAGAGGAGATCCTCAGGATTGCCAATCAATTCAGGGTTTCCACAAAGGCTTTTCGGGAGGATCTGTACCTTGAAATCGAAGCTCTGGCCCAGGCCGCAGGAGCCGATCCCGTATGGATCTATGCCTTAAATGGTCGTACGGAGCTTTTGAACCTCAACCCCATGGAATGCACGACATTCGCTTTCAGGAAACAGAGTCTGATCGGCCAGAACTGGGATTGGGACCTGGAAGTGGAGGAATTGGCGGTCATTTTAGATATTGAAAAAGAGGACGGCCATCGGATCATCACCATGACCGAGCCCGGAATGATCGGCAAGATCGGAATGAATAGCTGCGGTCTCGGTGTTTGTCTGAATTTCATGAGCATCGAGGACTACCGGCCGTACGGGGTCCCGCTGCATGTCATATTAAGGACAATCCTTGACAGCAAAACCATGAATGAGGCACTTTCCTCGATTGAACCCCATGTGCTGGGAAAAGTGGGCAATATCATGATCGGGGATTGGACCGGAAGAGTTGAAGACATGGAGATCGGCGGCGATGAGGTCTTTTCCATTCCGGTGGAAGACCTCTTTGCTCACACGAATCATTTCCTGACAAAAGTGGACAACGACCTCCAATTATTTCCCAATACCATGGGCCGGTATCGACGAGCGAAGGAATTATTGCAAATGCTCGATGAACCTTCCGTACAGTCCATGAAGGACATCCTGAGAGATCGCGCCGATGAAGAGCATCCAATCTGCCGTAAACGCTTTTCTCATCCATGGCTCACGGATGACACCTCCATAACGGTTACATCCATCATTATGGACCTGAAGAATCTCCAATTTCACATCACAAGAGGCAATCCTTTCGATAACCCATTCTCTACTTTTGATCTGAAAATTCCTCTCCCGAGAGAATCCCATTCGTTTGTTTCCTCAAATCCCGCAAAGGCCATCGGAACATGAAACAGGTCTTGATGGGCTGAAAACCCAGGTCCTTATTGATCGCCCGCATGGGCCGATTGCTCCTTGCCGTGCTGGTGGTAATGTATTCCACCTCCGGGAACTTGTCTTTGATCGCCGCAAGCATTTCGGCTTTCAGGCGTTTGGCCAGTCCCCTTTTACGGTACTTTACCAAAATCCCTGTAAAATATTGATTCACCCGATGGGGCTCTTCAGGGTTGAACATAATATCTGTCAGTCCGCTGATTTGCCCATCATGCTCACGGCTGATCATCGTATACCATTCAATGCCTCTTTTCTTTAAATTGCGCTCCTCAATCCTCCTGGACTCCGGAGTTGTAATGAGATCGTCTCCCATATCACCGGTGGGACGCTGGTTGATGATTTCTGTGTAGACCCGGCTGAATTCCTCGATATCGTTCTCAGGGCATTCTCGAAAAAACTCCATTTTCGTGTCCCAGTGTTTCGTCCTTCCTCTATGGAGCCATTTGTTTACCACCTGCCAATCCACGTCCTCCATGTCAAGCCTGAATTGAATTTCTTCATGGACTAAATCGCCCCGAAGCTGTTTGCGAAATTCCAGTCCCAGGGGGTTATCCACCTCCGTGATAACGGTGGTTTTTTCCAGAATTTTCGCCGTCTCCACAAGGTGTTTCAGCAGGTTCGTTGCAATCTTTTTCCTCCGATACGCCGGGACAACCGAAATATGGATCTGACAGAGATGCCTGTTGCTCTCGTAATCCGGGGAGATTTCCGTATCATAGGATATGGAAGCAAAAGCAACGGCCCTTTTGACCTTGTCAAACACCATCCATCTGTTCACGGAATAGAAGGGGTTGGGCGTCCTAAAAAGTCGTCTCACCACATCACGGTCAGGCAGGCGGCCTTTTTGTTTAAACTCACGAAAAATTGTTTCAGACAGGGTGAAGTAGGCCTCCCACAGATCTTCGGAAGCCTCCTTCGGGATAAACTCCACCAGGGAGAACGTCTTAGGTAAACCAGGAAGATTCGAGTTCAAGTCCGTAACCTCCGTTTCCGGCCCTCAAAAAATCAGTTGAACATTTTCTCACTGTCTTTTATACCAGAACATCATCGTAAATACAATCATCCTGAGCCGTGGATGACAAGAGTGAAAAAGAAGATTGTTGGGGGCCTTTAACGTGCGAGAGTTGATTTCCATTGTTTCTTTTGTCATGGCCGTAATCGGCGGGTTGGCGACCATCTTTCACAAGGATAGAGACAAGCAGACAATGGGTTCCATTGTGGCGGGTGCGTTTTTGATCTCTTTTTTCATAAACGTCAGGCAGGAACCGATACTTGTTCTCCAGATCGCCTGCGTGGTGGCATTTGCCATGGCTGTAACCGGAGGGATCGTCACCATCTTCAGTAACGATGAAAATAGACGAACGGGAGCCATCGGTAAGGGGGTCGTCTCTTTGGGGACAACGCTCCTGATCCTTTTTATGTACCTGGAATTGCGTCCGTTTTGATTGTCGTAACCGTGATTGCCGCGAAGATGCTCTTCTTATAGTCTATCTAAAACTTGCCGGACCGATCTTGCCAGATTTTCCATTTCAACGGGCTTTTCAAGGTACTTTTTTATTCCCAATTCCATGGCCTTCTCCTCCGACATCCTTGCGCTGTAGCCGGTGCAGAGGATAATCGGCAGGTCCGGGCGGATTTTCAGGAGTTCCCGGGCCAGCACATCCCCGGTCATGCGGGGCATGGTCATGTCCGTGATAACCAGGTCGAATGCATGCGGGCTGGAGAGAAAAAGCGCCAATGCCGCCACAGAATCCGTTCTGCTTTCAACCGTGTAGCCCAAGCGCTCCAGTCTCTCTTTGTTGAATTCCACCAGTGAGCTTTCATCATCCACAAAGAGGATCTTTTCGTTCCCTCCAGGCAACTTATCGTGCACTTGTACTTCATCCGGGCGAACCCGTCCAAGTTGAGTTGAACTCGCTTTTTTGGTGAGAGGCTATAGAGTAATTCCGAGTGGGTGTCAAGGAAGAATCGACCACAACATATGTGGTGTAAGCTTCAATTGTGGCAGTGCTGTACTGGAGAATATTAGGCGCGAGTAAGAGAGGGCCTTCGAGACATAGGAATCTGCGCAAATTGACGCCATTTGGGCGTAATCCGGGCATACCAATCCCTGAGATTCCAAGGCCGGTTTTTTAACCCTGTTCATAAGCCTCAGTCCCGCCTTGCGGGATTCGCCCTTGTCTTTTTTTCTTTGCCGTCCTTGGCTTGGTAAACAACTTTCGGTTCGTCGGGAATATCACGTGTGAAAACCCCGAAAGGCATTCTGGGTGGCAGTGGTTCCGCAAAGACCGTCGTTAAAGCAGGAGAGGAACAGCTCGATCGGAATTAGCATTTGGTAATTTTATCTTGACCGCCAAGGCTTTCTACACCATACTCTCCTCAAGATAAATCTATTTGTTTGAACCTCTTATCGGAGACTCATCCGAGTGAAGAGATAAGAAGATGACAAAAGGCTGCCCGGGAGGTCTTCCAGATGCCAAGCCCACAGCAAAGAAATGAAACCGGCTGCACGTATGCCGACTACTTGACATGGAATGATGATGAGAGATGGGAGGTTATCGGGGGAGAAGTCTACAACATGTCCCCGGCTCCCGGGCGGACACATCAGACGGTGAATCGCAGGATGGCATTTGAGATCAATTCCCTCACGGGCACACTACAAACATTCCACCTCGATCGAATACGATTGAGCGCGAGCGAGCAACGCTAACCCCCTGAACCGTCATGCGTTCCCACCCAGAGCTTTGGAACGAGGAAAGGGGAGCGTGGAAACGAGGGAAATATTCCGCGTTCCGAGTTATATACAGAGGATTGAAAGGCGGCATGGAAGAACGAATCAGACTGGGCGTCAGTCAGTGCCTGATGGGCGAAAACGTCCGCTATGACGGGGGCCACACGCTGGATCATTTTGTCCGGGACACCCTGGGTCAATATGTGGATTTCGTGCCGGTCTGCCCGGAGGTGGAATGCGGCCTGGGCGTCCCGAGGGAGGCCATGCGCCTGGAAGGAGACCTCGAATCCCCCCGGCTGGTTACCATCCAGACCCGAAAGGATCTCACCGACCGAATGCTGGCATGGGCCGGTCAACGGGTCCGTCAATTGGAGAAAGAGGACCTGTGCGGCTTTATTTTCAAGAGCAAATCCCCTTCCAGCGGCATGGAACGTGTCGAGGTTTATAATAAAAAAGGCATGCCCGTCAAACAGGGCGTGGGACTCTTCGCCCGGACCTTCAAAACCCATTTCCCGCTGCTCCCTGTTGAGGATGAGGGGAGACTCCACGATCCCCGGCTTCGGGAAAATTTTATCGAAAGCATATTCGCCCTGAAACGCTGGCGGGGCGCCATGCAAGGCAAAAAAACCATGGGCAAACTCGTCCGGTTCCACACCTCCAACAAGCTCCTACTCCTCTCCCACAGCCAGAAGCATTACCGGAGCATGGGAAAGCTGGTGGCCCAGGGGAAGGACCTGCCTGCCGGGGAATTGTACAGCAGATATGAGGCGCAACTCCTGGAGGCCCTCAGATTGAAGCCGACCGTCAAAAAGCATGTCAACGTGCTCCAGCACATGATGGGGTATTTCAAGAAAATGCTCTCTTCAGATGAAAAACAGGAACTGCTTGACATCATCTCCGATTATCATCAGGCCCTCATCCCCCTCATCGTGCCGATCACCCTCTTCAACCACTATGTGCGCAAATATCAGGAGCCCTACCTGGGCCGGGAGACCTACCTGAATCCCCATCCCACTGCGCTCAAGTTGCGCAATCATGTCTAAACATGAAGCAATTCTCATTTTGACTTTCGCACAAACTTGATAGGTTTGTAGCGGGGCCGTGAGGCCCTGAAATCGCCTTACGGCGACACTACGAACGGGACATGCGGAACATCTCAATCACAAAATGAGAATTGCTGCTAAACATGGGATGGTGTTGACCGACCCCCGGCTTAGGAGATGATCCCGTCCTTAAGCGCCTGATGGGACGGCACCGGGATCGGCAGACATCGGTCCTTTTCCGGGTTGTACATCAACCGATACGACATGCCCTGAAGGGTGTCCCTGTGCATCTTGTCCCAGCCCCTGACAAAATAGGGGCACTCATCATTGAAACAGATATACATATAGGCGTTATCCCAGGTCTGGCAAAAGGGATTGTCCGGAACCTCCCATTTGCTCAACTTCTGGTCGCAATGGGGACATCGAAGGGTCTCCTTGATAGATGCCTTCTTCCGTTCTAAGTCATCCTTGTCTTGTTTTTCGCCGTAGCCCACGGAAATGACCGGCCGTGGCTTCCTGTCGGGTCGGCCCCCCGTTTTTTCAGCATAAACGGCGTAAACAGGGTCACTGATCGGCGTTGACCCGGCATATTTATCGTCTTTGGGTCTCGGCTTTCCCTTGGACACAAAAAGCGATGTCTTTTCAAACCCTCCGGACTGCTTGAAGAATTCATCCACCAGAATCAGGCGTTCATCATCGTTGGATTCGCGCCAGACCTTCACCGCCTTCTGGGGGAACACCCGGTCTGAAAAGATCACCAGAAAGAGCCCGCCCGGCTTCAGAATTCGCGCGACCTCTTCAAATACCGCGATGGGCTGGGTCATGTAGTCCACAGACACCGTATTGATCACCGCATCGAATCGGTTGTCCGGAAACGGGAGGCGGGGGTCCCGGTTGATATCGTGAAGCACACACTCCGTCAGATCGGAATTCTGTTTCAGTTCGTTTTCATTCAGTCCCAGCCCCACCACCTCCGAGGGCTTGAGCGCCTCGGGTATGTGGGAATCCCATCCTGCCATCAGATCCAAAATCGCCGGCTGGTCCTCAACAATGAGGCGGCCGGTAAGGTACTCGACCGTGGAAAGCGCCAGTGAATCCAGATGGCTGACAAACCGATCCTTTGCATAGAAGGTCGTATCGTCCGATGGGTCCAGTCTCAAAAAGGCGTCGTGAGAAAAGATGGGGCTCATTTCCGAGACCCGGTTATCCAGACAATTTACTGCTGTTTTCATTTTTATCCCTCCATAAAAAAACCGGGTTCACGTGTGTGAAACCCGGCTCGTAGCCCCTTTTTCAGGGCGGGTTTACAATATACTGCTGTCTTGCCTAAAAAATTAACCATCCCCGGCCGCTTTTCAACGGTCCGTCTGTCTGTGCTGTACAGGATCGGTCGACCGACCGGGATGGGGGCAATGCCCCCCGACGCCTTAGGCAAAGGGTCTTGTCGGAGGGCAAGATCATCAGGCCGCTTCCAGCTTCTGCCGGTCTGCCATATCCATGAGAACCCGCTCCCTGGTCTTGTCGATCCCCAAGGCCTTCCGCTTCTTGTCGATATGGGCAATCATGAGACGGGCCATTTCATAGGGATCTTTTGCAAAGGCCCACTTCCCGAATCCCAGTTCCTCGATCTCTTCAAAGAGGTGCCGGTGGAATTTGGTCCCTTCCATGATGGGAAAGGTGACCCCGAAGACCGTATACACTCCTGAGCCCACAAAATAGTGGCCGATGGATATGGCCTTCTCACTCATGTATTCGGGCGCGGCCCCTGCCACCGGCAGATCGGCTATGCTCTCCCCCAGACCGCCGGCGCGCACCATCTCGGCGCAGGCCGTCAGGATGCGGCTGTTATCCACGCAGGAACCCAGACCCAGCACCGGGGGCATGCCCACGGTCTCACAGACCTCCCGCAGACCGTCTCCGGCCAGATGGGCCGCCTCGGGTCTATAAAACCCGGCCTTGGCTAAAGAAAGCTGGGAACACCCTGTCTGCACCACCAGGACGTCGTTTTTGATCAGCTCCTTCACCAGTTCCACATGGACCCAGTCATGCTTGACCCTCGGATTGGTGCACCCGACCACCCCGGCCACGCCACGGATCCTGCCGTTGATGATATTGTCGTTCAGGGGGGTGTACGAGCCTCGGAATGTCCCCCCTAACATATAATTGATGTACTCATGGGAAAAGCCGTGTATCCCCACGTTTCGAATATTAGGGATCTCAATCGGGAGACTCCGGTTCTTGAACCGCACGATGGCGTTTTCCACAATCGCGTCCGTGCACTCCCTCGGCGCATGCTCCTCGAATTCGATATGGGCCACCCCTTCGATGTGGCATCTCGGATTGGTGGTAAAGAGCTTTGTCCCGTAACACTCCGCCACCTTGCCCAGACCCTGCTTGATGCACTGGACATCCACGCCCATGGCATCCACCGCGCCGGTGATCAGGACCGCCTCCGTGGACATGAAATTGCCGGCATGGGGGATCCCGTGTCTCGAGAGCATCTCGGCCCCTGAACAGCACATGCCCACGAGATTGATGCCGTCGGCCCCCGCATCCTTGGCACCCTGGATCAGGGTCGGGTCATCCACAGACGCCAGCATGGACTCAAAGAGGTTGGGTTCATGCCCATGGATAATGATATTCACCTCATTCTCCTTGAGGCAGCCCATGTTGACCTCTGCCTTGACCGGCGTGGGCGTGCCGAAGAGGATATCCGAGACCTCTGTGGCAATCATTGAACCGCCCCAGCCGTCTGCCAGGGCCGTCCGGGTGCATTGCTTGGTGATGTTCTTATAGTCCTGGTCCACCCCGATGTGGGTCCGGTGCATGATCTCCATGATCTCTCGCATGGCGCCCCTCGGGACCACGCCGTTCTTTCGCCAGGTCTCCAAGGTCTTTTCAGGGACCCGTTTGACAAATGGGATCTCCCCTTCTACCTGGACATAGGTCCTTTCCAGCTCATGGTAGACGTCCAGGGCGATGTCTTTGAGGTCCCGCCCCTCCACCTCAATTCCCAACTCCACGGCCAGGTCCGCCAGTTTGATGGGGTCTTTGATGGTATATTCCTTGATCCTGCCGTTGACCACTTCCCGAAACAGGTCCAGCATGGACATGCCGTGATCCGTATGGGCGGCCGCGCCCGAGGCCACCATGCGCGCAAAATTTCTGGCCTGGATCGTATCTGCAGTAGCGCCGCACACCCCTGTTTTGCTGTACGGATCCCTGGGGTTGAGGCGGCACGGTCCCATGGTGCAGTTTTTACAGCAGGCCGACTCGGCCCCGATGGGACATGCCTTCATCTCTGCCGCACGGTGAAATGCGGTCTCGACGCCATCCCTTTCCGCCTTCCGAAGCATCTGCGCGGTAGCCTCGCAAATCGTGGCCTCCTGGATATTGAGCGTTTTCGCCTTAGCATCCTTTTTCGCCTTTTCAGTCATCTGACAAGCCCCCCTTCTAGCTTAATAGTAATTGTTACTGTTCATTGCCTAAAATTTTTTTATCGTTTCCAGATCGCGACAGCGCCGCTTTCCTGGAAGAAAAGCTGAACCAGCTCCCACCCTTCAGCGCCCTTTTCATTCAGCAAATCCATCAGCCGGCGCGTCTGATCCACCGGCACGTCGTCCAGGGCACACTCCCCTTTTTCAGAACAGAAGAATGCAAGGTGCTCAAATGCCTGAGCCGGGATTTTGGTGATGTCGTATTCAAATGTCATGGCTTTGCTCCTTGTTGATCTTCTGCCGGGACCGAACCCCTATCCCCGCCTTTCTCCCTTTTGGCCAGACGCGTCGTTCTCGTTTTCTGCATGCATACCTGATTCCAGTGAGTCCACTCCCGGAAAGTTAAAACCCTTGGCTGCGCATGCCGCGCAGACGCCTACAAACTCCAGTTTGTGGCCGAACACCCCGTACTTGGTGAGATGGCTGGTCATTTTTTCCAGGATATCGATCGGGTTGTCCGACGCAGTCAAAGGAAGGTCTTCGATCCGGCCGCAGTGAATGCAGGTCACGTGATAATGGGCCTCCAGATTTCCGTCAAAGCGCATCTGCGTTCGGCCGGGGTCCAGTTTGACGATGTCCCCATTAGCGGCCAAGACGTCCAGATTGCGGTAAACGGTCCCCAGACTGACGCGGGGCAGTCGGGACCTGACCCGCTCGTAGATCTCGTCTGCGGTGGGATGGGTCCCGGATCGTTTGACTTCCTCCAAAATAACACTCCTCTGACGGGTCGTTCGCTGTATGACATCGGAATGCAAAATAATCCTCCTAGCCATTTAACAATAATGGTTACTAATAATAAAAACCATTACAGCTATTGTCAAGATAAAATGTGAGGGTCCTGAGATTCAGCGCTTTACGAGCGAGATGCCCCCCTCTTGGCTTTGCTATAGAATTTATGATTGTCGATGTGTGATTGTTGATTGAATAACGGCTTGAAAACAAGATGATGCACATCCGAAACCCCAAAAACTGGTACGTTTCCGCTTTAAGGATGTTGGGGAGCGCACAATATTGCGATAACAGGCACTGCTGGACTTATCTCCGCTTGGCCAGCATTTTGGCCATGAGGGACCCGATCCCCTGGGGCAGCATATCTTCCGGAGCCAGTTTTCCCAGCATATCCAGAAATGCCTGGGCAGGCGGCGACAGGTACTGATTCTTGAGATAGGCGATGCTGACATCCAGGAAGATACGGGCGCCCTCCAGTGTAATAGCGGCCAGTCTTCCCTCTTCCAATTCAATAGAGACAGACTGCCTCACCAGGAAGGAGATCCCGTCGCCCCGCTGAACCAACTGCTTAATGAACTCTGTATTGCTCGTCTCCATTAAGATGTCCGGCGCGCACCCGTGTCTGGCAAACAATTGATTGACCAGCCGCCGAGTCCCTGATCCGACCTCTTTCATAATGATCGGTTCCCTGGCAATTTGATCAAATGCAACGGAACTCTTTCCTGCCATAGGGTGATTCGGGGCTGCAATCAGGACCAATTCCTCCATGCTGAAAGGGGAAAAACAGACGTCGGGATGGTCTTGGGCCTTGGCAATGATGGCGATCTCGTTGTGAAAATCGAGGAGACTGAGGGTCATATCCTGGGAACTCCCCTCATCCAGATGAATCTTGATGTCCGGATAGGTCTCCCGGAAACGGGTAATGATCCAGGGCATGAAATAACGGGCATAGGCCTTGGTGGTGCCGAGCCTCAGGACCCCTCGCTTCAGCTCCCGCATGTCTTCGATCACATTTTCCAGTTCCTTTTCATATTCGAAGATCGTGCGCACATAGGAATAGAGAATCCTGCCTTCATCGCTCAAATATACCTTTCTGCCACGTTTTTTGAAGAGCCTCAGGTTGCAGGTGGATTCAAGCTGCCTTATCTGTGCGGTTACGGCCGGCTGGGTAATAAAAAGCTTTGCGGCAGCTGTCGTGAAATTTTCATGTTTTGCAGCCAGGCAGAAAACCCGCAGCTGGTTGAAATTGAGCATGGAGCATTACCCCTGTTTCGGACGGTTTATTTGCTGGTCATTCGTCATTGGTCATTGGTCATTTGAGCTTGGGCTGTCATCCGTTGCCATTGGATTTTAGATCGCCCCCCGCCTTCCGACGTTAGACCTTGGAGTTTCGACCTTGGACTGTTAAAGGCCTCCCAACCTAAATAAATCTTATATCTAAAAATCATTCATAACTCCAGCTTATGTATATCATAAGAAAAAAGAATTTGACAGAATAAATTTTATTGATGAAGATAACGACGTATCATACGAAAATCTTTACGTCCTGGTACACATAGGGTCAACTTGATCAAAACACAAACGCTGATTGGTCTGTGTCAGTCTTATCGATCTTCTTTTCAATTTGTCTGTTAACGCCAATTCTCCTGGGGTTTGTCCTCGATGGTGTCTGTTTCATCAACATAGTGGCTTTTTATCTGTTACCCCTTGTCTTTTTGGCATCTCGTGAGTGGGCATCACGCCTTTTCATTAACCTAAGATCTACAGAAAGGGAGGAGAAACATGGCAGATGAAATTGGAGGAAGGTTTCCGGATCCACACGAGTATCAGGTCCCACCGGAACTGGAAGGATGGGAAGAGATGTACCCGTCCCACTACCTATTTTCAAAGGAGAGGGAAGACTGGGAAAAACAGCAATTCTGGTACCAGGACAAAATCCACGCCCCAGAGCCTATGCCGCCTCTGGATCTGATCTTTCAGGAGGCCTGGCAGATCTCTCTATCGCAGTACACCACGAGGGTATTCTGCATCCCCCCGGCACAGGGGATCGCACAGAGGATGGTCGGATGCTACATGTACATCTGCGCCATTGCACCGCCGCCTGATGAGATTATAGGAGAAAAGGCGGAACTGTTCGGAAAGCGAGTTTTCTATGTATTTGAGCATTATGATGAACTATGGGACAAATGGCTGATTAAATTCAAGGCCCTCGGCAGGGAAATGGAGGCCGTTGAGGTCCCGACAGAACTGCCCAAGTATGTCCCTGAGGATCAGGTCCTTCCCGCACCTACCGGATGTTATGTCTCATATGACATCTTGGAGGCATTCGATAAGCTCGCCCTACAGATGATCAAGGCCTGGCAGTACCACTTTGAAATGTTGAACCTGACCTACCTGGCCTATCTCATGTTCGGGGACGTCTCCAGAAAGCTCTTTCCCGGGATCAGCGAAAGCGCCATCGGCAAGATGGTAGCCGGGGCCTATGTCTCCATGTTCCGCCCTGAGGAGGAACTCTGCCGGCTTTCCAGACTGGCCGTGTCCTCGCGGGGCGTGGCAGACATCCTCAAGAGCGATATGACGGTCGCCCAGAAGAAGGCCGAAATGGAAAAGATTCCTGACGGAAAGCACTGGATCGAGGAATTCGATAAGGCCAGCGATCCATGGTTTTATGTGTCATGCGGCAGCGGCTGGTTCCACCATGAGGGAAGCTGGCTCACCAACCTCGACATCCCCTACAGTTACATCAAAAGCTATGTGGAACGGCTGGAAAACGGGGAGACCATCGAGCGATCTCTGGACCATCTGGACAAGGAAAGAGATGAGACCGTAGCCAGTTATCGGGATCTCATCAAGACAGACGAGGACAGGAAGGCCTTTGAGGAGGCCTACAAGACTATCCGGACCATCTACCGCTATGCGGAAGATCATCTCTTCTGGGTGGAGCACTGGCTTCACACCATCTGGTTTGCCAAGATACGGAAGTTCGGGAAACTCTTAGTCAACAACGGGATGATCAACGAGGTGGACGACATCTTCATGTTTACCCGGTACGAGATCCCCGAGCTCCTCACTGAACTCTCCACCGGCTGGGCCCTGGGCGTAGATATCCCCCTGCGGGGCGACTATTACAAGGCCAAGGCCGGCAAGCGGAGAAAAATCCTGGAGGCGGCCGGCAACTGGAATCCGACCCCTGCATTAGGCGTCCCGCCCGCGGAAGTGGCAGAGCCCTTCACCATCATGCTCTGGGGCGTTACGACCGACAAGGTTAAGGAATGGCTCAAGGGCGTGGGAGAAGTGGGCGGCGCGGGGGCCTCGGAGATCAAGGGGTTCGCTTCTTCCGCAGGGGTTGCGGAAGGTCCGGCCAGGGTACTCAAGCTGCTTAAGGATATTGTGAACCTTCAGCCCGGAGAAGTCCTGGTATGCCCCACCACCAACCCTTCCTGGGCGCCCGTGTTTACCAAGATCAAGGCAGCAGTTACAGACATTGGCGGGCTTACCAGCCACGCCGCCATCGTGTGCAGGGAGTATGGAATTCCATCCGTTACCGGCACCGGCGTGGCAACATCGGCAATCAAGACCGGGGACATGGTGAGGGTTGATGGCGATACAGGCGTCGTGACGATTGTTGAAAGGGCCAAATAACCTCATTCCCATTCGACCGGCCCCCCTTTTCTACAAGGATCCGGCGTGATATTCTCTTCGGGCTGCGAGGCCCGAAGAGAAGCATCGCCAACGCCACCCTGACAGGGACCGCATCTACAGAGGAGGGGACAACCTTCAATGGAGAAGCAGATGGACTACATTCTCAATTTTGAAAATCTGGATAAGAGTTCCCTCCCAACCGTGGGAGGCAAAAATGCCAGCCTGGGTGAGATGATCAAGACAGGCATCCGCGTGCCGCCCGGTTTTGCCGTAACCACGGACAGCTACCTGAGCTTCATCACCCAAACAGGGATAAGGGATACCATCCTAAATGTCCTCTCAGGTCTTGATCAAGATGATGTGGACTCACTCAACAGGACAAGCGAAGCAATCCAGGACCTGGTCCTCCATGCGGCCATGCCCGATGAGATCCAGATGGCCATCGCCGAAGGCTATGCCCGGCTGTGTGAAACATGCGGCGTCACAGACGTTCAGGTGGCGGTTCGGTCGAGCGCAACGGCCGAAGACCTCCCCACGGCGAGCTTTGCCGGGCAGCAGGATACCTATCTATGCCAGTCCGGAGCGGACCGGATCATCTCCAGTGTGAGGCGGTGCTGGGCCAGCCTGTTCACGCCTCGCGCCATTGATTACAGGAACAAGAACAATTTCCCGCACGAAAAGGTCTATATCAGCGTAGGGGTTCAGAAGATGGTCAACTCCCGGGCCGCAGGGGTCATGTTCACCCTCAATCCGACCAATGGCGACCCGTCCAAGGTGGTGGTCGAGGGAAGTTGGGGACTGGGGGAGACCGTGGTCTCCGGCTCCGTGAATCCCGACAAATTTGTCGTGGACAAGGTCGTCATGGAGACCAGCGAAAAGACCATCTCCGTCAAACACATCAAATGCGTCTATGACCCCGATGGAAAAGGTACCATAGACGTGGATGTGGAAGCAGACATGCAGTCCAGGTGCTGTCTGGAAGACCGTGAGATAAAAGAACTCGTAAGGATCGCCAAGAACATCGAGACCCACTACGGTCGCCCCATGGATATCGAGTGGGCTATTGATGAGGACTTCTCTTTTCCGGAAAACATCTTTATCGTACAGGCCCGTCCTGAGACCGTCTGGAGCCAGCGCCGGAAGGGGCCCCTGATCGGCAATAAGAGCGGGTATCAGTTGTTGATGGACCAGGCCATGAAACGGATCAAGCTCCAGTGACAGGCTGCCTTGCGCAAAACGGATAGTAAATTTAGCGACATTTTTTCTATCACACAAAGCCACGAAGCCCACAGAGGAAAACACAAACATGTGGTCAAAAAATCTTCGTGTCTTTGGGTCTCCGTGTGAAACTTTTTTGTTTTCCGAGTTATCCGGGTTCGACCATCGATGAAGGCAACCAAATCAGAAACTTAAGCATAGGGAGGTATACTATCTATGAAAAGCATGAGAGACTTTATTGCCGCAAGCGAAAAACAAGGGTTGTGTAAACGGATCACCGCGGAGGTAGACTGGAACCTGGAACTGTCGCACATTGCCAAGCTAAATGAAGAGCAGGCGGGTCCGGCCCTCTTGTTTGAGAATGTGAAGGGTTATGATACGCCGGTCATCACCAGCGTGTGCACCACAACAAGAAGGCTGGCCCTGATCATGGGACAGCCCCTGGACTCGACCCTGGTAGACCTTTACAAGGCATGGGCCAGGTTAGGCGATAACCTGATTCCACCCAGGTGGGTGGATGCCGGCAGTGCCCCATGTAAGGAAAATATCCTTACGGGCAAGGATATTGATCTGTACAAATTCCCCGTTCCCCAGTGGTATCCCTTAGACGGGGGCCGCTTTATCGGCACGGCCCATTTCATCGTCAGCAAAGACCCGGAATCCGGCTGGGTCAATTTAGGAACCTATCGGAGCCAGCTCCTCGGCAAAGACAAGATGGGGACCCAGTTTATCAAGGGGAAACACGCGGATATCATGCTCAAGAAATACCAGGCCATGAAAAAGCCGATGCCGGTAGCCTCGGTGATCGGGTGCGATCCCCTCCTCTTCATCCTGGGAGCGGCCCGGGTTTCGGCCTTTACGTCGGAATACGATGTGGCAGGGGCCCTGCACGGCGAGGCAGTGGAAGTGGTCAAGGGGGAGACCGTGGACTTGCCGATTCCGGCCCATGCGGAGATCGTGATTGAAGGCGAGGTGGATGCCGAAAAATTTATGGAAGAAGGACCGTTCGGCGAATACACCGGGTACTACTCAGGGGTGGGTACGGATCCCAGAAACTTTATTGATGTCAAATGCATCACACACAGAAACAACCCGATCCTGTGGGGGACCACGGTGGGCCGTGCCGTCACCGATACCCACATGACCATGGCCCTCTCCTACGGCGCCACCCTGTGGCAGCAGTTGCTGGCTATGAAGATCCCAGGGCTCAAGGCTGTCTACTGTCCTCCCGAGGGTTCCGGCAGGTTCCTGGCCATCATCTCCATCAAGCAGATGTACCCGGGTCATGCAGATCAAGTCCTGACAGCGGCCATCTCAACGGAAATGGGTGCCTACGGGCTCAAAACGGTCATCGTTGTGGATGAGGACATTGATCCGTGGGATATCCCAAGGGTCTTATATGCCCTCAGTTTCCGATTCCAGCCCAACCGGAGTCAGGTGATCAAACGCGGACGATCCACACCGCTCGATCCCTCCCTCCCCATCGATTCCAGAGATATCACCGGCCGGCTCCTCTTAGACGCTACCATCCCCTATGACTGGAAAGAAAAGCCGATCCCCATCGAGTTGGATCCGGCAACGGTGGAAAAGGTCAAGGCCCGGTGGTCTGAACTGGGATTTTAAAGGAGTTTACATCATGACAGACAGTACATGGCTAAACGGCAAAAAGATCCTCATCGTGGATGACGAGTCGGATATCCTGGACATATTGGAAGAGCTGCTGGAGATGTGCGAAGTGGCGAGGGCTTCCACATTTGAAGAAGCAAAAATGCTCATGGAGTCTCAGGATTTTGACATCGCCATCCTGGACATTATGGGTGTGGACGGCTATGGCCTCTTGAAGATCGCTAACCAGAAGCACATCATACCGATCATGTTGACCGCCCATGCCTTCACTCCGGGGAACCTGGTGCGGTCCATCAAGGAGGGCGCGGATTCATATCTACCCAAGGAGGAGATATCCAATATAGCAACCTTCCTGAATGATGTCCTGGAGGCAAGAGAAAAGGGGAAAAACCCCTGGGGACCCTGGCAGGAGCGGTTGCCCACCTCCTATTTTGAAAGGAGATGGGGGGCCGCCTGGCAGAATACGGACAAGGACTTCTGGGATAAATTCAGGGCCGGCATCAAAGAGAGAACAAAAAGGAAAGCAGTTCAATCTGAAGATTGATGAGGCCGCAACAAGGCGCACCCCTCGCAAGAAAGGGAATTGTTAGGCTTTGTGTCCTCATCAAACCATGCGGCTCCACCGCCTAAAATTCCTTTTTAAAGGAGTGCAGTCACATTGAATTTTCAATTCCTGAATTCCTAAATTCTCAATTCCTAAATCTTAACATCAGGAGGCTTCACGTGAAACCGATTCGGTACACAAAAGAGATGGTGGATGAATTTCTCAGGGAGGGATATTGGACAAACGAGACATTCTATGATTTTTACGACAGGAATGCCCGGGAGTATGGCGACAAAGAGGCCCTGGTAGACTCGAAATACAGGGTCACCTGGGCTGAGGCCAAGCGACTGGTGGATGCCATGGCCATCTCATGGGTTGAAATGGGGATTCCCAAGTTCGCCCGCGTCATTATCCAGTCTCCCAACAGCGTCTACGGCTTCTTAGCCAGAATCGCCTGCGAGAGGGCCGGCCTCATATCCCTGACGGTCTATCCTTACCTGCGCCAGAAGGAACTGGAATACATGGTGGAACGGACCGAGGCCACAGCCGTCATCATCCCTAACATATATCGCAAGTTTGATTACCTGGAGATGTACAAAGGCCTGCAGCAGAGGTTTCCCCACCTCAAATACATCTTTCTCTTTGACGACGAGGTGCCGAATTTAGCCCCGGAAGGGACCTATTCTATCACGAAACTGGCCCAGGAACGGGCGAAGCGACCGGTGGATGAATCTGCGCTTGCCGAAAGGAGACTGGACCCTATCTGGAACGTGGCGCTCCTGACCACCACCAGCGGGACTACCGGGCTTCCCAAGTTGGTGGAATGGCCCTGCGCCCCCCGTGTCTGCACATCCAAGGGGCGGGTGGATATCTGGGGCCTGAATAAAGACGACATCACCATGGCCATCGCCCCCCATGCAGGCGGGGCCGCCGGGACCCTCACCTACTTTGCCGCGCCCCTGGCCGGGGCCAAGACGGTCATGCTGGAGGAATTCACACCTGAAGGGGCACTGGCCCTCATAGAAAAGGAAAAGGCCACGGCCATCGGCGTCGTCCCCACCCACTTAGTCAGGATGCTGGAGGCAGACACCTCCAAATACGACCTCAGCTCGCTGCGATTTATCCGATCGGCCGGCGGCTATCTCTCCCCTCAGGTCGCTGAAGAGGCGGAAGAGGCCTTCGGGGCCGCCATCACCAGCGACCTGGGGACCCAGGATATGGGATCGGTCTCCGGGTGCCGGGTGGAGGATCCCAAGGAACTGCGCCGCCGGACCGTAGGCCGAATGCTCCCCGGAAACAAGGTGCGGCTCATGGATGAGGATAAGAACCACGAGGTCCCGGAAGGCGAACCCGGCATCCTCTATTTCAGAGGACCGCACGCACCGGCAGGCTATTACCGGGACGAGGAACTGACGGCCACGGTCTTTGACCCGGACGGGTGGACGACCACCGGCGATATCGTCAAATTTGACCAGGGGTGTCTCTGGATCCTGGGCCGGGCCAAGGACATGGTCATCCGGGGCGGACAGAATATCTACCCGGCGGAAATAGAAGGGCTCCTGAATGAGCATCCAAAGGTGGCCTCGGTGGCCATTGTGGGGTATCCTGACCGGGAAATGGGCGAGAGGTGCTGCGCCTACGTCATCCCCAAGGCAGGCCAGACCTTCACCCTCGAGGAGATGGTGCAATTCCTGAAGGGAAAGCAGTTGGCCATGTTCAAACTCCCGGAACGGCTTATTGTGGTGGACGAATTTCCCGCAGTGGGCGACTCGGGAAAGGTGAACAAGGAGACCCTGAAAAAAGACATCAAGGCCAGGATCGAGGCGGAACAGGGATAAGGATTGTTGATTGATGATTGATGATTGTCGATTGAAGGATGTGTGATGGGTCAGATAGTTGAAAAATCTGCATTAATCTGCGAAATCTGTGGATGAATGATATGGCGAAAAAGACGGTGCTTATTATCTCCACCCTGGATACCAAGGGTGAAGAGACCTATTATCTGAGGGACAAGATCGCATCACTCGGCCTGACCCCGCTTCTCATGGACATCTCCATGAGGGGGGAGGGACCGACCCGGGCCGATATTACCCCCGGTGAGGTGGCTGCGGCCGGGGGGAGCACGATCGAGGAGATCCGTGCATCAACAGAGCGTTCCCGAATCACCAATATCACCATCGCGGGGGCCTCGCGCATTGCTTTGGAACATTTTGTTGAAGGGAACCTGGACGGTGTGATCGGCATGGGCGGATCCACCGGATCGCTCATGGCCACAGAGGTCATGCGGGCACTCCCCTTCGGCATCCCCAAGCTGATGATCTCTTCCACGGCCGCCCTCCCAGGGCTTTCGACCCGTTATATCGGTACAGGCGACATCGCCCTGTTTCATTCGGTCATCGAGATATCCGGCCTTTCCGACCTCTTGAAAAATGTGATGGACCGGTCCGCCCATGCCATGGCCGGGATGGTCCACGGGACCGTTACCTCGCCAAAGGCCCAGAAGGGGAAGGCGATCGCCATCACCATGCTCGGCCCTTGTGAACAATGCGCCAGTTCGGTGAGGACGTCCCTGGAAGAAGTCGGCTATCAGGTCATCGGTTTTTCCGCGGCAGGCATCGGGGACAGGGCCATGGAAGAGATGATCTCGCAGGGTCTGTTCCAGGGGGTCATCGACCTTGCGCCGGGCGGGGTCGGGGAACATCTCTTCGGCTTCATGCGGGACGCCGGCCCCAACCGCATGGAATCTGCAGGCAAGGCAGGGATCCCCCAGATCATATCCACATGCAGCGTCAACCACATGACCCCGGCCAAATCCAGATACAAACCGGAATATCATGAGCGGAGAAAGTACGACCTGGACAAATACCGCACCTGGATCCGTCTGTCGCCCGCTGAATTGATAGAGGTGGCTGGCGCCTTCAGGGAAAAACTGAATTTGGCAAGGGGTCCTGTAAAGATCCTCATCCCCCTGAGGGGATGGTCTTCTGTGGATTATCCGGGGAATGCCACCCACGACCCTGAAGAAGACCGGGTTTTTGTCCAAGAGCTCCGAAGGGGCCTGAACCCGGACATCGAGATCCTGGAAGTCGACGCCAATATGGAAGATCCTGACTTCGCCGCGGCGGTTGTGAAAACGTCCCTGAAAATTCTCTGATTACGAATGGACACCTGGCCGTCCAGAGAGAAGAATATATGAAAAAGCGGATCATTGTGGGGATTGCAGGCGCCAGCGGCGTCATTTACGGGGTCAAACTCCTGAGTCTCCTCAAGGAAAAGGGGATCGAGACCCACCTCATCATATCTG
>CAYPDL010000043.1:0-7520 GCA_964409475.1 uncultured Desulfobacteraceae bacterium | reverse complement strand
AAACTCCTGAGTCTCCTCAAGGAAAAGGGGATCGAGACCCACCTCATCATATCTGAGGCAGGGGAGAAAAACATTGAAATCGAAACGACCTACACGCCGGCCGAGGTCAAGGCCATGGCCGACTACTGGTACAGCAACCGCGATGTGAGTGCTGCCCTGGCCAGCGGTTCTTTTCTGACCGATGCAATGGTGGTGGCCCCTTGCACCATCAAGACCCTTTCCGGAATCGCCAATTCCTATACCGACAACCTCCTGGTCAGGGCTGCGGACGTGACATTGAAGGAAAAACGGAGACTGGTCCTCGTGGTCAGGGAGACCCCGCTCCATAAGGGGCATCTGAGGCTCATGACCATGGCCGCAGACATGGGGGCCCACATCCTTCCGCCGATTCCCTCGTTTTACCACCAGCCCAAGACCATCGAAGACATCATCCACCAGACCATCGGCAAGATATTTGATTACCTGAACATTGAGCACCATCTCTTCAAGCGGTGGGGGGAATGACCTCGGGGGCGGACTTAAGGGGTCCTCAGCAGGCGCTCTTGACTACCTGATCCCCCGAAAGGACATCCTGCACCCTTATCCAAGGCTTTCATAATTCTTGACAAATTTTCCATTTTCGATACCATCAGGGACCTCAGCACAAACCGTTCGCCTTTCAGAGCCACTCACCGTGGAGACACGAAATGGAATCCATGACCCCCCAAATAAGCACCCTCGTCAACATGGAAAGCCCCCAAGATGTCCTGGGTGAAGCAAAGAAGATTCTTTTAGTGATGTTTCCTCAATTTGATGTTGGGCCTTTGGATCGTGTATTTTTTGATGTTCTAAGCCTTTTTCGAGGCGGATACCCCGGGTACCGGGCATGCGACACAGAATATCACGATCTCAAGCATACCACGGATACCTTTCTTGCCATGGCAAGGATTATTCATGGCGCAGGGGTAACAGGCCATCCTTTCTCAGAATGGAGTGTTTCTCTGGGCCTGATCAGCGCCCTGTTTCATGATTCAGGGTATCTGTTGAACCTCGATGAAAAAGGGCCCGGCGCCAAGTATACCATGATCCATATACATCGCAGCATCTCCTTTACGGACAACTATTTTGCTGCAAGGGGCTTCTCAAGAGAGGATTTTCACTTCTGTCGCAACATTCTCAACTGTACGGGACTCGATGTAAGGATCGATGAGATACGGTTCACGTCTAACGAAAATGAAATCCTTGGCAAAATGTTGGGCACAGCCGATCTCCTGGGCCAGATGGCCGACCGCACCTATCTTGAAAAGCTTCCCTTTCTGTATGATGAATTCAAGATCGCCGAGGTCCCGGGACTCGGGAGTGAGCTGGATTTCTATAGGAATACCCCCAAGTTTTTTGACATGACCATGGACCGGTTTCAGCATGAACTGGGAGGGGTCAGCCAGTATATGCGCCCTCATTTCCGGGTGCGCTGGGGAATTGACGAGGATCTTTACATGTCTGCCATCGAAAGGAGTATGGCATTTCTCAAACAGATCCTTGGACAGCACCCGGATGACTGTCGGAAACATCTCCGGCGAGCCGGAGTCATTCAAAACCTGGAGCGTATCAGGGGAACCC
This sequence comes from uncultured Desulfobacteraceae bacterium, assembly GCA_964409475.1. Classification (GTDB taxonomy): domain Bacteria; phylum Desulfobacterota; class DSM-4660; order Desulfatiglandales; family Desulfatiglandaceae; genus AUK324. The sequence goes on along the minus strand of CAYPDL010000043.1, from coordinate 5,921 downwards.
TTTAACCCGAGAAAGGCAGGGTTAAGATTTCGCAGAAAAGATCAGGGTGGGCGTGGTGCTCCCCCTGACCGGAAAGCTTGCCAAATTCGGCGAGATTGAAAACAAGTCGTTCCTCATGGCGGCGGAAGAGATCAATGCGTCCGGAGGCGTTAATGGAAAACAGATTGAACTGCTGGTTGAAGACACCATGGGAAAACCGGACGTGGGCCGCTCGGTCATCGAGAAGCTGGTCTCCCAGGACAAGGTGATTGTGGTGGGAGGCGGATACTCCAGTTCGGTCACCTGGCGGCCGTCGCGGTGAAAATTCAAAAATAACATGCGAATGTTCTGTAGTGCGGAGCAGTCATGGCCTTTTTTTATGGGCACAAATAGCCTTGACATACTGCTGCTTATCGTGTATTAAACATATTAAACATAAAAATGCTAAAAGTTGGGGAAGTCCAGAAGAACTTTGCCTGGTTTTTAAAAATCAGTGATATTTTGTTTATACATTTCTTGTTTAGCAGAAATATGTCTAAAATGGTTTTTTTAGGAATTTCTGCCACAAGAAATTTTCCCATCAACAATTAATCAATTAGAATTAAGGAGGGGAATTATGAGCAAAAAATCAAAATTGTATTTAGGGTTAGTCTTGATAGTCGGGTTTTGTTTTGTTTTCAACGCAGCTTTTACCATGGCGGCTGACACCGTAAAGGTCGGCATCGTGCTTCCACTCACCGGGGCCCAGGCCAAGTTCGGAGAGATCGAGAAACATTCCTTTGACATGGCCCTGGAAGAAATCAACGGAGCAGGCGGCATTAATGGGAAAAAACTGGAATTGGTCATGGAAGATGATACGGGGCGACCTGAAGTGGGTCGTTCTGTTGTGGAAAAACTGATCACCAAAGACAAGGTGGTGATGGTTGGTGGCGGGTACAGCAGTTCGGTCACCTATGCAGTAGCGGGTGTTTGCCAGCAGAATAAAATGCCTTTTCTCGTCAATACCGGTTCTGCGGATAAAATCACCACTTCAGGCTGGGATTATATTTACAGACTGAATCCACCGGTCAGCAAATATGCGGAGGCGATTGAAACTTTGCTTCCTGCGACAATAAAACCCAAAACAGCCGCCATCCTTTATGAAAACTCCCTGTTCGGGACGCAAGGCGCCAAATCTTTTGAGGAGACTTGTGAAAGACTGGGGATCAAGGTTCTATTAAAGGAAGGATATGAGCATGGGGGTATTGATTACAAGCCGGTCTTAATTAACATCAAACAACTTAATCCCGATATTGTATACATGGTGTCCTATATTATGGATGCTTCGCTGCTCATGAAGCAGGCAAAGGAAATGAAATTAACGCCCAAGATGTTTATCGGGGGCGCAGCCGGTTTTACCCTGCCGGAATTCGTACAAAACGCAGGGGTCGCTTCAGAAAAGGTCATTTCGGCAACGCTCTGGCACGAGGTCCTTCCCTTTCCTGGGGCCATGGATTATTATAAAAAATTTGTTGCAAAATATAACAAGCCAACAGAATATCACGGCGCAGAGGCATACGCCGCATGTTATGTGATTGCAGACGTCCTTAAAAGGGCCAAATCATTTAAGAACACCGATATTAAGCAGGCCCTGTCTGAAACCGACATGATGACTGTCTTTGGCCCTGTTAAGTTCACCACATGGGACAAGATGAAGAACCAGAATAAAGCCACCACCTATGTCGTTCAGTGGATCGATGGAAACCTGGAACTGGTCTGGCCTGCCGACCATGCCACAAAACCATTTGTGTATCCTGTGGACTGGCTGAAGACCTGGGGCTATTAAGGAAGAACTGAACTGCCATCGCGTGGGATTTGGTGGCAGTTCAGTTGCTGCAAAAATCAGTATTGACTGATCTGACAATGACTAAAAAGCTCTCATGAAAGGAACGTCAAATGGCCGTCTTCCTTCAGACGATAGTCGCCGGGGTCCTTATAGGGGGTATTTACAGTCTCATTGGTATCGGGATGACGCTGATTATGGGTGTTATGGGCATCATTAATCTGGCTCATGGCCAGTTGATGATGGTAGCCATGTATATCACCTTTGTCATGTCCCATTATCTGCATGTTGACCCATATTTTTCCCTTCTTGTTGCTATGCCGGCCCTGTTTCTCCTGGGCTGTTTCCTGCAAAAATTCCTCTTGAATCCCTTGATGAAAATAGACTCCATTCTCCCGGAAAACCAGGTTTTGATGACGGTTGGCATTGGCATGGTGCTTGCTGAAATAGCCCGTTTTATTTTTTCATCAGATTACAAGACCGTTAAGACGCCTTACAGTTCATTTGCCTTTTTTGTAGGGAATATATCCTTTAATTTGCCCATGTGTATCGCTTTTGTTTTTGCTGTTGCCCTTACTGTTGCCCTTTTCCTGTTTTTGCTCAAGACAGACGTAGGTCGTTCGATCCGGGCTACAGCCCAGGATAAGGAGGCTGCCACACTGATGGGTGTAAATAGCGGCCGGATAACCATCATCACCTTCGGGCTGGGTTCAGCACTGGTGGCATCGGCTGGATGTTTATTAATGCCTATTTTCTATCTGTTTCCTGATATTGGCGGACCGTTCACCTTGAAGGCATTTGTTATTACCATCCTGGGTGGTCTTGGAAGTACGGTAGGGGCAATATTTGGCGGGCTTGTATTGGGCATTGCCGAATCCCTTGGGGCAACCTATATAGGCATGAGCTATAAGGAACTTGTCGGATTTGTGATATTCATACTTGTCCTGGTGTTCTTACCTGGCGGTCTGAAACGCTTGACCAAAATATAGAGGGCGCTATGAGGAAAAAACAGTTAGCACTTATTGTTTTGGGAATTATTTTCCTGATTTTTCCGTGGATTGTCCCTTCGCATTATTACCTGCACCTGATGATTATTGCCCTTATGTGGGTTGTTATTGGCAGTTCATGGAATCTTCTGGCAGGATATACGGGTCAGGTATCTTTCGGACATGCCATATTTTTTGGGACAGGGGCCTATACCGCGGGAATATTGGCCACTAAACTGGGAATGTCTCCTTGGTGGGGCATGATGTTTGGAGGCATTATCTCCATGCTTATAGGGCTCTTTGTGGGCTGGGTCTGCTTTAGGTTGAGGGGGCCGTATTTTGCCCTTGCTACCCTGGCTGGGGGAGAAATCTTCAGACTCATTGCCACAAATTGGGAAAGCCTCACAGACGGTATGGTGGGGATCCTTATCATCCAGACCTTTAGAAGTAAGATACCCTACTATTACATTGCCCTGGTCCTGGCAGCCTTCTGTATCTATTTCATCCATTTGGTCATGAAAACAAAATGGGGCTATTATTTTGTCTCCATCAGGGAGGATCAGGATGCTGCGGAATCTCTCGGGATTAATACGACTCTCTATAAAAATGTATCTCTATTGATCAGTTCGTTTTTTACAGGCATGGCAGGGGCATTTTATATGAATTACATGGCCTTTATTGATCCTGAGGTGGTCTATTCTTTGCACTACATTTCCATTATGGCTATTCTGGTCGGTATTGTGGGAGGCGTTGCCACTATTATGGGGCCGGCTGTTGGGGCCTTTGTGATGGTTGGGGTTCAGGAAACATTTAGAAGTGCCTTTTTTGGATTGGCGCCGAAATGGATAAGCCAGGGTCATGCACTGGTATTTGGGTTATTGGTTGTATTTGTGATCATGTTCTTGGCAAATGGCATTGTGGGGGATTGGTCAAAAATTAAGCGGAATGTGTTCAGAATCAAAGCATCCTGTTAATATGACGATTAAGGAGAGAATCTATGGCGCTCCTTGAATTGAAGAATCTTCACAAGTTTTTCGGTGGCCTCAGGGCGGTAAATGACGTCAGCTTTGGCGTGGAAAGAGGGGAGATTTTTGGCCTTATTGGGCCCAATGGCTCGGGAAAAACGACCATTTTTAATTGTATCAACAACTTTTATCCTATCTCTGACGGAGATGTCCTTTTCAAGGGAAAGAGTATAAAAGGGTTGAAACCGCATAAGATCTGTCACCTTGGCATAGGCCGAACCTTCCAGGTAGTGAAGCCCCTTCGCCGTATGACAGTACTGGAAAATGTGACCGCATCCGCCTTTTGCCGCGTTAATACAATAAAAGAGGCACAAAATGAGGCACACGATGTCTTGGAATTTTGTAACCTCTCAGGAGAAAAAGATAAATTGGCAAAAAGTCTTCCCATCGGGGGAAGAAAAAGGCTCGAGATTGCGCGTGCCCTTGCCACAAGGCCGGAGCTTATACTCCTTGATGAAACGGCGGCAGGCTTAAACCCTTCAGAACTGGATGAGGCGATTGAACTGATCAAAAAGATTCGGGATAAGGGTATCACCATTCTAATTGTAGAGCATATCATGAAGGTGATCATGACCATATCGGATCGTATCCACGCAATCAATTTCGGCATTACCATTGCTGAAGGCACAGCCGAAAAGGTTGCCAATAATGCGGCGGTGATTGAGGCCTATCTGGGAGAAGAATATGCTCAAAGTTAACAATATAGACGTATTTTATGGAGACCTACAGGTTCTTTGGGATATCTCATTTGAGGTGAAAGAAAAAGAAGTCCTGGTATTGATCGGAGCCAATGGGTCTGGAAAATCGACCACAATAAAGACGGTCTCCTCATTGCTTACCCCCATAAAAGGGAGTATTGAATTCAATGGAACCCGGCTCGACCAATTACCTCCCCACAAGATTATTGGATATGGCATTGTTCACGTGCCGGAAGGCAGGAGGCTCTTCCCGGAAATGAGCGTGGAAGAAAACCTGATCATGGGGACACTTCATGCCGAGGCCAAATCAAAGCGCAATGAGACCATGGAATATGTATACGGGCTCTTCCCGAGGCTAAAAGAAAGAAGGAAACAGATGGCCGGGACCCTTTCCGGTGGTGAGCAGCAGATGCTTGCGGTGGGAAGAGGACTTATGTCACTGCCCAAGCTCATGATGTTTGATGAACCCTCTCTGGGTCTGGCCCCGATCCTGGTACAGGAGATCTTCGGCATGATACGGAGGATCAACAAGGAGGAAGGGGTGACCATCCTTCTGGTGGAGCAGAATGTCCGGCAGACGCTGGCCATGTGCAACCGGGCCTATGCCCTGGAAAACGGCAGGGTCGTCCTGGAAGGGACCGGTGAGGAACTGATGTCAAACGAACACGTCAGGCAGGCGTATCTGGGAATTTAAATGGAGAAGCACACGGCGCGGAGCGGAAAATGCCGTGCCAGATGAATGATCCAGGCATTCCCTGAATATTTAATAGGCAATCATCAATTGTAAATGACCCCCACCAGGGCCCCGGTCATGCACGTGGCAATGGTCCCGGCCACAATCGACCGCAACCCCAGGCCTACGATCTCAGCCCTTCTCTCCTCTGCCATGGCCCCCATGCCGCCGATCATGATGCCGAGGGAGCCGAAATTGGCAAAGCCGCACATGGCGTAAATCAGAATCAACCGGCTCCTTTCGCTTAGGGCGCCTGTTGGCAGGGCGGCCAGGTCGAGATATGCCAGCAGTTCATTGAGAACCGTCTTGGTCCCCATCAATGAACCGGCGGTCACCGACTCGGACCAGGGGATGCCGATCAGCCAGACAACCGGGGCCATCAGGTAGCCCACCAGTCTCTGGAACGTCACCGGTCGACCGGTAAGATCCGGCAGGAAGGCCAGCATCAGGTTCAGCAAATGGACCAGCGCCACAAAGACAATCAACATGGCGACAATGTTGAGGAGGAGACCGATGCCGGCGACCGTCCCCCGGGTGATAGCGTCCATGGCGCTGCGCGCCTCTCTCGGCAGGGCCGCCCCCTCCCCAGAAAGATCGGATGTCTCCGGGATCATCAGTTTGGCTACAGTGATGGCTGCCGGGGCGCTGATGATGGACGCCACCAAGAGGTGTCCCATG
>CAYPDL010000042.1:0-30849 GCA_964409475.1 uncultured Desulfobacteraceae bacterium | reverse complement strand
GAGAAATATGCCGAATTCCTGAGAATGGACTTTCCGCGCATTCCGTTCACGAGCGATGGGGCGCTCTTTTTAAGACTGGCCGGATTGGGGGAGCGGCTGACAGGGCTTCACCTGCTCACGTCGTCCGAACTGGACCCGCCCACATGCCGGTTTGAAGGCCAGGGGGACAACCGGGTCGGCAAAGGGAAAAAAGAAGGGCTGCGATACGATCCGGGTGAGGAAAAGGTGTACATCAATGCGACCCAGCATTTCGGCCCCGTAGCCGATGCCGTATGGAGGTATCGCATCGGCGGGTACCAGGTCTGCGACAAGTGGCTCAAGGATCGGCGGGAGCGGTGTCTCCAACTGGACGATATCCGCACCTACTGCCGCATTGTCACGGCCCTGAAACTGACCATTGACATTCAAGACGAAATCGAGACCCTCTACCCGGAAATAGAAAAGGAAACTCTACCCCTAACATATAATGCGCCTTTATGAACGATTTCCTGGCTGATGCTCATAGATCACCTTCACATCTGCTTTGTGATCAGCCGCTCCAGATCGGAAAGAAAGGAAGTCGTTATCCAGTTCCTGTAATCCTGGTTCAAAAGCTTACCGGTGTCCCGAAGGATCTTCTTTGGATCGGCTTTCTTGACAGTATTCAGCAGCGCCTGAAAGAACGCAGAACGATTCTCAAACGCCTTCTCTATCATGGCTTCATCCAGCGGGTAACCGCCGTTCAGGATGAACCAGGCATCGAATATGTCCCTGCCAGCCTGGCGGTCGAGAAACGTGAGGAGCTTCTCTGTCATTAAAAAGGAGGGCTCAAGGGTGACTATCGGCACGCCTCTAAGGGGCAGGATGGCGGTTTTCAATTCCTTTTCCCTGGTGGAGATTTCAATTTTTATATGGAAATTTCTGTCAGGCCCCCTGAATCGCAGCTCTACGAGGATAGTATAATATTTCAGGGCGTTGTCGGTTATCTCCCAGCCTTTCTTTGTGCAAAGACCTTTGATGATGCCGATAAGCCCTTCGGGCGAGCCCACTTGAAGGGCATCATAATCGACATCCTCAGAGTAACGGGGCAGATCATAAAAGAGCTTGAGCGCCGTGCCCCCCTTAAAAGCGATCAGAGAACCGGCCCTGGATTTGGCCAGGGCCTGAACGACCTCTATGATGACGTTTTCCCGATATTGATTAAAGAAATCCTGTCTATTTGGCTTCATAGTCCTGCGTCCTGAAAAAACGAACCAGTTCTCTCACCCTGTCAGGATAAAAGCGGCCGTAGTATGTGAGGACATCTGTATCCAGTCTGCCCATATTCACGTCCTCCGGGAGCAGTTCTACAAGCCCTTTTGTCCGCATATATAGACTATCCAGAAAGGCTTTTTCCGGATCGGCAATGTAAAAATCCTCGACCTTCTTTTGCCCAAAACGCATCAGTGTGGGCGCTATACGCCGATAAACAAATATGGTGTTGTCGGCTTCGCACTGATAACTTCTGAGTGCTGTGGAAAAAACGATCTGTGGGACCTGAACAATCAGTCCCCAGTAGTTGAGCGCGGATTCCAATGAAATGACAGATGGCTGACAGAGAGCATTCGCTAAGGAAAACAGGGAGTACTTCCTGTTGATGAGGGCGTAGAGATCACGACGAATGCGGGTGAGAACGCCCCGTTTGACAAGTCTGGCCGCGATCGTCCGGGTGCTCTCCCTGGATGCGCCAAAAATAGCCTGAAGGGACGATGTGGTGAAAAACGGAGCATCTGCACTCAACAATCTGGGAATTTTGTCGCCTGCCATCGCAAATTACGTTCCTTATAAATAAACATTTTTGTTTGTTTTTTATTATCCTAATTAGAATCATCTGTCAAGGACCTATGAGCCGCCTTTGACGGAACGGAAAAACAGCCAGAAGCCAAATGCCGTATGGGCCTATCGCATCGGCGGGTATCACGCCAGCGGCGTGACTCAAGGATCGGCTGCGCGTCTGGAACTGGACAATATCCGCACCTACTGCCACATTGTCACGGCCCTGAAACGGACCATGGACATTCAAGAAGAAATCGATGCCCTCTTCCCGGAAATAGAAAAGTAAACCCTCCCCCTGACCGGCCTCTCCAAGACATAGCCGCCTGCGCCATCGCATCACAAACATTCCGTAGCGAGAAATGGCTGTCAATATCCCTTCCAACAGAAATGGGTTGGCGACCTCATGGGTCCCCCAGGTAATCTTGGGCCGTCATTTGGATAGTGGCTCATATGCCAAAGCGGTAAACTACCGTGATATCAAGTCGATAAATGAGATTTTTAGGCGCAGAAAAAAGCCGTTACTGCCATGACGTATCACAACTCTCGATCCGCACCCCCCAAATGATGATATCACAGCCCTTCCGTAAGTTGACCCCGGTAGGTTGGTATGAAAAGCAAAGCCTTCTCCTAAAGCAATAAAGGCCCCCTTTCTCGGGTTAAAGAAGATAGCAGTGAGATGAACCCAGGGTCCCTAAGAAGACCTCTTCGCATAGGACGTTGCCATATATGGCCCCATGCAGCCGCATATATGCTCACCTGATCTCTCATATATGCGCCACCTTGGAGCATCTTTTAAGGGAAAAGCAGCGTCCCGGTTTTTACGTCAGTTCAAACTTTGGCGCGACCAGGGCTCCGCCCTGGACCGGGCAAAAGGTTCACCCTGTGAAATTCTGCTTTGCAGACATCCTGCCTGACAGGATGATTTAACAGGGTAAAAAGGTAAGAAACCAGAAGCTACGGTGTCCTGGCAAGGCGGAAGCCCAGGAGGTCGCCCCCGCTGCCCGGGGTGAGCCTGCCGCGAAGCGCAGAACGGCAGACCCAGGCGACGTTGCTCCAGCTGCCGCCGCGATTCACGCGGTCGGAGCCCGAAGATGGCCCTGCAGGATCGGTCACAGAACCCGTAGGGTAGTCACCGTACCAATCCTCGCACCATTCCCATACATTTCCGTGCATATCGTAAAGGCCCCAGCCATTGGGCTTCTTCCCTGCCACCGAATGGGCACGACAACCGTTATCGAGCAATTTTTGCAAATACTTTCGTCCGTCTTTAAGTTCATTCCAAATTCCCAAAGCATCGATGGTCCTGTTTCCCGAATTGTTTCCGTACCACCCCATGGCATCCAGATCTCCCGCATACGGCCCCGTCGTCCCAGCCCGGCAAGCATACTCCCACTCCGCCCCGGTCGGCAGCCGAAAGTTGCCCCCGGACACCATCCCATTCAACTTCCGGATAAACTCCTGGCAATCGTTCCATGACACCATTTCCACCGGACAATCATCCCCGCAATTGCTGAAATGGGATGGGTTACTCCCCATCACCGCCTTCCACACCCCCTGCGTCACTTCGGTCTGACCCAGCCAGAAGTCCCGGCTGATACGTACCCGGTGCTGGGTTTCGTCAGTATCCCGGCCGTATTCATTGGACGGACTCCCCATCAAGAACTCCCCTGCCGGAATTCGAATCATCTTGAACGATACGCCGTTTACCGTAAACGTTTCAACGCTCCCGCCAACGCCCGTTAAAGGTCGCGAAGCAACTTCCAGCCGCACTATCAGGTTTTTATCCTCGCCCGCCCCCAGATCAACCCACGCCTTCCACGTCTCATGCCGATCAGCGGACACCTCAACTTCGTACCGGCCCGGGTCCAACTCCATCCCCTGATAAAACCGTGGGCTGATGTTGAGGATTCGTACAGCAGCGTCAGAAGGATCTGTGTCAACAAAGAGCCGGGCCTTGCGGGGGCCTGCTTCCCGCAGGTCCACGTACAGGCTTACGGCACGGCCCCGGTCAATGGTGATCCGCTTCTGGTACGGGTCATGACCTGGTTTTTCCACCCGCACGGTCCGTTCACCTGAAGACACCGCGGCATCCTGAAGCGGTGTAAGGCCCACCTGCCGGCCGTCCACATACACGTTGGCCCCATCTACGTTGCAGGAAACCGACAGTGTGGTTCGGGAAACGGCAGGCCGGTCCACCACAGCCCCGGAACTGGCTAACTGAAAGACAAAATCACCCCGGTCCCAGTCTTCATCCCGGAGTTTGCCGTATCGGGGGGTCTGTCTCGATTCGGTGAGGTTGGTCAGCCGGTCTGTCAGAAAAAGACCCAGTTCGCTCCCGGTCAGGTAGCCGTCGTTATTGGCATCGGCCTTTTCTTCACCTTTGATGGCCCGGATAAACAGTTTCCGGAACCGGCCGTCGTCAGAGACCGTCTGATTGCTGTCCCCGGAAGAAAGAAACTGCCGGACCGGCAATGTGGTCGCCCTGGTGACCGCGGGTGGAGGAGAGGTGCGCCGGGTGTCAAAGATGGTGCCTGAAAAACAGGAATCAAAGACCGCCAGGGCATGTTTCGACTTGGCCAGCCTGACAAACTCACCAAACCGCCGCATGGACAATGCCTTGTATGTGAACCGCGCGCCTGCATCAGGTCGGGGAGCGTCCGCAGGTATCAGAAACCCTTCGCCGTCTATGGTGTGGCCGTGCCCGGCAAACCAGACAAACAGGCGGGCCTGGGGGTTTTCGCCCTTGAATATGAAAAACTCTTCAAACGCCTGTTTCAGTTCTCTTGAGTTAAGGTCTTTCCTGAAGGTAACATCGAACCCCTTTTCCCTGAGGACGCCGGCTACAAGCTCAGCGTCTTGTACGGCTCCTGAGAGTCTGGGCCAGCCTTCGGTATAGTTATTGATGCCGATGACGAGGGCATAACTGCCATTATAGAGATCGACCTCCCCCACAACGGGCGCATTTACACGCTCGCTTTGACGGAGTTTGACCCTGATGGCCCTCTCTTTTGCGCAGAGATGAACAGCAAAAAGGGTAGACACAAAAAAGGCAGAGAGAACGACGATGGCAAGTTTCTTCATGTCAGCCCCCTTGGAGGACATAAATGGCAGCAAAAGGTCGGAATACGCTTGAGGTTTCTAAATATACAAAAATTTGTCAGGGTTGGCAACTGGCCGGATCATCTTGGATTTGCACGGGGACGTCCAACCGAGGAATCACCATTCGGAAAATACCCATTTGAATCCTCTTTATCTTGCCAGAACCCAAACGTCCCAGCACTCAAAAAGTGGTGATATCCACCGGTCTGGGACGGTCAAGTAAGGTGGTGAGATTGATTCCATCCATCAACTATCTAAAATAGCAAGATATGTTCTTGTGCTCTCAAAGATTTAGCGGCACCAAAAATCTGGGATATGCCTTACGTTGTTCGATGCCTATGAATTCAGATTACCTTTCTGACCTCTACAATATATTGGGCTTGGTGGTTTTGCCTATCCTGCTTCAGAAAATTGTGGTTACCCTACCACATGACTCTCTTGGATACAACCAAAACAAGCGATATCCTGCAAAGGATATCTTGGTTGAAGGGAAATAATATTGATTCAGATCAGATTGATCTTCCATTTCGCGAGGAATGCGTGGCTGCGCCAGGGATGGGTGGGTGGATGATCGTGACGATCGATCGACATGTGCAAACGCAATCTACTTATGAAAATGTTCAGCCCAGGTTGCTGGGGAGATGATCGAGCTTTGCGGTCTTGGGTTTTCAATGAGCAGCCGATCCCCGGTGACCAGAACAGCGGTTGGCTCTGATGCCAAAAGCGACCATAGGTGAGCATCCTGCGGGTCGGGAGAGGCATGATTTGTGTCCAGCCGGGGCTCTCGCCATATGGCGTTGGCCGTGATCTCGGTTAGAAGCTGCTCAATCTCCAGTTCGTTGAGACCATGGAGCCGGGAAAGGCGGGGTCGCAGCAGAACATCTCGATACTCGCGGAGCAACTCCGCAGAGAGGATGTAAAACAGGCTGCCGCTCAGCATGGCATCCAATACTCTGGCGGTCGGACTGTCACGTTCGGTGGTGATGAGCCCGGCAACCAGTACATTGGTGTCGATGATAAAGATGCGGGTACTCATTGCGCTCGATGGGCACGGGTTTCTTCTATGGCCAAGCGAATGGCCTCTTTTTCTTCATACCGTCCCTGAGAGCGAGCGCGTGCGACCAGTTGGCGGGCACTTTCCATAGGTTTGATGCCGCGAAGCTGCAAACTCTCCTCAATGATTTGGCCGATGCTGCGCCCTTGTCGGGCCGCGGTTTCTTTGATCGCACGGTGCAAATTGTCGTCAAGCGTAATGGTTAGTCGGCTCATGGTTACCCCCTTATCTTGGATGACCTTTTTACTCATATTAACACCAAAACACCAAGAGGTCAAGGTTCCTATTTACGGCCGAAAGTTTAGCAATAGGGGTGGGGGACAATCCTTAAATAATTGAATAAGTTTTTTGGAATCATATGTCTAATGCTTTGACTTGCCTAAGAGAGAATATCATAAGACAAATGATGTTCAGTCTGAGCATGACAGATCCGTTAACCGTCAGAATGCATGGAAAGCCTTGACTCTCAGGGAGGGACCGTGCAACTATGCGGGCCAACCAGAAAATGGCTCAGAAAAGAGATAGATCTTTAATGGATACAGAACGACACATGAATCGGATGAAGAAATTGTTCAATCCCGCGTCGGTGGCGGTTATCGGGGCCTCGGACAAGCCGGACAAACTGGGGTTCCACGTCATGAAGAGTCTGACCAGGGGAGGATACCCGGGAAAGATTTTCCCGGTAAACCCCGGAGCTCATGAGATTATGGGGTTGACGGCAGTTCCCTCTGTGTCTGCCTGTGACGGGGGGGCCGACCTTGCCGTTGTGGTGGTGCCTGCCGGTCGGGTGCCGGGCGTGTTCCGGGAGTGCGCGGCTGCTGGCGTCAAGGGGATCGTGCTGATCACAGCCGGATTCAAGGAGATCGACGATCCAGAGGGCGCAGAGCTTCATAAGGAGATTGCCGCCATTGCCGATGAGGCCGCTATCCCGGTGATCGGTCCCAACACCTTTGGCATGATCAACTTCACGGCCGATCTCAACGCCTCATTTACCCCTGAATTCTCCCGCCTGCGTAAGGGGTCTATTGCCCTGGTGAGCCAGAGCGGGGGGATATCCCATCTGCTTGGGTTCATGGCCATGCGGATGGATGCGGGCTTCCGAATGATCGTGGGCCTGGGGAACCGATTGAATGTGGATTTTGCCCAGATGATTGCGTTTCTGTCAGACGACCCGGACACCAGGGTCATCGTCCTCTACATCGAGGGGATCGACGAGGCTGGGGAACTCATGCAAGCGGCCAGGCGGGCAGCGGGCCGCAAGCCGATCCTTGCCTACAAGACCGGGAGCGGAAAGGTCGGGGATGCCGCATCCCGGTCCCACACCGGTTCCCTGGCAGGGAGTCATGAGATCTACACCGCTTCCTTTGCCCAGTCTGGGATCATCACCATTGACAATACCGAGACCCTTCTGGATGCGGCCAAGGCCTTCTCGGCCTGTCCTCCCCCGACCAATTCCCGTGTAGCGGTCCTCTCCGGCCAGGCGGGACCCTCCATGGCCGCCTGCGACGTGTGCGAGGCAGGGGGCCTTCGGATCGTCCGATTCACCCCCCGCACCCAGGAGACCATCAACCAACTCCTCCCCCCCCTCGCCCTCCGGACCAATCCGGTGGACATGGGACCGGCCTGGTATGACTCGGCCGCCATCAGGGGGATCATCCAGACGGTGATGGATGACGACAACGTGGATGGGATCCTTCTCTTGATGATGTTTGCATCGGCCAACCGGGACGCAGTCGCCGGCATCGCCGACCTGCTAAAGGGATGGGGACAGCGAAAACCCCTGATATCCTGCATCGTGTCCCCGCCCGGCATTTGGGACGATGCCGTCAGCGACCTGGAAGCGTCAGGGGCCCTGCTCAATTTTCCCACGCCGGAACGGGCCGCTCAGGCCATGGTCAACCTCTGGAGATACCGGAAGATGCATGAGGATCCCAATCACAATATATAACATTTGCGATTGTTGATTTGCGATTGTTGGTTGTAAAACGACCCAAAAACAAGATAACGCCTGACCAGGAACCTCAAAGCATTATCTCAAAAGCTATAGCAGCATTTGAAGACTATTCCACTGAAAAGGAGGGCATTCAGTATGGAAAAAAAGCATAGCGTCTTGATCTTCAGGTGTAACGAATACAACCCCGACAAGATCGCCGGGATCATCAAAGAGGGGATGGAGGAATTGGGAGTCAAGCCCTATGGGAAGATCCTTTTGAAGCCTAACGTGGTCCTGGCACACCCCGAGGTGTTCCCCCACGCCTTTACGCGAAGGGAATTCCTGGATGGCGTCATTTCAGCTACAAAGGCCCGTGCCGAGGGCGTCGAGGAAATCGCTGTGGGAGAACGGTCGGGCATCACGATCCCGACCCGCTTCAATTTCAAGATGGCGGGTTACCTTGAAGTAATAAAGAAGCACAAAATCAAGACCTATTATTTTGATGAAGTCGAGCAGGTCCCTTTCGCCCTTAAGCGAAAAGAGAACCTCAGAAAAAACATGTTCTTCCCGCGACCTGTCGTTGAATCGGATTTTCTGATCAACCTGCCGAAATTCAAGGCCCATCCGTGGTGCCGGCTCACCCTCAGCCTCAAGAACTTCATCGGCATCCAGGATGACCGGCATCGGCTCGTGGACCACAATCTCTTTCTGGAACACAAAATTGCCGATCTTCAGGAGGTCATTCAGCCGAAATTCATTGCCATTGACGGCATCACAGCCGGCCAGAAAATGATGCTGACGCCCACCCCTTTTGATATGGGGGCCATTGTCATGGGCACGAATTCGTGCGCTGTTGACACGGTGGGCTGCCACATGGTTCGCGTGGATCCCAATGACCTCATCCATCTCAGGATCACGTCCCAGAGGGGCTTCGGGCCCATGAATCTGGAAGAGATCCGTGTGGGAGGAGATTTCCCCCTTGAGGAGGTGCAGGAGAAGACCCGGGGGTTTGAATTCTGCATGGAGCATGTCGATGACTACTTCAGGGAAGACTGCAACCTGAGTTGCACCGTCGGGATATTTCCTGAAAAGCATTCGCCGGATTATTGCTGGGGGGGGTGTCCGGGGGCCCTTCAGGAGGCCATGCACATATTCAAGGGCTATTACCCGAACGCCTATCAGGAAATGAAGAAGGTGCGGTATGTGGTGGGCAAAGTGAAAGGCCCGCTGCATCTCGAGGGTGATGAAAGGGTGATCTTTGCGGGAGACTGTACCAGCTGGGAAGGAGACATAGACGGGGAGCATGTCAGGATTGAAAGCAGCTACAAGTCCCCAGGTGAAGTCGATGAAAAAAAGACCAAGTCCAATGATATGCTCGTCCGGAATCTCAAGCCCGGCCTCGTTCTTCTTAAAAACAGAAAATCGAGATACATCCACCTGAAAGGATGCCCCGTATCTGTGGCCGATCACGTGCACTACATTTCCGGTCTCGGAAAGATCGGGAATCCTAATTTCGATCCGAGGCTTTTTGTGGATGCCAACATCGCCTACTGGCAGATGCGTTTCGGTCGTTTCATGAACCGTTTTGCATAAAATATGTCGGTTGGTTGCGTCATGTTACAGGATTGGACGGGGACGGGGATAAAGTCGTATGTCTCGGACCCTCGGCCGGGGGGCAATGAAGGGATCGTATAATACCAGGAGGAAAAAATGCCGGGAGGATATACGGGTAAGTACTGCGTTGTGAACCTGACTGACGGGACCACGGAGACGGTCGAACCCCCTGATGAATTCTACAGGAAATACCTTTCCGGGTATGGTCTGGGGGCTGCGGTTATCGCCGGACGTCAGAAAGCCGGAACCGACCCGCTGGGAGCGGAAGGCCATTTGGGATTCTGCTCAGGATTGTTGACCGGTTCGGGTACGCTTTTTTCCGGCCGGTTCATGGTGGTGGGCAAGTCTCCCCTCACAGGCGGGTGGGGTGATGCCAATGGTGGCGGGTTTTTTTCGCGCGAACTCAAAAGGGCCGGATATGATGCCGTGTTTTTCACGGGCAAGGCCAGTAGCCCGGTCTGGGCCTATCTCACGGAAAAAGGGGTCGAGATCAAAGACGCCTCGGGGCTCTGGGGAAAGGATGCTGTCGAGACCGAGAAAACCATAAGGGATGACCTGGGCGACCGGCGGGTCCAGGTGGCCGCCATAGGGCTGAGCGGTGAAAAAATTTCTCTCATTTCAGGGGTTGTGACCGACGGAGGACGCGTTGCCGCGAGATCGGGCCTGGGCGCGGTCATGGGGAGCAAGGGACTCAAGGCGTTAGCGGTGAGGGGAAGACAGAAAGTCCCGGTTGCCGATCCGGCCCGGGTCAAGGCCATCAACGAACAATTCCTGAAGGAATTCAATAAATCCACGGTTGCAGACCGGTTAACCGTGCGGTTCATGAACTTCTTCAGCCGGATCATTGCCCGTACGGGTATTTCGATCCCTGCCCAGGCGTCCACGCTCCGACAAGTCTACAAAAAATACGGCACCCCCGGGCTGACGGTCTATTCCGCCCTCACCGGGGACATGCCCATCAGGAACTGGGGCGGGGTGGGGTACACCGACTACACCTTCGACAGCGCCGCAAAGAACTCTGACGAGAGCGTCATTCGGCATCAAAAACGGAAATACGCCTGTCACTCCTGCCCCCTGGCCTGCGGCGGGATCATTGATATCAAAAAGGGACGGTACCGCGGGACCGAAGGACACAAGCCGGAATATGAGACGCTCGGGGCCTTTGGCGGGCTCCTCCTGCATGACGATCTCGACACCATCATCGAGATCAACGAGATGTGCAATCGCGCGGGGATCGATACCATTTCAGCCGGGACCTGCGTCGCCTTTGCCACGGAGTGCTTTCAGAAAGGGATCATCGACGAGAAGACTACGGGCGGGTTGAACTTGGGCTGGGGCAAGAGCGAAGCGATCTTAAAACTGACCGAGATGATCATCCACCGCGAGGGGTTAGGCGATCTCCTCGCCGACGGCGTCAAGCGCGCAGCTGACAAAATTGGGAATGGTTCGGAGGCGTTGGCCATGCATGCCGGGGGCCAGGAACTGCCGATGCACGACTCGAGGCTCGACCCCGGGTTCGGCATCGCTTACCAGTGCGAGCCTACACCAGGGCGTCATACCATATCCTGCTTCCTTTATCCCGGTCTTTTCAGCGTGGAAAAGATCTTCCCGGAGGCACGCCGCATGGTCAAACGGAGCAAGGGAAAAGCCGCGAAAATGGTCCGGCGCTACGCGGCCGGCACCTTGTACATGCAGCTCATCAACAGCTGCGGCATGTGCCTCTTCGGGGCGCTCACCAGCCGGATTCCGATAGCGGAATACCTGAATGCGGTGACCGGGTGGGGCCTGTCCGCAGATGACTACTTCCGGACCGGGGAGCGGATACTGAGCCTCCGCAAGGCCTTCAATGTGCGGGAGGGGGTGCGACCCGTGGATCAGCGGCTGACCGACCGGGCCGCGGGCAGGCCGCCCCTTGGAGAGGGCCCGCTCAGGAATGTCACCCTTGATATGGAGACGCTTCAAGATACGTTCTTCCAGGCCGTGGGATGGGATCCGGCCACGGGCGGTCCCACCCGAGAGAAGATGGCGGAGCTGGGGATTGACACGCCGGAATGAAGGATCTTCCCATGATCGTATCCGCTTATCAGCCTTATTTTGCCCCTTTTGCCGGTTTCTTTGCCAAGGCCATCCGGTCAGACATTTTCGTCCTCATGGATAAGGTCCGGTTTCCCAGGGGCACGACCTGGCTCACGAGAAACCGTTTCAAGAATGACCAGGGCACCCTCTGGTTGACAGTTCCCGTATGGAAAAAGGGACTGGGGCTGCAGAGGATCCATGAGGTCAGGATCTGCAACGAGGGTCGCTGGGCCCGCAAACATCTGGCCAGCTTGAAGACCGCCTACGCAAATTCCCCCTTTTTTGAGGAGCATGTGCCCTTCTTTGAAAGGCTTTACGCTGAAGGGGTCGAGATGCTGATCGACCTTAACCTGAAAGTCATTCGGCACATGATGGAGCACCTTCGAATTTCTGCCAGGATTGTCCTCTTGTCGGATCTTGGTGTAGACACCGACGAACCCCGGCTGTCTGTGGACATCTGCAGGGAACTGGGGGCTACTCAGTTTCTGGCACAAGCCGGGGCCCGGAAGTATCTCGATCCGGAACGATTTGAATCCGCCGGGATTTCCCTTCGGTTTTTCAACCCCCGCCCCCCGGTGTATCCTCAGCTCTGGGGACCTTTTATCCCCAACCTGTCTGCATTCGATCTCCTTTTCAATTGCGCGCCGAAGGGGCATGATCTGCTCCTGAAAAGCATGAGAGGCCCCCATTGAAGACCGAACCCATGAACCCCCGGGTAGGCTCGTCCTGGAAAACGATCCTTTCTCACAGCATCACCTCGCCTCTGGATCTACCGGCATCCATGGAAGTGGACAGGGGCCTCCTCCAAGAGGTGGCGGCCCGGTATCCGATGCGGATCAATCCTTATTATCTGGGTCTTGTAAAAAGGAAGGGCGATCCCATTTACAGACAGTGCATCCCGGACATCCGGGAGATCTCCGACGAGGCCGGCGTGGAGGACCCCCTGAATGAAGAGGGGGCCTCGCCGGTCCCCGGGCTGACCCACCGCTATCCGGACCGTGTCCTCTTCCTGATCTCCTCCGGCTGCGCCATGTACTGCCGGTTCTGCAACCGGAAACGGAAGGTAGGCAGTCCATCCATGGTGTCTGAAAAATCGATCCGGGAAGGCCTTTCCTACATCCGAGGACACAGGGAGATCCGGGACGTCCTCCTCTCAGGGGGAGACCCGCTCCTCCTGAGCAACCGGGAACTCCATTGCATCCTGACAGATCTGCGGGCCACGCCCCATGTAGAGATCATACGGATCGGAACGAGGGTCCCCTGCACCCTCCCCCAGCGCATCACGCCCCAATTGGCCCGGATCCTGGGGGCCTTCAAGCCCCTCTACATCAATACTCACTTCAATCACCCCGATGAAATCAGCAAGGCGGCCGCCCTGGCATGCGGCCGGCTGGTCGATGCGGGCATCCCCTTAGGCTGCCAGACCGTGCTCCTCAGGGGCGTGAATGACGATCCTGGCGTCATGAAGAGATTAATGCAAAAACTCTTGACAATTCGTGTCCGGCCCTATTATCTGTTTCTGGCAGATCCTGCAAAGGGAACGTCGCACTTCTGGACCCCCCTCGACCGGGGAATTGAGATCATCTCCGCACTTCAGGGACATACCTCGGGTCTGTGCGTTCCCCATTTTGCCGTGGATCTCCTGGGCGGGGGGGGGAAAGTTCCGCTCCTGCCGGAATATGTGGTGCAAAGGGACAGCCATGCCTTTGTAGCCAGGAATTATGCAGGAAAAACATACCGCCACCCGGTTTTGGATTGACGATTGATTATTGACGATTGAATGCCGTTCGAGTCCAAAGTCCAAGGATCCGCAATCGGCGATAATCGAATGACAACTGAACCACCACCAAAAAGGAGATCCATATGATTCGCATTACATGTCTTGGAGGGGCGGGGTCCGTGACAGGATCGTGTTACCTCGTGGAGTCGCCGCACAACAAAAAGATCCTCGTGGACTGCGGGATGTTTCAGGGCGGACGGCAGATGGAGGGCCGCAACAAGGAGGCATGGGGGTTTGATCCGAAAGAGATCGAGACCCTTTTTCTGACCCACGCCCATATTGACCACAGCGGCCGGATCCCGAAGCTGGTGAAGGATGGATTTAATGGGAGGATCATCACCTCTCCGCCGACCGCAGAGCTGTGCGAGATCATGCTCTTAGATGCGGCCCACATCCAGGAAATGGATGCGGAGTGGCAGACACGCAAGAACAAGCGCCAGGCCGGGTTGGACGTGACGGCCCTGTATACAACGAAAGACGCAGAGGCAAGCCTGAAATATCTCCATCCCACGGAAAGAGACCAGATCATCACGGTCGAGCCCGGCGTCAAGGCCCGGTTGAGGAATGCGGGACACATCCTGGGCTCTTCCATCCTGGAACTCTGGGTGGAAGCGGCGGAGGAGCCTCTCAAGATCGTTTTTTCCGGGGACCTGGGCAAGAAAGACCAGTTGATTGTCAAGGACCCGCACGAGATCTTTAACGCCGACTATCTGTTTGTGGAATCCACATACGGCAACCGCATCCACCGAACATTTGAAGAGAGCAAAAATGAACTTATAGAGGCCATTCATTACAGCGTATCGGCCGGAGAGAAGATTATCATACCGGCCTTTGCCGTGGAAAGGACCCAGGAAATCCTCTATGTCCTGGGTGAATTTCTCCGTAATGGCCTGATCCCGGATATCCCTATCTATTTAGATAGTCCCCTGGCCATCAAGGCGACGGAGATCTTTCGAAAAAACAAGAAGTATTACGATGAAGAGGCCAGGGCTATCGTCGATTCAGGTTATGATCCCTTCGGGATGCCCAACCTTCGCTTCACGCCCAGCACAAGGGAATCCATGGCCATTAACGAGGCGTCGGGGCCTGCCATTGTGCTTGCCGGGAGCGGCATGTGTACGGCCGGACGGATCAAGCATCATCTGAAGCACAACCTCTGGCGGACCGGGGCCAGCATTGTGATCGTGGGATTCCAGGCCAAGGGAACCACCGGCCGCCAGATTGTAGACGGGGCAAAGCAGGTCAAAATCTTCAGGGAAAACGTAGCGGTCAGGGCGAGGGTGTTCACCATCGGCGGGTTTTCAGCCCATGCCGATCAGAAGGACCTCTTAGAGTGGGTGTCTCATTTCGAATCCAACCCCAAGGTCTTCGTGGTGCATGGCGAGGCCGCTGCAAGTACGGCCCTGGCAGAGAAAATCGAGGAAAAACTCCACCTGACAGCCCATATCCCCATGTGGAAAGAACGTCTCATCCTCAAACCGAGAGATGTGGTCTGCGAGAAGCCTCCGGTCGAGGAGGAATCCGTAGACGTGAAAACCTCCATGCTGAATACCATCATCGACCTCGAAAACGAACTCAAGGCCTTTCGCAAAAAGGTCAAGTCGGCGGAAGTGGACAAGGATATGGGGGAAGAGGAGATCGACCGTCTCAAATACATCCAGGATGAACTGAAATCGGTTTTTGGTTCTTGACTTTGCGGAATAGACCCATTATCCTCTGCTCTGTTTTCTTACATATTATTTGTTTCGGCGCCATGTGTACGCAATTTGATGCGGTCAGGGTCCGGCGGATTCTTACTATCTGGTCTCCCGCATTCAGACCTGACGACCTGATATATCTTTACGTATAGTTCTCCAGTTCAATCTAACCCAAAAAGTTGGCTTCAATTTTCTCTGTTACGCCCGGTTCCGTATCTCGCTTTCAAGGGTTGCGCGGTTGCCTGACAACCGGGAAGCGATCAGGGACCGTGAAAATGGTCAAGGCCGATCCGTGGCATTGGGTGCCACGGACCAGAATGGACAACATCATTCATTGAAGAGAGAAGGAGGAACTATGGAGGTCAAAAAGATTTTTCTACCCGAGTCGGAATTGCCGCGTCAATGGTACAACATCATGGCAGATATGCCTACACCGATGGAACCGCCGCTTCATCCGGGGACGGGTCAGCCTGTCGGGCCTGATGATTTGGCCCCCATCTTCCCCATGAATCTGATCGAGCAGGAGGTGAGCACCCAGAGGTGGATCGACATACCGCAGGAGGTCCTGGAGAAATATGTCATCTGGAGACCCACCCCCCTTTACAGGGCCTATAACCTCGAGAAACACCTCGGCACGCCCGCCAAGATCTATTTCAAGAACGAAGGCGTCAGCCCGGCCGGGAGCCACAAACCCAATACGGCCATTGCACAGGCCTATTACAACAAGGTGGCCGGCACCAAACGGATTACCACGGAGACCGGCGCCGGCCAGTGGGGGAGCGCCCTGGCCATGTGCTGTTCCTTTTTCGGACTGGAATGCAAGGTCTTCATGGTGAGGATCAGCTTCAACCATAAACCGTATCGAAAGCTCATGATGCAGACCTGGGGCGCCACATGCGTGGCAAGTCCCAGCACCGAGACCGAGTCAGGCCGGAAGATCCTGGCCGAGAATCCGGATTCTCCCGGAAGTCTGGGCATCGCCATCAGCGAGGCGGTGGAGGCCGCGGTCGGGGACAAAGACACCAAGTATTCCCTGGGCAGCGTCCTGAACCATGTGATGCTTCACCAGACCGTAAACGGTCTTGAGACGCAGAAGCAGATGGCCATTGCCGGCGACTATCCCGACGTGGTGATCGGCTG
Organism: uncultured Desulfobacteraceae bacterium; assembly: GCA_964409475.1. GTDB lineage: Bacteria > Desulfobacterota > DSM-4660 > Desulfatiglandales > Desulfatiglandaceae > AUK324. The sequence continues at coordinate 14,662 of CAYPDL010000042.1, read as the reverse complement.
CGCGGGCGGCGGCAGCAATTTTGCAGGGCACTGCCTCCCCTTTGTCTGCGACAAGATCCACGGCAAGGATATTGACATTATCGGCGTTGAGCCCAGCTCCTGCCCCACCATGACCCAGGGCCCCTTTGCCTATGACTTCGGGGATACGGTCCAGATGACGCCCCTCCTGCCGATGCACACCCTCGGCCACAACTTCATCCCGGCCCCAATTCATGCAGGGGGTCTGCGGTATCACGGGATGGCCCCGATCATCAGCCAGCTCATTTTAGACAACTTGATTAGACCAGTAGCGGTACATCAACTGGAGACCTTTGAGGCAGGCATTACATTTGCCCGAACCGAAGGTTTCATCAGTGCCCCTGAGACAAACCATGCGATTGCCATGGTCATCCGCGAGGCCCTCAAGGCCAAAGAGGAAGGCAAGGAAAAGGTCATCCTCTTCAACTGGAGCGGGCATGGTCTGGTGGACATGGCGGCCTATCAGGCCTATTTTGAGGGCCAATTGGCTGATTATCCCCTGCCTGCAGAAGACATCAAGCGGGCCCTGGCAGATATCGAACCGCTTCCCAAGCCAAGGCAGTACAGGGCGGCGAAGATTTAAGCCCTGTTTACAGAAATTCCGTTGCCGCCGCCGGAGGTCGCCGTATTGACCTCCGGCGGGTTGTCACAAGATCGGATCATATTGGGTTTCGCTTCGCTCCACCCAACCTACGTGAACCCCCGTTCGTAGTGTGCCCGTGAGGGCATGGGGACTGTGGCAAAACACCGAACCGCTGTCCCTACGAACCTGAAGACGAGCAACCCTGAACCTTTGAACCCTTGAACCTCTGAACCTTTCACGCGAGATCGCCATGAAAAGGGAAAGTACGCCTCCGGATGATGAGTACATGATCCGTTGTCCCAGGCTGGGACATCAGATCTCTTTTTCCTACTGCTGCAGAGAAAACCGCGGCCTCCCCTGTTTCAAGACCCTGGACTGCTGGTATTCCCATTTTCTGGTCGAAGATTATTTTAGAGAAGAGCTTTCACCCGAAGAGTGGGAAAAGGCCTTCAAGCGCTCTGACAAGACAAAGACCGTTTCCCTGATTGAATTGATTGAACAGGCAAAAGAACGGGCACGGAAGGCGCCTCCTTCGGGGGGTTAACTCCGGAAGGCGATGAGACTACAGATCGTTCAGGTAGGCGGCGCGGTTCATCATGAAGCTGTGATAGATCCGGTAGTGTTCCGTCTCCTCGTAGACGATCTCCCGGACCGGTACGGCATCAAAACTGACAATGGTCGCCCCGGGACATGCCAGGAGAATCGGTGAGTGGGTGGCGATGATAAATTGGGCATGCCCTGCTTTTCCCATATCGTTCAGCACCTTGAGCAGTTCCAACTGGCTCCTGGGTGAGAGGGCGGTCTCGGGTTCGTCTAAGAGATAGAGGCCCCTGATACGGTAGCGTGCCCTGAACAGGCTCATAAGGGACTGGCCGTGGGATTGGGTGATGAGGGACTTTCCCCCGAAATAGGTGAGCATTTCAGGATCTACTGCCGCCCATTCATCTAAATACTGTGCAAAATCCTTAAACATCTCGGACCCGAAGAATGACCCCGGCACCCTTCCGTTACACCAGTCAACGCCAATAAACATGTAAAGGGTTTCTTCATATGGGTTCTTCTCCACGCGTGGTCGCTGCGTATGTTGCCATATATGGATACCGCATTGATGACACAGGGCCCTCAGGAGCGTTGATTTTCCTGTACCATTTTCTCCCACAAAAAAAGTCACAGGTGTATGAAAGGGTATGCTTCTGGTTTGACGAAGCACATCCAGGTTAAAAGGGTAATACTCACGTGTCGGATATTTTTCGGGGAAAAGCGTTACGTTTCGAAGGTGCATCGGGATCTCCGCAAGATTTTTGGATGAGTTTAAAGATGAGTTTAAAGCAGTATAGGAGATCGAGAGCCCTGTGTCAACATGCAGGCATCTGCAGGATTAGCATGGCCGCCGTTCCTGTATCTCCCCGCTTGACTTTATGGTTTGGAGCGACTACCCTTTCTCAGATCCATGCGATGCTGGCGTTCTTGTTGTGCACCGCCGAGTGGACATCCGGAGCGGCTTACTTGAACCCCCTGCTGCAACTGAACAATCATACAAAAAAGGAATCGTTATGAAGCACGAAGAGATTTTCCTGGGGAATGGGGCCATTGCCTTAGGTCTCGTAGAGGCAGGGTGTCAGGTGGTAACCTCCTATCCTGGCACCCCCAGCTCCGAGATCCTGCCCGAGGTGGTCCGACTTATCAAATCAGAAAAACTAAATGCCTACGCGGAATGGTCTACCAACGAGAAGGTGGCCCTGGACAATGCGTTTGCCGCGGCTGTTTCGGGAAAGCGGGCGGCCTGCTGCATGAAGCAGGTCGGTCTCAACGTGGCCGCCGACTCCCTCATGAGCGCCGCCTATCTGGGGACCAACGGGGGGCTCGTGATCATTTCGTGCGACGATCCAGGTCCCCACTCCTCGCAGACCGAGCAGGATACCCGTCTGATGGCCCGTTTTGCCAAGGTGCCGGTCCTGGATCCTTCCGACCCTGAAGAGGCGCGGCAGATGGCCGGCCTTGCCCTCGCCCTGTCAGAGGAGTTCAAGATCCCCGTCATCTTGAGACCTGCCATCCGGGTGTGCCATGCACGGCAGGGCCTGATTCGAGGGGAGATCCCCCACAATGGCCGAAAGGCATCCTTTGAAAAGGACCCGGGCCGATGGGCCGCGACCCCGCGGTTCCGGTTCATTCTCCACGGGGAACTGAACCGGAAACTGAAAGACATCAGTCAGCGATTTGATACGCTTGCGCCATACAATTTTCACAACCTGACACCAGGAAAGAGATATCCCCTGGGCATCCTGGCCGCCGGGGTCTCTTACGCCGTGGTGAAGGATATCCTGTCAGAAGAAGCTCGGGACGATATCCCGGTCCTGAAACTTTGTGCGCCCTATCCCTTCCCCGAAAGACTGGCCGGGGAGTTCATGTCCGCCTGCGACAAGGTGCTCGTCATCGAAGAGACAGACACGGTCATCGAGTATTTTCTAAGAGACCGCGAAAAGGTCCTGGGTCGACTTTCCGGCAACGTTCCATCTGAAGGAGAGCTGGTGCCAGAGGCGGTGTACGGGGTGATCGACCGGGCCCTCAGGTCCCTTGACCTGAAGGGATTGAAAAATAGCGGCGATGGAGGGGCGGCCGAACTGGTCAAGGGCCTCCATCTGCCGATACGCAAACCGACCCTGTGCCCCGGCTGTCCCCACCGGGCCTCCTTTTTTGCCATTCGGAAGGCCCGACCAAAGGCGATATTCACCTCTGACATCGGTTGCTATACACTGGGTCTCAACCTGGGGGGGGTCGACACCTGTCTCGACATGGGCGCGGCCATTACCATGGCCTCCGGCTTCTACCATTCTTTTGCCCAGGACCAGATCGATCAACCGATCGTGGCCACCATCGGGGACTCCACCTTTTACCATTCCGGCACCGCAGGCCTGTTGAACGCGGTCTATAACGACGCGCGATTCATCCTGGTGATTCTGGACAACATGACCACCGCCATGACCGGGATGCAGCCTACCCCCGGGCTGGGAATCCGGGCAGACGGAAGCCGCGGAAAGGCGATCCCCTTGGAGAAGGTCGTGGCCGGCTGCGGGATAGAGTTCATCGAGGTGATTGACCCCTATGATCTGAAGGGGATGATCCGATTGATCAAAAAGGCCGCTCAATACGTAAGCGACCCCGAGGGAGGAATCGCCGTTATTATCGCGCGTCATCCCTGCGTCATTGCCTACCGGCAGGAGGCCATCCCGAATAAGGTGAAGGTAACGGTAACAGAGGATTGCGTGGATTGCAACTTCTGCCTGGACCGGTTTGAATGTCCGGCCCTCTACAGGGATGAAACCCTGGGGCGAACAGCCATCAACCAGGCGCTCTGCGCCCAGTGCGGCGTATGCATAGAGATCTGCCCCAAGGGGGCTATTGTGTCAGCATAGTGAAAGGAAAGAGATCGAGAGCCATGGAAAATATGAACTTCGTATTGAGCGGCTTGGGGGGACAGGGTATCCTCTTCATGACCAAACTGCTGGCCCAGACGGCTATTAACAGAGGCCTCAAGATCATGGCGGCCGAGACCCATGGAATGGCCCAGAGAGGCGGATCGGTCGTCTCTCACCTCAGGATCGGAGACGTGGCAGGGAGCCTGGTCAGGGCCGGTTCAGCCCAGATCCTCCTCGCCCTCGACGAGAACGAGGCCTACCGCAGCCTTCCCTTCCTCGCCCGGGGAGGGAGGCTCTACGTCAATGCCCCACACGATGTCCTTGTGCGGGAAGAGGTTTGGCCTTACCTGGACAAGATGGAGATGGCATGCCGTTTTTTCCCGGCCTCCGAGGCCGCTGCCGAATCGGGGTCGCCCATGGCCTCGAATCTGGCCCTCCTCGGCTTTTTTGCGGCCTTTCAGAACGGGCCTATCCCCAGAGAGGATCTGAGGCAGACCATCGATCAGGTGAGCCCGGACCGGTTCAGGGAGATCAACCTGAGGATCTTTGACCTTGGGTTCGAGAGGGGATCCGCGGAAAAGGGAAAAACATAGGGGACATGAACCGGCCCGGAGAGAATGTGGCGGGGATTGTCCTTGCCGCCGGCGCATCGACCCGCATGGGCAGGATCAAACAACTTCTCCCCGTCGGAAATGAAACGCTTATCGAGCGGGCACTGGGCCAGGTCCTGAAATCGCAACTGGACACCGTAGTCCTGGTCCTGGGATATCAGGCCAGGGAGATTCAGGCCGTCATTGCCCCTCGTTTCGTCGACCCGAGGCTGCGCATCATCGAAAACCGCCAGTACCGTCAGGGGATCAGCTCTTCCATTGCGGCCGGCATTAGAGAGGTGGAAAGCACCCATGACCACACAATGTTCTTTTTGGCCGATATGCCGTTCATCCGGGCAGAGCTGATCGATCGTCTCCTTGGTCTGTATTTGTCCTCGAACATGCCCATAGGCGCTATCCAGAGTGAAGGGAGGCCGGCTCATCCCGTGGTTTTCAGCCGGAAGGCGTATCCGGAGCTGAAACGTCTCAAGGGTGATGTGGGCGCCAGATCCCTGTTCAGCGCTTACAGCGGTTCAATCTGTCTGATCGAACCGGAGGGGGACTATGACAACCTCGACATCGATACCCCGGAGGACTATGCCGGATTTCAGACGGGATCAAGGCGACCGTGATAGGTCCTTGATCACCGAGGCATGACAAGAAAGAGAGGTTTTTTTCTGTAGACCCTCTATCTGAAGTTAGGGGCTTCGCCCCAATCGGTCACGCCAAGGCGTGATAGAATTTCCGAGACATTAAGGAGAGAGATATGGCGAATGTCGTAGTGGTCGGGACCCAATGGGGCGACGAAGGAAAGGGAAAGGTAGTGGATCTCCTGACCGCCAGGTCGGATATGGTAGTAAGGTTTCAGGGGGGCAACAATGCCGGTCATACCCTCGTGGTGGAGGGGCGACAGTATATCTTTCATCTTATCCCTTCCGGTATACTCTACGAAAACAAAAAGTGCCTTATCGGAAACGGCGTTGTGGTGGACCCGGAGGTGCTTCTGGAAGAGATCGACAAACTGAAAGCGGCCGGGATATCGGTAGGCCCGCAGAGGCTGTCGCTCAGCGAGAAGGCCCATATCATCATGCCCTACCACAAGGCCGTGGATCTGGCTAAGGAGACGGCCAAGGGAAAGGCGAAACTGGGGACCACCGGCCGCGGCATCGGCCCCTGCTACGAGGACAAGGCGGCCAGGACCGGCGTGAGGGCCGTGGATCTCATGGATGCCGAGGTCCTGGAGGAGAAGGTCAGGGCCAATCTGAAGGAAAAGAATTTCCTCCTGGAACGGTTTTTCGGGGCTGAGCCATTAGAGGCTGAACCCATAGTGGAGAGTTATCTCGCCATGGGAGAAAAGTTGGCCCCGTATATCACAGACGTCTCCGTTGAGCTGGACCAGGCACTCAAAGACCGGAAGCATATCCTCTTCGAGGGTGCCCAGGGCACCCATCTGGATCTGGATCACGGCACCTACCCGTTTGTGACCTCCTCCAATCCGGTGGCGGGGGGCGCCTGCGCCGGGGCAGGGATCGGGCCCAAGCAGCTTCATCATGTGGTTGGCATTGTCAAGGCCTACACCACAAGGGTCGGGGCGGGGCCTTTTGTGACGGAGCTTACAGATGAAACAGGGGACTATATCCAAGCGCGAGGCAAGGAATTCGGAGCGACCACGGGGAGACGCCGGCGCTGCGGCTGGCTGGACCTGGTGGTAGTGAGGGATTCGGCGCGCCTCAACGGCCTGGACAGCCTGGCCATTACGAAACTGGATGTTCTCACCGGCCTCGATCGCCTCAAGGTCTGTGTGGGATACGAGATAGAAGGGGAAAAGGTGGATCAGCGCCCCGCAAGCCTCAAGAGGATGGCCGCCTGTGTCCCAATCTACAAAGAGATGCCAGGATGGCAGGACGATATTTCTGCCGCCAGGGACATGAACCAGTTGCCTGAGGCGGCCCGGGCTTATGTCCACGCCATCGAGCAGATCGCAGAGGTACCTGTCTCCATTGTCTCCGTAGGGCCCGGCCGGGAAGAGACCATCGTTGTCAAACAGCCTGGGACTTAGGGATTGGGAGATTGAGGAATTGCAGTACTGGAAAAGTCAATAGCGTAAAAGTGTTACTGGCAATAAACAACAATTGAACCACACACAGCCACAGAGCACACAGAGGGAAATCACAGCAACCGTATCTTTTAATAACACTCCGTGTCTCTGTGTCTCCGTGTGAGATCTTTTTGGTTCCGGCTTGTCCGGGTTAGGAAATTAAAAATTTAATAGGCACGGAAAAGGACAAGGATATGGCGGATGCAGAAGGACTTCTGGATGCAAGAGAGGTAAGCGAGATGCCGTCTGGGGCAACGGGCGGAAAAATGGGATGGATCAAAGGTTCCGATCACCTGGGGTGGGGGATGAAAAACAGGCTCTCCCGCCTGATCAAACCGGACGGCCACTGCCAGTTTCTCCCCATCGACCACGGTTATTTCCAGGGACCCACCCGGTGTCTTGAAAGGCCGGCAGAGACCATCCGGGATCTGATACCCTATGCGGACGGCCTCTTCGTGACCCGCGGGGTCCTGAGGGCCGCCATCGATCCCCTGATCCAGACGCCGATCATTCTGAGGGTCTCGGGGGGCACCAGCGTGGTGGGCAAGGATCTGGCCGATGAAATTATCACGACATCCGTTGAAGAGATGATCCGGCTGAACGTGGCTGCAGTGGGCATTTCCATCTTTGTGGGGAGCGATTATGAACGGGAGACGCTGGAGAACCTCAGCCTGCTTGTGGACGATTGCGAGGACTACGGCATCCCGGTCATGGCCGTGACCGCTGTTGGAAAGGAACTGGAGAAGCGGACCGCCCGCTATCTGGCCCTCTCCTGCCGCATCGCTGCAGAATTGGGGGCCAAGATCGTCAAGACCTATTATTGCGACGAAGGCTTTGAAAAGGTGACGGACGGGTGCCCGGTCCCGGTGGTCATTGCCGGGGGCCCCAAGTGCGAGACCGAACTGGAGGTCTTTGAGTTTGTCTATGACGGGATGCAGAAGGGGGCGATCGGGGTCAACCTGGGAAGGAATGTCTGGCAGAGCCCCCACCCCGCGGCAGTCATGCAGGCACTCAACGGCGTCATCCACGACGGCCTCACCCCCAGGCAGGCGCTCGATCTTTTTGAAACCGTCCGGAGCGGGTAGTCAGAGGTCGGAGGTTAGAGGTTGGAGGTCAGAGGACAGAAGACGGAAGACAAAGGTCGGAGGTTAGAGGTTGGAGGTCAGAAGAACCAGTATCCAGTGACAAGCTCAAAGCTGAAAGCTCAAAGCGGAAAACAACCAGTATACAGATCCAGCCATGCGCGTTTTAATGTATTACAGCAATAAGGATGTCCGCTTAGAGGAAATGCCCGTGCCTCGGATCGGTCCGGGCGAGCTCCTCATGAAGGTCGTGGCCAGCGGCATCTGCGGCAGCGATGTGATGGAGTGGTACCGTCGCGACAAGGTGCCCCTTGTCCTGGGACATGAGGTGGCCGGGGAAGTGGTTGCCGTCGGAGACGGGGTGGAGCGGTTCAGACCGGGAGACCGGGTGGCGGCCACGCATCATGTCCCCTGCAACACCTGTCACTACTGCCTGAGCGGGCACCATACGGTCTGTGAGACCCTGCTCAAGGGGACCCATTTCGAGCCCGGAGGGTTTGCTGAATTTGTGAGGGTGCCTGCCGTCAATGTGGACCGGGGCGTCTTTCATATCCCGGATGGGGTCACCTATGAAGAGGCCTCCTTTATGGAACCGCTTGCCTGCGTCCTGAGGGGCCAGAAGAACGCCCGGCTGAGGCCGGGTCAGACGGTGCTGGTCCTGGGAAGCGGGATCTCCGGACTGCTCCATGTGGGGGCGGCCCGTGCCCTCGGGGCCGGCCTGGTGGCAGCGGCGGACTCCATTCCCTTCAGGTTGAACAAGGCCCGGAAAATGGGTGCCGATCTGGTCCTCCACAGGGACGATGATATCCTGAACCGGCTCCGCCAGGCCAATGAGGGCCGCCTGGCCGACCTGGTGATCATCTGTTTTGACGGATTTATCCCCCTGGCCCTCAACGCCGTGGAGAAGGGGGGAACGGTCCTCTTTTTTGCCGGGGCCGCTGAGGGCGCAACCATTCCATCCACCATCAACGACCTCTTCTGGCGGACCGAAATCACCCTGACCAGCACCTATGCCGGGGCACCCGCGGACTGCACCACCGCCCTGAAGCTGATACGCGAGAAGGCCGTCCCCGTCCTCAAGACCATGACCCACCGACTGGCCATGGCGGATGGACCGCTCGGGTTCCAGATGGTCTCCACCCCCACTGAATATGACTGCATAAAGGTTATTGTCGAACCCCAGACGTAACGATGGTGATTCGAGTGGCGGGAGGCGCTGCGGCCGTGAACGGTTACCCTTTATCTTACTTCTCCGGTTCACTACATATAATGAGGCAACCATGACGCCCAATCAGATTACCCTGGATCACGGAAGCGGGGGCGAGGCCTCCCACGAGCTGGTCCATGACATTTTTTTGAGCCGGCTGGATAATGAATTCCTGCGACGGCTGGACGACAGCGCCGTGGTGGACCTGGCCGGGGGCCGGTTTGCCATGACCACAGATTCGTATGTGGTGGACCCCATCTTTTTTCCAGGAGGCGATATCGGGAGTCTGGCGGTCCACGGGACGGTCAACGATCTGTCCATGCAGGGGGCAACCCCGCTTTACCTGACCTTCGGCCTGATCTTGGAGGAAGGCCTCCCCATGGAAGATCTGGTCAGGATCATGGATTCGGCGGCCCAGGCCGCCCGAGAGGCCGGGGTGAAGGTGGTGGCGGGCGACACCAAGGTGGTGCCGAAGGGGAATATGGACAAGGTGTTCATCAATACCGCAGGGATCGGATCCATACCGCAGGGCGTAGAGGTGGGGAGTCACAATGCCCGGCCCGGCGATCTCATCCTGATCAACGGCGACATCGGGGACCATGGCATTGCTATCCTCACCAGTCGTGAGGGGTTTGATTTCCATACCAAATTGACGAGCGACAGCGCCCCTCTCAACGGTCTGGTCTCCGCCATCCTGAAGGCCAGTTCCCAGATACACGTCCTGAGAGATCCGACCCGGGGCGGGGTGGCCACGGCGCTGAATGAAATTGCAGGCCAGTCCAAGGTGGGGATACATCTCTTTGAAGACGCCCTCCCCGTGTCAAATCCCGTCGTGGCCGCCTCGGAACTCCTGGGCCTCGACCCGCTCTATTTGGCCAATGAAGGCAAATGCCTGGTCGCCGTCGACCCCGGGGATGCCGATGCGGTGCTTCAGGCCATGAAACAGGAGCGGTACGGGAAGAACGCCGAAATCATCGGTCAGGTCACGGATCAGAACCCGGGCCGGGTCCTCCTCAAGACCCGTGTGGGCGGCACCCGCATCCTCTCCATGCTCACCGGAGACCAGTTGCCAAGAATCTGTTAGGGTTGCTTTTTGTCGATCAGCCCCTTGAGTTTGGCAAAGGGATTGTGGGTGAATCCCGGCCCCTCTTCATCGCCTACCTTGATCCCTTTTCCCTCCAAATAATCAAGATGTCGGCGATGCTCGTTCTCGTGGCAGTAGATGCACAGATTTTCCCAGTTGCCCCCGTCAGGGGGATTGTTGTCGTGATCGTGGTCCTTGTGATGCACCGTCAACTCATGCACGTTTCGATGGGTAAACTCCCGGCCGCAGCGGGCGCAAACCCAGGGGTGAATCTTCAGGGACTGCTCCCGGTAGCTCTTTTCGCGTTCTGCCTGGGCCCGTCGGGCCCGTGCAACCACGTCCTCTGCTTTTTCCGGCTTACCCGCGCCCCGCTGCCCCCTGCGCGGCCCAAAACTGCTGCGTGCCATGATGCCTAACCTCCCAATGTTTCCGGTAAAAGGGCCTCGAATTCCATTCTAAACCTCTTACCCTCTCACCTTCTCATCTTATGACCCTCTCAACTGCACCCCATTTCCGGAACCGCAGGAAAAAGGAGCCGAAAGGTGGTGCCGCCCGACTGATAACAGTCGGCCGCGTCGCTGCAATGGATGCACTGATCGATGCTGCCGGGGCACTCCTGGCCGCTCTGAGAGATAAATGGGCATCTCTCCGATTCCATGTCGATGTGAAACCCGTAGCGCTCTGAAAAGACCTTAATACGGAGGAGGTCGGCGCCCTTTCCACCGGCATTGAAGGCGTAGGGCCGTTTGGAAGAGTAATTCATGGTCTCCTGGGTGGGAAAGAAGCCTTCGAATATCCGCTTGCGGTCCTCGGGAGAAATCCCCACCCCGGTGTCTCTGACCGTCAGTTCGACCCCTTTTCCCCTGATCTCGGAACGAATCTCGATCTTACCCTGGTCAGGGCTGTTTTCTATGGCATTCCGTATGAGGCCGTCCACGACCTTCTGCAGGACCTGGGAGGGGATGCATATGGGAGGGGCCTTTTCAAAATGGGTGATGATATCCACCTTGCGGCCGGAGAATTTAGGCCCCAGTATCTCGATTCGCTCCCCCAGAAAGGCCTCGATATGGATCTCATCCGAACGGATGTCTCTGGGACCGAATTCCTTGTCTATACGTTCCCGCATCCATTGAACGATGTCCCCCTCTCCTGTCTTCTCCGCGATCAGGACTTCCAGTTCGTCCGAACACAAATCCAGCAGGAAGGAGAGGATGGAATGGACCTTGTACTCAGGGTCCCTCATGATGTCCGCCACCTGGTACTGGATATCCAGGATCCGTTCGAGGTTTCTCCTGGCCCTTTCAAATGTGGCTTCCCAGTCCCTTTCCGGAAGGGCCTCCAGCCGCCGTGAGAGCATGTTCAAAGAGGCCAGAAGGATGGATACCGGGGTCCTCAACTCGTGGGACAGGTGGTCAATAATCCTGTCTTTTGCCCGGTTCAGGCTCGAAACCTCTTGATAGGCCTCCTTCAATTCCTTGGAAAATCGGGCGGTTTCTACGGAGAGGGCAACAGTGCTCGCGATCATGGTGAGGAGCCTCTTGTCCTGGTCATCAAAGGGACCGGCCTTTTTGTTCATGGCAATCAGCACCCCTGGGATCCGTTCCCTGGCCCGCAGGGGAACAACGACCATGTTGCGGGTGTGCATCCCGATGGTCTTGTCCACCCCGTCGTGGAAATCCGGCTCTTTGGAGGTATCGTTCACGATCACCCCTTCTCCTGTGGAGAAGACCCTCCCGGAAACGGTATTTTCAAAGGGATGCCGGATGGCCTTGATCTGCTGCTGGGCCGATGAATCCTCATAGGCGGCCCCCAGAAAGTAGAAATCGTTCCTCTCCCGGTCATACAGACCCACGATGGCGCCTTCCGTGTTGAGGACCCGTTTGACTTCGTTGCTGATGTAGTCGAGGAGTTCCGTCAGGACCGGATACTGGGGCAATGCCCGGCTGATCTGGAAGAGGGTCTCGTTGGTCCGCTCCATCCTCCTTTCTTCAGTGACGTCGCGCAGAATAAAGAGTTCGCCCAGTCCATCGTCCCCTGCGTCAGGAGAGACCTGCCCCCGGATGATCACATCGAGGATGCGGCCGTCCTTCGTCATCCGCTTGGTTTCAATGGTGTCGTCCTTATTCCGCAGAAGCCTCCTCAGATCATCGAGGGTCTGTTCCTTCAACCCGGCCGGGATAAAGGGGATGCTCTTTCCGATCAGTTCCTCCAGGGCCCACCCGAAGACCTCGGTAAATGCGGGATTGACATAGGAGACCTTCCCGTCCAGGGTAAATACGACCATGGGGTAGGGCACAAAGTCGAGGAGATTCCGTGTCCTCTTCCTCGCTCTTCTCCCCTTCTGGAATTCGCTCTCATACCGACGCTGGGCCTCCCTGAGCGCACTCCTGGTCTGGAATTCCCGGGTGACGTCCCGGGCGATGCCGCGAAAGCCCATCTTCTTCCCTGCATGGTTTTTCATCAGATAGGCGGAAAGCTCGATGATCCGGCGCCGGCCGTGTCGGTCTTTTATCTCCCATACGAGATTGGAAAACCCCTGATGGCTGGCCCAGACCCGGTTCATGACCTCATTGAGTCTCCTGGCAGGCCCGCTCTCCATGAAACTGGCCAAATTTCGGCCTTGAATCTCTTCCCTCGCATATCCCAGGACCTGGCAGAAGGCGTTGTTAAACCCCCTGAGGTTTCCATTCGTATCGGTCTCATAAAAACCTTCGCCGGCAGCTTCAATCATTTCGCGAAAGGGATGAGCCGATGGTTCCCCTGCTTCTGGCGCAGTATTCACGATCTCTTGTCCTGATTCAGTGTCTTTTGTGCTGTTCATCTCGTGCCTCTTTCCATGGCCTTGGGCGCCGGCATAGGGCCGACCGGGCCGGTCACCTGGTTTGAATGGATGCTATCGGGCCGACAGCCACCAGATACAGGAGTCGTGAGGCAGGATTCAGCCCCAGGAGGGCGGCCGCCTCCGTGTCATAAAATGCGCCGATACCGCAACACCCGAGTCCCATGGACTCAGCCATCAGATAGAGCCTCTCTCCCATTTGGCCGGCCGTGATCATGGCATGCCGGTAGCCCCTCGGACCCCAGATACGATCGACTGCCTGAAGGTTGCTCAAGAAGACTATGTGAATGGCTGCATGGGCCGTCCACATCTGATCCAGGCAGATATGGGCCATGCGGTCCAAGAAAAATCCGTGATTGATCAGGGCGTAGGAGCAGGATGCCTCGTCCAGCAGATAGAAACCGGTATCCCATCCCTCGGCATTGCCCACGAGAAGACCGATGGCTGTGGATGGATGTGGGAAGTCGGTCCCTTCCTCTGGATTCCCAAGGCGGCCTGCGCACAGGCCATCTAACAGGGCCGACAGGCAGCCCTTGGATATCGGCCTTTTCACGAAGTTGCGCCTGGACCGGCGCCCGATCACAGCCTCGACATAACTCAGGGTCTCAGGCCAGGGGTCGACGCCATCCAACCGTCTCCACTCCTGCATAACAGGCCCCAGCAGGGAGACCATGGGGGGCGCGGATTCGGGATGCTGCACAACAGGGACACCTGCCCAATGGATATCCCTAAGTGCGGGATAATCGGTCTCTCTGTCGCAGACCCTGCTGGCGTTGCGGACGGCATCGCCCAAATCAATGATCTCTCTCAGGACATCGCCGTCACAGGGCTTCGTCTCCGGCACCCGGCATATGGCCAGGCAGACCTCTCTTTGTTGATCCACTCCCAGGAGCCGGTTGATGGAATCATCGTCAAAATCCAGAGTAAGGACGTTGGAGAAACCCAGGGCCTTCAGGGCTAAGACAAGGTTCTCCAGCAGATGCCCGGCATCCAGCAGATGATACCGGTAGGATCGATCCCGGTATTTCCAGGCGCTCCGGAAAAATATGGTCGTGATAAAAAATGTAAGGACCGGGGGTGTCGTGTCAAGGTCTTCTGTTTCCCTTTTTGCAGAGAGGGGTAAACGTCCCGGCCGCAGCAGCGAAAGGCCATGGCGGGCGATGGAGAAATGATAGAGCCCGTCCTGGAGGTGCGCAACCCCCTCCGTGGCCGCATAGATCTCCGCAGGATAGAGTGCCCCGGCCGAGGCGACGCTCCGGTAGTGGAAGTCGCCCCCCGCATGCCGGGCCTTTGCGGTCAGGCTGTAGGTCAGTCGGAAGATTTTGGAAAGAGATCCCAGATCCATCTCCGCGGATGCTGAAGCGATTTCAGGGGGTTTCAGGAGAGATGAGAGACGTGTTTGAGGCGGAGAAACATCTTGCGGAAGCAAGAGAGGCTCAATCCCCGGATAGTGCTTATAGACCAGGGGCTGATGTTCCCAGTCCAGATAGTGCCCTGTCACTTTCCCGCGATCGTAACTGACAAGCTGATGATAAGTAAAACCGGAAGTCTTCATTGCCATGTATTCCAATCAAGCAGCCTCGGTCGCAAACCGCTCCTCCAACTCCGCCAACGACCCAGTATAGTTTTCCATGACCGAAAACTACATCTTGTGGCCACTGGAGTCAACCCGATACCCCCTTTAAGTAAGATTCTCAAGTTTCGCACCCTTCATTAGGCTATCATTTCAATAAATTTGGCATGAT
>CAYPDL010000041.1:0-30855 GCA_964409475.1 uncultured Desulfobacteraceae bacterium | reverse complement strand
ATCATGCCAAATTTATTGAAATGATAGCCTAATGAAGGGTGCGAAACTTGAGTAAGAAGAATATGCTACAGCCTGTGGTGACGGAAAAAGATGAAAAGAAAAAATTGTCTCCTCATCCTGACCCGGGATCCGGATCCCTATGTTCGGTTGATCGCAGCACTCGACCTCGCCGATCTGGATGTCAAGGCCTGTAGAACACCCCAGGAGGCGTGGGCTTATGTTGAAGCCTGCAATATCATTTTGGGGGAGCCGGACCGGATCGTTCCGCTGCTGGGCGATGCCAGGCGCCTCGCGTGGATTCAATCCACCTTTGCAGGCGTCGAGGCGCTGGTCGCCTCTCCTCAACGCACCGATTATATCCTTTCCCGTGTCGAGGGAATATTCGGGCCGCTCATGAGCGAATATGTGTTTGCCTATATCCTTGCCCTTGAGCGAAATCTTTTTCAGACCCATGAGAATCAGAAGAACAGGGACTGGCAGGATATGCCCCACCGGTCCCTGACAGGTCTGCTCCTCGGCATCTGCGGGCTCGGATCGATCGGCAGGCACATTGCGCGCACCGCAGGCTGTTTCGGCATTAAGGTGTGGGGATACAGACGGTCGGGGGAACCCGTTCCCGGTGTGGACCGTGTCTTTGCCCGTCCCGGGTTCACAGAATTTCTTTCCTGTCCCGATTATGTGGTGATCACCCTTCCCAATACGCCTGAAACCGTACACCTTTTTGACGATACGGCGTTTGAGGCCATGAAGCCGTCAGCCGTGCTCATCAATGTGGGGAGAGGAACGGTCGTTTCGGAGCATTCGCTGGTCCGCGCCTTGGCGCAACAACAGATACGGGGGGCGGTTCTCGATGTATTCGAACAGGAACCTCTTCCAGAAGAGAACCCGCTTTGGGGGTTGCCGAATGTTCTCTTGACCCCCCACAATTCAGCATACAGCTTCCCGAAGGATGTCGTGCCGATTTTCGCCGAAAATTATCGCCGGTTTACGGCTGGCCGGCCCCTCAGGTATGTCGTTGATTTTGATAAAGGATACTGAGATTATGCTTTGTAAGGCCTCCCATAGGCGCCAAGAAATACCTTTTCGTACAGAAGCGCTTCTTCTGGATGAGGCGCCATCTTTTCAGCCGGATAACCGATGGCGACCATGGCCTCTACCTTCAGATGTCCGGGGATGCCTAGAATTTCGGAGATATAGGCCTCCGCAGACCTATCCTCACTGTGCATCCGGTCCCTGATCTGTATCCAGCAGCTTCCGAGACCTAAGGAATCGGCTGCTAGATGGATGAAGATGGCGGCGATGGATGCGTCTTCAATCCATACGCTGCTCTTTCCGGGGTCCGCACAGACGATTATGCCCAACGGCGCATTTTTCAGGAAGGTGGCCCCGTGGGGTTTGGCCGTTGAAAGCCTTTCGAGGACCTCAGGTTCGGTGACAATGACGAACTCCCATGGGTTGTTCCCCATGGATGAGGGCGATCGAAGGGCCGCCTCCACCAGCAGCTCCAGTTTTTCGGCCTCCACCGCTTCTTGTTTATATCTTCGAATGCTCCGGCGTTTGCGGATAAGGGGAATAAACATAGAATACTCCTTAATTTTGTGAGCGTTCAACGGTTTAGTGCCGTCTCTGGTCTCTGGGTCGGCAAGCCTGATCGATTATTCACTTCAGACACATTTTATCTGATAGAACGACAGTCTAAAGGGTGAGCGCCCGATGGTCAATACGAAAACACTGGACTTTTGTTTTTACGCAGAATTTGGACACCTTCTCGTACCTATTTCGGAGCAATCAAACGAAGCTGATTTGTTTTTGGACAACGCCATATTGAAGTTGTAAAAGAATCCAGTCGTGATTTGCGGTCACAGAACTCTTATATCGGAACAGGGGCGCCATGAAAACAGGTTTGATCTCTCTGGTATTGTGTGATACCTTGTCAAACAAACTGAAAGAAGTAACCATATGTACTGTATGTGTTAAGTAATCTCGTGTATTTCTCGCCAACGACTATATCTTTTACCCTATTTACCTCAAAAAGAAGTGATCACAACTGAGATATGTACGACCGTCTGTATAGGGAGCAACATGTATGACTATTCTTATTGTTGAAGACAATCCGGTCAATGCCAAGATACTGGAGGTCCATCTTCAAAAGAACGACTACGAGACCGTGGTGGCGGCTACTGCAAAAGAGGCCTTGGAATATCTCATGTCATTGCCTCAAGTTGAGCTGATCATCACCGACATCCTGATGCCTGAAATGGACGGCTTACAAATGCTTGCCAAGATAAAGGAACAGGATGAATGGAAAGACATTCCGGTCATCATGTGCTCTTCCCTAGCGGATTTGGAAACTGTCAGGAAAGCGGTGAAAGCCGGATGTGAACACTATCTCATAAAACCGATAGAAAGACGAGATCTGATCGGGAAAGTCAAGGAGGCCCTAAGAAAGAATAAGGCAGTCCTGCATGACAAGAAAGAGGTGATCACCCGCCTGGGTTTGGATGAGGAGACCTACGAAAACGTTGTCGGGTCTTTTTCTCTGTTTGTGAGTGACAAGATCAGCCATTTGGAAAAGCAAATAGCAGGTGGAACTGAATCAGAAGCAGGCCTAGGGCTGGCGGAACTTCACGAGAATGCGACATATTTCGGCGCTGAGAGGCTGAAGGCGCTTGTGGAAAAACTATCCGAAAGGCGGACGCGCATCGAAACGGATAAGGGGGATTCCGATTATCTATTGTTGCTAAAGGAGTTGAGGTTGGTTCTTAGTGCCCTGGAAGGGCACAAGTCAAGAGAATCGAAAGCCCCAGCCAAACCACAGAGAACAAGGCAATCTCCCAGGAAGGCAAAAAAACCGACTCGGAAGGGGAAGGCTGATGAGGCTGCAACGAAGTAACGCAAAGAAAAGATAAGGGCACGTTGGCAAAAGAGCAGGACCGATTATACAGTTAGGGGGACGTTTAAAAAAACTCGAGCGAATGGAGGAGAAAGGCATGAAAATTCCCTGTTATGTTACCGTGGAAGAGGTAAAGCGGGTCTGTAAGGAACTCAAGATCAGCGATTGGACCCAGAAAAAGGAGTCGGAGGTGTCCCTGAAAGAGGCAAAGATCCTTCTTGCCGAGATAAATACAGGCAAGATGGCGATCGATCCCAAAGAGTTCCAGGCGGGTCTTGAGGTTGAGCTGGAGCACGGGATGCGGCTCAAGGATGCCAACGTGACCAACAATCACCCCCTGCTCACCGGTCTTATCGTGCTCGCCCACCTCAAGGAGTCCCTGGACTATTACAAGCTCCTGGAGGTGGCAGAGCTGGAGGGGGACCTTCTCAAGGCGGTGGCACAAGGTCAGTCGAAGAAAATCCGTGAATATTACACAAGGCTTGCAAAGGCGAGGATTGCGCTCAGAAAAGCGGAGCTTGGATGGTTGGAATGATGGTTTTTTTGGTGCCTTCTTTTTGAGACGATGTGGATTTCAGCGACATATATCTGCCCGGTGAGAGGGTTGGCAGACCTTGACCCCCCTGATCCGGTGTATCTGGGCCGGATCGCCAGGATTGCCAGAAGCCTGGGATTGGATCGGCTGGTGATTCCGGTCTTGGAGGAGTCATTATTGAGATCGGAACGGCATAAGGTTCGATTTCTGGATGGACTCATTCGGGGATTGGACCAGGCCGAGGACGCAGGGATGAGTGTCTCGCTAATGGCCCCAGCCCAGCGGATTCTCGGCGTAGACTGGGTAGCCCCCTATCTGGTAAGGGGGTCTCTGGATCCAAGGGCTGCCCCGGTATTTGTGGATGGCGCGATGAGAACCCTGCGGCCCTTCTCGTGGTGGACCGATGTCTCAATCGTCCGGAAACGGCTCGAATGCTTTCGGGAACTGGCTGCCGCGCTCAGTGGGCATCCGGCCCTGACCGGATGGGTCATTATGGACCGGGCCCTTGAATGGCCCAGACCTGAGCCTCAACTAGCTGATTTACTTCTGAAATCGTATTGCGCCGAGATCAGAGCGCGTGATGAAGCCGGAGAAATATGTCTCAGTCTTGGCGTGTCCGGGCTTCTGCATCCCCAAATGGTTCAGATGCTGGCCCAACAGGTGGATGCTCTCTATATGAGAGGAGTTGAGAACGGTCTCAATGAATGGAAGAGGCATTATGATCCGGCAGAGGAGATGTCTCTGGCAGCTTACCTGTGTTCAATGGCGCACTGGCTTTTTGAAAAACAGGTTTCACCGGAGATCGGATGGGCTATGATGACCAATATGGGCCTCCGGGAAGAAACGTTTGCGTCCGTCTCGATCCTGGAGCAGCGGGAGGTGTCCGGCGTAACATGGCTCAATCTGATAGACCCGGAAAGGCATCTCCGTTCCCGGCCGCCTTGGAACCTGCGGCCCGAACTTGAAAAAACAGGGTTGCTGGATCGGGGGGGCGACCCGAAGGAGGGGGTTGAAACCCTGATTAGAGAGATCCGGTCCAACCCGCAGAAGAACAGGAAGACGGATTTTATCGATATCGACCGAAATGAGTACCTGGCCGATCCCGAAACCCATCTCCGCAGGTTGTGGGATCACTTCCGGGAAGCGACGGGGTAGCAGGCATACCTTCTTGAGATCGCAGAAGCTTATCCCCTTCCTGTTCCCATCCTCGAAGGCGACAGGCGCCCTGTCATGAGCATTTACGCGTAATTGAGGGCTGCAATGGGGATCCTCTTTTCGGCGGGTCAACCAGTTCGGGTGAATGGTTCAGAGGGATCCGTCCAACGCGTCGGCGACCGGTTGCTTGCAGGCCCGACAGCGCTGGGCCCCCCTGAAAAGGGGCTCGCCGCAGGAAGGACAGTGATATCGCTCGCATTCGGCCCGTGCCCATTCAACGCTCCCCTTTTCATCGCCGAGTTCAGCCACCTTTTCACGCCATAAGGGAATCGCCCGTTTCATGACCCGAACGCCGGTGGCAAACACGAAGTTCTCGATTATGCTGCACGGCCACTCATCGCACTGATGACAGGAGTAAAATCCCTTTGATCGCACGCACTCCCGTATCTTACACTGTCTGCAAAAACCATACAGTTTGTCCGGTGGATCCGGCTGCATGCAGCCGAGGCATTCCGTTTCCTCCGGCGGTGTCCCGTACAGGTTCCCCATGACGGTCCTGAATTTTTCATTTCGGTCTCTCGTGGCGATGTAGACGCCGCAGGTCCCGCAATAGAGACCACACGGGGCCATCAGATTTCTGTTGACGAATTCTTCTTCGGTCCATCCTTTCATCGGACAGTTCTCCTTGGGCTGGATACTTGATGTTATGTGGCGCAGTCCGTGGGGTCTCCTGCCAGTTTTGACAGGGCATGGTCCAGGGCAGGGAGCACCACGGAAAGATTTTCTTCAGCACCGCGGGGGCTGCCGGGGAGATTGATGATGAGAGAGGCCTTTCTGACCCCGACCATTGCCCGGGAAATCATGGCATGGGGGGTCTTTTTGAGGCTTTCCGCGCGCATGGCCTCTGCCATCCCCGGCACCGGGTAATTGATCACCTGTTCCATGGCCTGGGGTGTCACATCGGTGGGGCTGAGTCCGGTTCCACCGGATGTGACGATCAGGGGGAGACCGTCTATGTCCGCCCATCTGACAAGGGTATCCGCAATCTGCTGCCGGTCATCGGGGACGATGTCCCGGTTGACGACCTCAAAACCATGGCCCTCGAGGATGCGGAGGACGGTCTTCCCGCTCTCATCCTCCCGCAGCCCCCTGGCTCCCTTGTCGCTGATGGTCAGGACCCCGGCCCTGATCTTCTTGTCCATCGCCTCGGCCTAATCATTTTCCTTGGCAGCGGCAATCACCTTCTCTGCCAACTGCGCGGGCATTTCCTCATAATGAGAATGCTCCATTCGGAATGTGCCCCGGCCTCCGCTTATGGAATTGAGGTCCAGCGCATACTTGAGGACCTCGGACATAGGCACCTGGGCCTTGATGATCTGATATTTGCCCTGGGAATCCATCCCGAGGACCCTTCCCCTCCGGCCGTTGAGATCACCCATAACATCGCCCATGACATCTTCAGGCACGGTAATCTCCATTTTCATGATGGGCTCTAAAAGGATCGGGTTTGCCTGCTGTACGGCCTTTTTCAGACACATGCTCGCTGCTATCTTGAAGGCCATTTCCGAGGAATCCACCTCATGGGATTTCCCGTCGTAGAAACGCACTTTCAGGTCTACGACCGGATAACCTGCCAGTATGCCGCTCGTAAGCGACTCATGGAGGCCTTTTTCAACTGCCGGGACAAAGTTTCTGGGAACGTTCATCCCTGTCAGGTCCTCATCGAACTCAAATCCCGTATCCGGCGCCAATGGAGAGACATCGAAATGGACCTCGGCAAACTGGCCTCTGCCCCCGGACTGTTTCTTGTGACGGTAGACAACCCCGTTGGCCGGCTTCTTGATGGTCTCTCGATAAGGAACCCTCACCGGGTTCAGATTGACCTCGACGCCGAACTTCCTTGCCAACCGTTCGCAGGTCGTCTCTAAGTGTATCTGACCGGTCCCCGACAGGATCACTGCGGCCGACGCCTGGTCTCTCTCCAATTTGAGCGTGGGATCTTCTTCGAGGAGTTTGGCAAATGAGCTGAAGACCTTATCCTCGCTCCCTTTAACCTTTGCCTCTACGGAGTACGATATGACGGCCGGCAGTCCCTGGATGGGCGTGTAGATGATGGGATCGCCAGCAGAACAGAGGGTGTCTCCGGTGGTGGTCTCCTTGAGTTTGGCAACGGCGATAATATCTCCGGGTCCGGCCGACTCAAGGGGCTGTTGCTTCTTCCCTTCCAGGATCAGTAACTGGCCCAGCTTTTCCTTGGCCTCTTTGTTTGCATTGTATACCGTTGAATCGGAGTCAACCGTACCGGAGAAGACCCGCATGAGGGTGAGTTTGCCTGCAAAGGGGTCTGCAACCGTCTTGAAGACAAGGGCGGAAAAGGGGGCGTCCACGGCAGGGGACCTCTCGACGGTCTCTTCTTTGCCCGGCACGGTCCCTTGTTTGGGTGGCCTCTCCAATGGAGACGGGATTCCCTGAACGATCAGGTCCATCAACTGCGGAACGCCCATGTTCGGCAGGGCAGCGCCGCAGACGATCGGGATGACCGCTCCGGATTTGATTCCCTGAATGAGGGTCGCTTCGATCTCCTGGTCTGACAGGGCCTCTCCTTCCAGGTACTTCTCCATGAGATCGTCGTCCACCTCCACGATATTTTCAATCATTGTCTCCCGCCATTCATTGACGATCTCCTCCATATCAGGGGGGATGTTAGCACTGTCGAATTTTCCACTTCCATCTTTGGCGAAGACAACGGCCTTTTTTTTGACGAGATCGACCAGCCCTAAAAAGTTGGCTTCTGCCCCGATAGGCAGGAAGAGGGGGGTTGCCTTGATCTCAAAAACACGGGCAGTATCTTCAACGATCTTGAAGAAATCAGCCCGTTCTCTATCCATTTTGTTGACAAAGATGATCCTCGGGAGTTGCTGTTCATCTGCAAAGGCCCATACCTTTTCGGTGCCGACCTTTACGCCAGCAGTAGCGTCAATAACGAGGACAACGCCGTCGGCCGCCTGAAGGGAGAACTTGGTGTCGGAAAGGAAGTTGTCATCGCCCGGAGTGTCAATGACGTTGATGATATGCTTTCTCCAGGTGCAGTCGTGGAAGGCGGTGCTCAGGGTGGCCTTTCTCTTGATTTCCTCCGGCTCAAAATCAAAATTGGAGGTGCTGTCGTCTACCTTGCCGAGCCTCGTGGTTGCCTTTGCATTGAACAGGATGGCTTCAGCCAGAGAGGTTTTTCCCGAGCCCCCATGCGCGATGAGAGCGATGTTCCTCAATTGCTCACTCTTTCTTTCCATAGTCAGAA
Organism: uncultured Desulfobacteraceae bacterium; assembly: GCA_964409475.1. GTDB lineage: Bacteria > Desulfobacterota > DSM-4660 > Desulfatiglandales > Desulfatiglandaceae > AUK324. The sequence goes on along the minus strand of CAYPDL010000041.1, from coordinate 22,974 downwards.
ACCCTTTCGTCATGAATATAGTATTGGCGGTTGTAACCGTGGGGATGGGGGACAATTACGGACTTTGTCTGAGGCCCCCTGTTGACCCCGATGGGGCATGGTGCATCCATTACGAGCGTTATGCCGCAATAAAGGGCTCATTTTTGAGAAACAAAGATGCCTATTGCAGCATCGGACATGCCTGGGCGGTGAAACTGGAAAAACTCAAAATTACACCAACACCCGAATTAAAGTCAAGTCAAGAATTTAGGGGGTATTTTTTTAATTGCCAATTTCAAGAAATATGTTATCCTAAATATTTATGTCAGCCGCAAAAGGGTGCATCGGCAACCAAAAACAGGACTGCCATACAGTAAAATCAAAGGGTTATAACCCTATTTTGATTTAGGTTTTTACGGGGGCATCGAACTGGGCGGGAGTTGCCAACGATCTTATTTGGGGAAGGCGGAATAGACCCATCTTGCTGCTTCATGACGGAATAACGCTTTTTGAGGCTTACCTGAGAGATCAAAAGGGTTTCTCTCGACATACGGTGAAGAGTTATGTCACTGACCTGGGCCAGTTTTCAGAATTTTTGTCCTCGAAAGGGGTATCGTCGCCTCAATGCGACAGGGGCGATATCCACGTTGACACAATTGATTCTTTGACGGTACGGGAATATGTGGGGAGCTTTTACGGCAGACTCCGACGGTCGTCGATTGCCCGCAAGCTTTCGGCTGTCCGCTCATTTTTCCTTTTTCTGGAAAAACAGGGTCTGAACCTGAGAAATCCGGCAGCCGATATCGCGACGCCCAAGCTGCAAAAGTATCTCCCCGCATATCTTCAGGTGGATGATGTCTTCAGATTGCTTGAACGGCCTGATCGTAAAAAGGCATTAGGTCTGAGAGACCTGGCTATCCTGGAGGTGCTGTATTCGTGCGGCATCAGGGCCGGAGAACTCGAGGGTCTCAACATGGCCGGCGTCGATTTTGATCAACGGCTGATCAAGGTTAGAGGGAAGGGGGACCGGGAGAGGATCGTACCGGTGGGGCGTCAGGCATTAGCTGCCCTCAAAAGCTACCTCCATGCCACGAACGAAATAAGGAGAAAGGCAGGAGGTCTATCAGCTAAAAGTCCGCTCTTTATCAATTTCCGGGGGGGCCGTCTTTCGGTCCGAAGCATAGGGAGGATTGTCAAACGATATGTGAGGGAAACAGGGCTGACCAGTGAGATCAGTCCTCATTCCATGCGGCATACGTTTGCCACCCACCTGTTGGACGGCGGAGCTGATCTCCGTGCGGTGCAGGAAATGTTGGGGCATGCAAGTCTGTCAACGACCCAGAAATATACCCATGTCAGCATGGACAGGCTGATGGAGGTGTATGATAAGGCCCATCCGCGGAGTTAGCAGAGAAACTTTAAACTTTTGAGGATTTACCATGACACGAGGTCATACAAATAGACTGAGGTCCACAACGGTTCTTGCTGTTATGAAGGACGGGAAGTGCGTCATGGCTGCCGACGGCCAGGTCACCCTCGGCGAAACCATTATGAAACATAAGGCCTCAAAAATCCGGCGCATGTACAACGACAGTGTCCTGGTAGGGTTTGCAGGGGCGGCCGCGGATGCCTTTAACCTGTTCGATCGGCTGGAAGGGAAGCTGGAGACCTATAACGGGAACCTCGTGCGGGCTGCAGTGGAACTGGCAAAGGATTGGCGAACCGATAAAATATTGCGGAAACTGGAGGCCCTCCTGCTCACCATGGACAGTGAACACATCCTGATAATTTCCGGCACCGGGGATGTCATCGAGCCGGACCAATCGGTCGCGGCGATAGGTTCAGGAGGTCCCTATGCCCTCTCTGCTGCACAGGCGTTGGTGGCGCACTCCGAACTGGACCCGGCCGAAATTGCCGCTGAGTCCATGAAGATCGCCGCCTCGATTTGTCTCTATACCAATGATCAGATTACGGTATGCGAACTGGATGCATAGATCTTCCTGACCACCTCAGTGCTATCAGGCCTCTCCGACGATATTGAAAGAAAGCCCTGGAACCTGACCGCCTTTGCTTTGGTTTGTTGGGGGTGGGTAGGATTTAACTGTAAGTTTTTATTCTGAAATATATAGCCGTCCGTAAACCGCATGGGTGCGGGCGTATCCATCATGAGGTAGGAATGACAAAGGCTGTTGAAGAAGATGACCAGTTGGTCGAGGTGTTGACCCCGAGAGAGATTGTTTCTGAATTGGATAAATATATTATCGGCCAGGACCAGGCGAAACGGTCTGTGGCCATCGCCCTCAGAAACAGGTGGCGCAGACAACAGGTTCCCCCGGAATTGAAGGATGAGATTGCGCCGAAGAATATTATCATGATGGGGCCCACGGGGGTGGGGAAGACAGAGATCGCCAGGCGGTTGGCCCGTCTTGCCAACTCGCCGTTTCTCAAGGTGGAGGCCACCAAGTTCACCGAGGTGGGTTATGTGGGCCGGGATGTGGAGTCCATGATCAGGGACCTGACAGAACTTGCCGTCAATATGGCCAAGAAGGATGAGCAGGAGATCCTCAAGCCAAAGGCGAAAGAGCTGGCTGAAGAGCGATTGCTTGATATCCTTCTGCCGAAGAAAACCGAAGAGGTTCATGAGGAAGAAGAGGGCGAAAAAGAACGGATACTTGAGGTGGTCAGGACCGACAGGCCGGAGAATACAACCCGTGAAAAGCTGCGCCGAATGCTCAAGGCCGGGAAGTTGGACAAGCGCTATGTGGATCTGGAGGTAGCCAACACCGCCATGCCCATGGTGGAGATTTTTTCCAGCGCAGGCATCGAGGAGATGGAGTTTAATGTCAGGGAGATTTTCGAGAATATGCTCCCTGCGAGGAAGAAAAAGCGGCGGGTCAAGGTCCCCGAGGCACTCGAGATCCTTTTCCAGGAAGAATCGCAGCGGCTCATCGATATGGATAAGGTGGTGGAAAAGGCCATCAAGGTTACCGAACAGAACGGGATTATCTTTTTGGATGAACTGGACAAGGTGGCGGGTTCCGAATCGTCCTATGGCCCTGATGTGTCTCGTGAAGGGGTCCAGAGGGATCTCCTGCCGATTGTAGAAGGATCGACCGTTGCTACAAAATACGGGATGGTGAAGACAGACCATGTCCTGTTCATCGCAGCGGGCGCCTTCAACGTGAGCAAACCGTCTGATCTTTTGCCGGAACTCCAGGGGAGGTTCCCCATCAGGGTGGAACTGGATTCTCTTTCCATGGAAGATTTCATACGGATCCTGCTGGAGCCGAAGAATGCCCTTATTACCCAGTACGAGGCCCTCCTTGCCACAGAAGGTATTGAGCTCATATTCGACGAGCCTGCTGTCACGGAGATTGCCCGCATGGCCAGCAAGGTGAACGAGCGTACGGAAAATATCGGGGCGCGTCGTCTTCACACGGTCATGGAAAAGCTGGTGGATGAGATATCGTTTGACGCCCCGGATATGACCGTCAAGAAGGTAACCATCAACAAAGAATATGTAACAGAAAAACTGGCGGATATCTTAGAGGACGAAAACCTGAGCAGGTATATTCTGTAAATTGACGATTGAGGAATTGAGGGATTCGAATCTGCGTAATCTGCGTAATCTGTGGATGGGATTGTGAAAAGCGAATTGATGGCTGACATAGACAGGGCGCGGGTTCTGGTCGAGGCACTCCCCTACATCCGGCGCTTCAACGGGGCTACCATCGTTGTGAAGTACGGCGGTCATGCCATGGCAGACGCGCAGTTGAAACACGATTTTGCGCTGGATATCATCCTCATGAAATATGTGGGGATGAACCCTGTCGTGGTCCACGGCGGCGGCCCCCAGATAGGCGATTTTTTGAAGAGACTCTCTATCGAGTCGGAATTTGTGGACGGGATGAGGGTTACGGACCGGCAGACGATGGACGTGGTGGAGATGGTCCTGGTGGGTAAGGTCAACAAAGAGATCGTCACGCTGATTAACCATAACGGCGGGAGCGCTGTGGGCCTGTCAGGGAAAGACGGGAACCTGATCTGTGCCAGAAAAATGAAATATTTCAAGAAGCGGGGAGAGGATCAGGCGCCTGAGATCATCGATATGGGCATGGTGGGTGAGATCACGGCCGTCAACGCCGGCATCCTGTTCAGCCTCATGAAAAGTGAGTTTATCCCGGTTATTGCGCCGGTCGGTACGGGTGATGAAGGGGAGACCTACAATATCAATGCGGACCTGGTGGCCGGTGCGATCGCATCATCCCTGAATGCCAGGAAACTCATTTTGCTTACAGATACCGAAGGCGTGCTGGATAAGAACAAAACGTTGATATCAAGTCTGAAGGCCGATGAGGCCCGCGCGCTGATAGGGGACGGGATCATCGTCGGTGGGATGATCCCCAAGGTGAACTGTTGTCTGAACGCCCTAACCAATGGCGTCCGAAAGGCCCACATTATTGATGGACGGGCCCCTCACGCCATCCTATTGGAAATTCTTACAAAGGTAGGCGTCGGGACGGAGATCTTGGTTTGATTGGGAAACCGTGATTTTTTTCTCAAGATAGGCTGAATACGTGAAGTGAACTGGAATAGGGATCAGTCGTCATAAGCTGATAAGCTCGTAAGCTCATACGCTGATCTTTTGCTCGCTAAACAGCTCAACAACTTCGGAAGAGGAATAGAGTGATGAATGACACGCAACAAGACACATCCACCATGCGTCTGGCAGACAGATACATGTTCCGGACCTACGGCCGGTTTCCGGTCGTCCTGGTGAAAGGGGAGGGGTGCCGGGTCTGGGACGAGGATGGGAAGGAATATCTGGATTTTGTGGGTGGGATTGCTGTCTGTGCCCTGGGACACAGCTCTCCCCTCGTGACCCGTGTTCTGGAGGAACAGTCAAAAAAACTAGTGCATGTGTCCAATCTTTATTACACGCAACCACAGGTGGAGCTGGCCCGCCTTTTGGTGGAGAACTCTTTTGCCGACCGGGTATTTTTCTGCAACAGCGGGGCCGAGGCAAACGAGGCGGCCTTGAAACTGGCACGTCGTTTTGCCCGAGAGAAGTTCGGGCCAAACCGCCATGGAATCGTCTCGATGAAGAATTCGTTCCACGGCCGGACCATGGCGACCCTCTCGGCGACCGGCCAGGCCAAGATCCAGATAGGGTATGATCCCCTGCTTGAGGGATTCCGGTTTGTCCCGTTCAATGATGTGGAGGCACTTGAGCAGGTGGTGGATACTTCTGTGTGTGCGGTCCTGCTCGAGCCGATCCAGGGAGAGGGGGGCGTTGTCTGCCCGGGTCCCGACTATCTCAAGCGGGTTCGGGACCTGTGCAGCGAGCGTGGGGTCCTGTTGATCTTTGACGAGGTTCAGGTGGGGATGGGAAGGACCGGCAGGCTGTTTGCCCACGAACACTACGGTGTTACACCTGATATCATGACTCTGGCAAAGGCCCTGGGGAACGGGCTTCCGATTGGCGCCATGCTTGCAACCGAGGAACTGAGCCCGGCCTTCGGTCCTGGAAGCCATGCCACGACTTTTGGCGGGACGCCCCTGCTGACGGCTGTCTCAAAGGCCGTGGTGAGCAGTCTCTTGGAGGACGGGTGGATCTCGCATGCAGGAAAAATGGGTGCATACTTCAAGGAAAGGCTGGAGGATCTTGGCAGGAAATATAATTTTGTTCAGGAGGTCAGGGGCCTGGGCCTGATCATCGGCATGGAGCTGAAACGCCCCGGTGCGCCGGTGGTGGAAGCATGTCTGAAAGAAGGATTTTTGATCAACTGCGCCCAGGAAAAGGTGCTCCGTTTCGTCCCCCCCCTGATCGTGCAGGAGGATGAGGTGGACCAATTGGTTGAAGCGCTTGACAGGATATTTGAAGGGATGGAAGGTTGAGCGGTAGATGAATGGGAATTGAGGAATTAGCGGATTGAGAGTTGGGTTTGGAATGATGGAATAATGGAATGTTGGGAAGGGACGCTGAATCGCGCCTTAGGTGCGACGATTTTTAATGCTCTTCATTCCTTTTACCCCATTATTCCAGTATTTCAACATTCCACTATTCCAATCGGGGCTAAGCCCCTAAGTTCTATAAATATTACACAATGTTGAATAGTTACCATCAACTGGAGCTTTGACAAAATCAATGGACGGAGAGTTGAATTGAGCGAAGAGATCAAGAAAATCGTGTTGGCATATTCCGGAGGGTTGGATACATCCGTCATTCTGACCTGGCTCAAAGAGACCTATGGCTGCCCTGTGGTGGCCTATGCCGCAGACCTGGGGCAGGGCGATGAGGTCGAGGGCATCAGAGAGAAGGCCTTGAATACCGGGGCCGACGATGTGGTGGTGGATGACCTGAAGGAGGAATTTGTACGGGGTTTTGTATGGCCTGCGCTGCGGGCAAACGCGGTTTATGAATCGACCTATCTGTTAGGGACCTCTCTGGCACGACCTCTCATTGCACGGGGTCAGGTCGAGGTGGCCAGGCGTGTGGGAGCCGATGCGGTCAGTCATGGCGCCACAGGAAAGGGGAATGATCAGGTGAGGTTCGAACTGGCCTACATGGCACTCGAACCGGGCCTCAAGATCATTGCTCCGTGGCGTATATGGGATTTCAAGGGACGGGAAGATCTCATGGCCTATGCCCGGTCCAGAAATATCCCGGTGCCGGTAACCAAAAAGAAGCCCTATTCCAGCGACCGGAATTTGCTGCACATCAGTTTTGAAGGCGGGATACTGGAAGACACCTGGGCCGAGCCGCCGGAAGATATGTTTGTGCTCTCGGTCTCACCCGAGAGCGCACCCGACCGACCGGAGTATGTGGAACTCGCGTTCGAGAGAGGAAACCCGGTCTCTGTGAACGGGGAGGCCCTGTCGCCTGCCGGGCTTCTGGCACGCCTGAATGAACTGGGAGGCAAAAATGGCATCGGCCGAATCGATATGGTGGAGAATCGGTATGTGGGGATGAAGTCGCGGGGTGTTTATGAAACGCCGGGGGGGACTATCCTCAGGACGGCCCATATCGCCATGGAATCCATTACCGTTGACCGGGAAGTGATGCATATCCGGGACGGGCTGATTCCAAGATATTCCGATATGATCTACAATGGATACTGGTTCTCGCCGGAAAGAGAAATGCTCCAGGCCTTGATCGACGAAACCCAGAAGACTGTCACCGGCGTGGTGCGATTGAAGCTCTATAAGGGAAATTGCATCGTTGTGGGAAGAATGTCGCAAATTTCCCTGTATGACCCTGATTTTGCCACCTTCGAGGAAGATGAGGTCTACAGACAGGCAGATGCCGAAGGGTTCATAAGGCTCAACGGCCTTCGCCTCAAGATCGCCCGGCTGCTGAAGAGTAAAGTCGCACCGTAGCCTGTCTGCTTGCAACGCACGGGCAGGCGGGATTCAATCGAATCTAGAGGATTTTCCATGACAAAAAAACTGTGGGGGGGGCGTTTCAAGCAGGATACAGATGCCTTGGTCAACCGGTTCAATGCCTCGATCGAATTTGATCATCGTCTTTACGCCTACGACATCCGGGGGAGCATTGCCCACTGCCGGATGTTGGCGGCACAGGGGATCATAAAAGATGAAGAGTCTACCCGGATTGTGGAGGCCCTCGGAAAGATCCAGCGTGAGCTGGACCATGGCGAGTTTTCTTTTGATGACGACTATGAGGACATCCACGGTCTCATGGAAAAGGCCCTTGTTCAAAAAATCGGGGCCTTAGGTGAAAAGGTCCACACCGGAAGGAGCCGAAATGACCAGGTCTCCCTGGATGTGCGGCTCTATGTAAGGGATGCGAGCGAGGGCGTCATTGACCGGATCAAAGAAAATCAGCGTGCCCTGGTGCGACTTGCGGAAGACCATCTGGATGTTATCATGCCGGGGTATACACATCTGCAGAGGGCCCAACCCGTACTTCTGGCCCATCATCTCCTGGCCTACCATGAGATGTTCAGGAGGGACCGTGAGCGGTTTCAGGGAAGCCTCGAACGGGTCAATGTCATGCCGTTGGGGAGTGCGGCCCTGGCCGGTTCCACGTTCGATCTGGACAGAGAGATGGTGGCCCGGGAGTTAGGCTTTGAACAAATCTCTCGAAACAGCATGGATGCGGTCAGCGACAGGGACTTTGTCCTGGAATTCCTTTTTAATGCCTCGGTCCTGATGATGCATATGAGCCGGCTGAGCGAAGAACTGGTAATTTGGTCAAGCCAGGAATATGGATTTGTCCGCATCTCCGACGCCTTCTGTACAGGCAGCAGTATCATGCCTCAGAAAAAAAATCCGGATCTGCCGGAACTGATCCGGGGAAAGACCGGCCGCGTGTATGGCCATCTCATGTCTCTCCTGACCACGATGAAGGGTCTTCCTCTCACCTATAATAAAGACATGCAGGAGGACAAGGAGGCCTTGTTCGATGCCTTCGATACCGTGCACATCTGTCTTGAGGTCATGTGTCGGCTTCTTGGAGAGATCACATTCAACAGGGAACGATTAAATGCGGCCATACACAGCGGTTTCCTGGTGGCGACGGATCTGGCGGATTACCTGGTGCGCAAGGGGGTTACCTTCCGTCAGGCCCACGAGATCGTTGGAAAAATGGTGCTTTTTGCTATGGAGCAGAAAAAGGAACTCCATGAACTCACGCTCAGCGATATGAAAGGGTTTGCGAGGCAGATCGACGAGGATGTGTACGAATGGCTGGATCCCCTGTTGTCCCCGGCTAGAAGGAACAGCCCGGGCGGGACCGGTCCGGACATGGTGGGAAAAGAGATCGACGAGGCAAAGCGAGAACTGGGAATGGGTAATGAAGAAGGACCTGAAGGATCCTAATTCCTGTGAAATAGGGGCGGCGCCCGTGAGCCGGATGTGGGCAATTTTACTGTTTTTGTCGCTTTCGGCAGTTCTCATGGCACTCTTTCCTGCATGCGGAAAGAAGGGTCCCCCTTTTCTGCCGGAGAAGAAACTTGCGGCCAAGGTCGATGGATTGACCGGAAAATGGGTCGATGGGCGGATCAGGCTGGAGGGAACCATAGAAGGTGCCGATAAAGGATCTGTTATAGCTGGTTGCACGATTTATCATGCGTGGTATCCTGAGGACCATCCGCCCTGTGAGGGCTGCCCCATCGAGATGATGGCTTTTACAGATACAGTCGAAACCGCTGTCTCAGGGGACCGTTTCACCTGTGACATTCCCGTCGCAGAGAAAAAAGGGATATGGTTTCTTGAGGTTCGCCTGACCGGCAGCCAAGGCGCTGTCGGACCCCCATCCCAAAGAATCAAGGTTATAATTGATGAGTAATGCAATGGGTTGGCCGGGAACCGTCGGCCAGGGATCAATTACCAATCGACAATCAAAAATCATCAATCAAAAATAGAGAAATGCATCACTTTCATTACATAGATAACACGCTATATGGAGAAGATGTGCCTGTGGCAGCTATTGCGCAGGCGGTGGGCACCCCGTTCTATCTCTATTCCCACGCCACCCTGACGCGGCACTTCAAGGCCTTTGACGGCGCTTTCGACGGCATGAAGCACCTGACATGCTTTTCCATGAAGTCCAATTCAAATATGGCCATCCTGAGACTCTTCGCCCGGATGGGAGGCGGCGTCGATATCGTATCGGGAGGAGAGTTGTACCGTGCCTTGAAGGCAGGGGTCGACCCCTCGAAGATCGTCTATTCAGGCGTGGGAAAAGGGATTTCCGATCTCGAATATGCGCTGAAATCGGGGATCCTGATGTTTAATGCGGAATCCGCGCAGGAGATCCAGAAGCTGAATGAGGTCTCTGAACGGATCGGCAAAAGGGCAAGGGTGGCGATCCGGGTCAATCCGGATGTGGACCCGAAGACACATCCCTATATCTCCACCGGCCTGAAGGAAAACAAGTTCGGTATCGATATCGCCGAGGCCCTGGAACAGTATGCGGTTGCCGCCAGGCTCGATGGACTGGATGTCACCGGGGTTTCCTGCCATATCGGCTCTCAGCTCACCCAGGTGAGTCCCTTTTTGGATGCCCTGCGGAAGCTCAAGGAATTCATCCAGCGCCTGAGTGACATGGGCATTACGATCTCGCACCTGGACGTGGGAGGGGGTCTGGGGATCACCTATGACAAGGAAGATCCGCCCCACCCCCGGGATTACGCCCGGAAGGTGCAAGAGGAACTGGGAACGACGGATGTAACGCTGATCCTGGAACCGGGTCGTGTCATCGTGGGCAATGCCGGGATCCTGATTACGAAGGTCCTTTACACCAAGGCCACCCGGGAAAAGATGTTTTTTGTGGTGGATGCGGCCATGAATGATCTGATGCGGCCGAGTCTCTATCATTCCTATCATGCGATCCAGCCTGTAACGATCGCCGGCCGTGAGAAGGTCAGGGCCGATATCGTCGGACCTATCTGCGAGTCCGGCGACTTTCTGGCAAAAGGGAGGGAGGTGGAGATGCTTGAACCGGGGGACCTCGTGGCGGTCATGAGTGCGGGGGCCTATGGTTTCAGTATGTCGTCCACCTACAATTCACGCCCCAGGGTCTGTGAGGTGATGGTCAAGGGAGACCGTTTTTACACCATAAGGGAGAGGGAGGGGTTTGAAGATTTGATCCGGGGGGAGAGCCTTCCCGATTTCCTGAGAGCGAATGGGGAACTGGGCAGGATGACTGGAGATTCATGATGGAGCCAATCGAATTCTGGAAGATGAGCGGGAGCGGCAATGACTTCATTCTGATTGACAACCGGGATGGCCGTATAAAAGAAAATGAGATGGCCCGGTTGGTTGAGAGGGCGTGCCGGCGGCGCATATCGGTGGGTGCAGACGGCGTCATCTTTGTTGCTCCATCGGAGGCGTACGACTTTGGATGGCGTTTTTTCAATGCCGATGGAGGGGAGGTGGAAATGTGCGGCAACGGAGGACGTTGCGTCTCCCGTTTCGCATACTTAAAGCAGATTGCGGGTCCTCGGATGACCTTTGAGACCCTGGCCGGGCCGGTTTCGGCCGAGGTCAAGGGACGCAGGGTGAAGGTCCTGATGCCTAAGCCCGGTCCGGCCTCCATGGACATTGACCTTAAATTTCAAGAGGGATGGGTGCATTGCGATTTTATCAATACAGGGGTCCCACACGTGGTAGTGGAGATTGAAGCCCTCACGGATCATCCGGTAAAGGAACAGGGAAGGGACATTCGCTACCATGCCCGGTTTTCACCGGAAGGGACCAATGCCAATTTCATGTCCAGGATCGGCCCTGATCGCCTCAGCGTGAGGACCTATGAACGCGGGGTCGAGGATGAGACACTGGCTTGTGGAACCGGGGCTATCGCATGCGCCCTGGTGGGAGCAATCCGGGGGATGGTGGACTCCCCGGTAACGGTCGAGACACGGGGGGGTGAGGACCTGGTTATCCATTTTGAGCGAAAAGGAGATGCCTTTGAAAAGGCATGGCTCGAGGGAAACACGGCGATTATCTATGAGGGGCGGATCAACCCAGAGGCCTTAGAAGCCTGACAGGAGTTCCTTATGAGCGTCGCCTCTCGCCGTAAAAGAGGCGAGGCAGATCAGACAGAAACTTTGACCTATGACCATTCACGCAGGGAACCTAACCCCCGTTTGTAAAACCCAAGGCGGCCTAACGGCCGCAACCAAAAACATCTAACACAAAGACATGAAGACACAAAGATTTATTTATCGTTTACATCATGTTAACGAATAAGGGGCACTAACTTCTCCGCAAGTTGCAAAGAAGTTGCAGACATAGAGTCTAAGAATGAGCACGCATGATACTGCATGACGATTAATGTTTCAGGTTAACCAGCAACCAGCAACGAGCAACCTGCAACCAGAATGAAGTTTCACACGAGACACCCGCAATAGCAGCCTGGATGATCAAGATCGAAAATGCAAAATTCAAAACCCAAAATGGAAAAAGAGGGAGGTTATCATGTTTAGTGGATCTATCGTCGCAATTGTGACTCCGTTCAAAGACGGGCAGGTGGATGAAGAGGCGTACCGCGAACTCATAGAGTTCCAAATCGCTAACGGAACCCGTGCCATTGTGCCCTGCGGCACCACCGGCGAGTCTGCCACCCTGAACGTGGAAGAACATGCTCGGGTGATCGATATCGCTCTGGAGGCCGTCAACAAGAGGGTCCCAGTGATTGCAGGGACAGGCGGGAACAGCACCAGCGAGGCGATTGAGCTGACTGCACATGCCAAGAAGGTCGGGGCGGATGCCTCCTTGCAGGTAACGCCCTACTATAACAAACCCACCCAGGAGGGATTGTATCAGCACTTCAAGGCTATTGCAAAGGCCGTGGCCCTGCCCCAGGTCCTCTACAATGTGCCGGGTCGGACCGGCGTCAACATGTTGCCCGAGACAGTGGCCCGTCTGGCGGAGCTGCCGGAAGTGGTCGCTATCAAGGAGGCCTCGGGGAACCTTGGTCAGATGGCCGAAATTGTCCGATTGGCAGGGGCTAAGATCACACTCTTGTCCGGCGATGACAACGTGACCCTGCCCGCGCTTTCCCTTGGTGGAAAGGGAGTCATTTCCGTGGTGGCCAATATCGTGCCCAGGGATTCGGCCGATCTGATAAAGGCTTGGGAAGAGGGGAGGGTGGACGACGCCAAGGCCCTCTTCTACAAACTTTTTCCCCTGTGCCAGGCCATGTTTTTCGAGACAAACCCGATTCCGGTCAAGACTTCCCTCGCCCTGATGGGCAAGATCCAGGATGAGATGCGGCTGCCGCTCTGCCCCATGTCGCCGGGCAACCTCGATCGCCTGAAGAAGGCATTGACAGATTATGGGTTGATCTAAACTATATGCGCTGGCGACAGCAACTTCAACAAGAGGGCGTCTTGGCCAATCGCGAGAATGGCAAAGACGCCTTTTTTAGGGCATGATATACGCTAACCGAATTCCCTGATCCGGGCTGCCGTATTAAAAGGGGATGTCGTCAGGATCGTCCGAGGCGCCCGGGAACCCCTCCAGGCCTTCAGTTGAAAATGGAGGCAGATCCTCGAACCCGAAGGGGGCATCGACCACCTCACGTTTTCTGAAGATCATGACCTCATTCCTGGCGTGATCGAGAAATTCCGTTGATACGGTATACCCTTCTATGAAAAGGCTCTCATCGAAGCCCTCGCTGTCCAGCCATGACACGGCCTCCACAATAAACCCGCCTTGGAGACGGACAGGAGAGCCCTGACGGATGAAAAAATCGGCCCCGCTGCCGCCCTCAATGGATTCCGCAAGGGGCGAATCGGCAAGCCACTTGAGGATCTCTTTCTGGCGCTCATCTCCAGGGATCATCTCTATATCAACGTCATAGTCATAGTCGTCATCTTCAAAAAAATCATCTTCTCTCATCTTTTCACCTCCATATTTGTGTTGTGAAACTCGGGTTATTTAAGGACTTGGGCGTTATCGGGGGATAACGCATTTTCAAACAATAAGCCAGCAACCCGTTGCGGATATTACCAGTGGGGTTGATTGCCGATCCGGGTTCCAATAACCTCGAGGGTATCCGATACCACCAGGAATACATTCGGGTCGATGCTTCTGGCGATCTGTTTGAGCCTGGGCACTTCCCGGAAGCTGATCACGGTGTAGAGGAGCTGTATCTCCTCTCCCGTAAACCCTCCCCGACCGTTGACATGGGTGACGCCCCTTTGAATCCGCTCCATAATCTCCCTGGAGATCTTTTCCCATTCACGGGAGATAATGAGGACGGTCCTTCTCTGGCTGAGACCCGTAACCACGAAATCGACGATAAAGGAATTCACATAGACGTATATAAGGGTATACAGCGCGCCTTCCAGTGAAATAAGAAAGGCGCCTATGATGAGAATAGCGCTGTTGAAGGTGAGAATGGTCGTCCCCAGCCGAACCGAAAAGCGCTTGAGCAGAATGACGGACAGGATATCCAGTCCTCCTGCTGAACCCAGGGACCGAAGAATGATCCCGGACCCGACCCCCATGATGATGCCTGCAAGAATGCTGCTCAGGATCTTGTCCTGGATCGGGATGACCATCTGTGTCCACTGAAGGGCAGCCGTGAAAAAGACCATGCCCACTATGCTGTAAAGGAAAAAGCGGCGGCCCGCGTACACCCAGCCAAGGGCAAACAGGGGGATATTAAGGACAAAATAGAGTATAGATATCGGGATGGAATCAAAGAGGTAATAGATCAAGATGGACAGGCCTGTAAATCCTGCCCCGAAGAACTTCTGCGGAATCAGTATCCCGTTTACAGCTACACAGCAGATAACGCTTCCCACCGCCATGAGAAAAAGATTCCAGATAATTTTTTTCGCAGGTTCCACCATGGTTTTTAAAATCCATTTGTTAGAATTGATGTTCCAACCCAATTTATAACAGATCGCTATTTTTTAAAACCAAAAAGGGCGTTCCTGAGATAATGGTATACGCCGGGGATGTGGCCGGGTGAAAGGCGGGACTCCTGGGAAATGGAGGTGCGATCAGCGGAAAACGCCTTCCATAGATGAAGACGATGAAGCGCCCTGTTCTCAGGGCGCATTATTGTCCGGAGATCCTTCACCCATCATCTGGAACCAGGATCGCATATAGTGAAGCCCCGATGCAACGGTCAATATCCCGGTGACGATATAAATGATTGGAATGATGCCGGAAAAAAGATGAAAATGATTTCCGGCAAGCACCAGAAAGACCGTCGCAAGCTGGAGGCAGGTGGTTATCTTGCTTAATATCGAGGGGTTGATCACGATGTCTTGTTTGGTTAAGAACAAAATCAAGACGCCTAAGAGGATCAGGATATCCCGGGTGATGACCGTAACCGTTAACCAGGGGGGGATGAAACCCCCGGCCGCAAGGACCACAAAGGCTCCGATGAGAAGGAATTTGTCCGCCAGCGGATCGAGAAAGGACCCAAGCCTGCTTTTCTGGTTGAGGAGCCTGGCCAACAGGCCGTCTGCCCCGTCGCTCAGACCGGCTAACACAAAAACCGTGAGGGCTTCCAGGAACCTCTCATTTATCAGATAGATAATGAAAATGGGGACCAGGATGATGCGCAGGGTGGTGATCAGGTTGGGGATGGTCATGACAGTGGATTACTCAAGGTTAAAAACAACCGCGTCGTTTTCGGTCGGATCAAGACGCAATGGAAAAGGACGTTTTGGATGGCTCAGGACCCGGTTGATGAACGTATTCCGATCCCCCTGAAATTCCACGGTGGCAGACATGGTGTTGCTTTTGATCCTGGACGGAATCACGGATGTTACCCCCATGACCTCCTCTTTGAGGAAATCGCTGAAGCGCCAGAACTCCTTCGGCATCTTCATACCTGCCAGCGTGACGATTAGCGGGTGGATTTTTCCGCCATCGCTTACAAAACGCCCTTTGATACACGGGCACAAGGCGGCGGCCACCCGGTTCACCATTCCCTCGAGGGCTGCGATGAGTGAATCTCCGTCCCCCGAAGCCTGCATTATCTGTTCAGCAGCGGATTCCTGACAGACCTGGATGCCCTGAGACACATCCAGTGCCTTCAGCGTCAGGGAGATTTCTTTCCCGCCGTTGATATTGCACTCACCGAAGATGACCACATCGGCTGAAAAGAGCCTTCCCCAATTCACGACATCCTTGTCTTGAAGGGCAGGCGATGTCAGGCCGTCAACACGGTCGACGCCCGGAGGGTTCAGGGTGCGGTTGATAGGATTGAATCCTCTACCCTGGAAGACATTATGGAGCGCAAGCTCCACAGGGCTCAGACTCCGATCTCCCTCTGTGTCTTTCCACCAGTAAGACATATCTCCGTCCCTGCTTTCAGAGACCAGAAAGAGCACGTTGATGCGAGGCGTTTCTGCCAGGAGAATCCCGGCCGATTGGAGTTTTTCCTGTATGACCTCCTCATTCACCCTGAGTCTCAGGAGGACCTTGTACCTGCCATTGACCTGCTGTTCCGCTAGGATATGAAAATTTTCGATTTCTTCCCGGGCAGCCGGTATGATTTCTTCGGTGACGCGCTCAAAATGATTGACCGCCCTCTGGCTTCCAAGCAGATGAACGATATAGTCTTCCACGCCCTTCATCAATGCCTGGGTAATGGCCGTATTTTTCGCCAGGGCCGAATTCCCCTTGACAACAGCGGCATCGCCGATAGCCAGAAGTTCACTTTGTTTCGGGGTCTCTCCGGCTTGGGCCTGGAAAGAAGGGTCGCCGAGAAGGAAAAAAAGGGCAAGGGAGAAAAAAAAGAGGGAAAGGGCGTTTTCTCGAAGCCTTACAGTGGATCTCTCGCGATTATTTTTTTCATGCCCCACAAAAAACCTGCAATTTTGATCTGTCAACAGTTCTATCTGGAAGATGGCAATGACTTGAGTTCATTCTCAGACTCCAGAACGAGCCCGTTGTTGATCTCCAGGACCTTTTTAAACGCTGTCTCTGCTTCCGATGGATGGTTGGCCTTCTTATATGCGATGCCCATATAGAAGTAAGCCTCGGGCAGGTCCTTCTGGTACTGCAAGGCATCAGAAAACAGGTCCTTCACCTTGTCTAACCAGAGGTCTCCCTGCTCCATGGTATAAAGGCGCATAAATCCTACGTAGGCCAGGGCCTTTTGCCTTTTCGTCCCTGCCGTGTCTCTGGCCATGCGCATGGATTCGAGGGCAGGCTCAAATTTTTTCTCCATGCCGTAGGTCAGACCTAAGCCCCGATGGGCATCGGAGTAGCCGGGATTGAGCTGAAGGGCCAGTTCAAATTCCCTTTTGGCATCAAACAGGTAGTTTTTGTGGAGCAGTTTCAGGCCGCTTGACACATGGTGTTCCGGCGTGTCCAGCACGCTTTCAGGTATCCTCGGCTTGGGTGAACAGCTCATGAAAAAGCAAGGGGCCAAGAAAAAAAGAGCAACCATCGTGCGAAGAATGTTACGGTTGATGACATTCATCAGAATCCCTCCAGTGAAAGGCCATCCAGGACCGCTTTTAGGTTTTCTGGGCAAATACACAGTTTCCCCGTCCCCTCTGCCATAGAAAATAAATGCCGGGAGGTCAAGCGTTTTCAGATAGAAACGACTCAATGCTTTTTAATACCATATCTATCCCTTCAGGGTCAATCCATATGACGTCTGATTCTGCCATGAACCAGGTAAGCTGTCGCTTAGCATATCGGCGGGTATCTCTTTTGAGGGTGTGAACGGCCTCTTCAAAGGACCATTCCCCCTTTAAATGACGGACCATATGTCTGTAGCCGATCGCTTTCATCGATCTGAGATCAGGAGAAAAGCCCTGGTTCAACAGATGCCGTGTCTCCTCCAAGAGGCCCATGTCCACCATTTTCATGGTTCGTTCGTTGATCCGATGATAGAGGGTTTCCCTATCCACGTTCAGACAGATCTTCAATGCGTTCAGGGACGCTTCTCTAAACCCGTGCCCTTTCATGAGATCGGAAGAAAGGCGGTTGGAAATGTGAATGATCTCGAGGGCCCTTATGATTCGTATCCGGTCGTTGGGGTGGATTGCGGCCGCGCATTGAGGGTCGAGGCCCTTTAGTCTTTCATGGAGTCTCGAGGATCCATCCGTGACGCATTCATTGTATAACGCCTCCCTCAGGGCCGGATCCGATGGCGGGGCCTTCATAAGTCCACCAACAAGGGCACGGATGTAAAGCCCGGTGCCGCCCACCACAAGGCACGCCTTTCCCCTTGAACAGATGTCAGCGACGGCGGAAAGGGCCTTGGTGCGATAGATCGCAGCGTTGAAGGGCTCGTCAGGACGGACGATGTCTAAGAGATGGTGCGGGATTTCCTTTTGTTCTTCAAGGGTCGGCTTGGCCGTGCCGATGTTCATCCCCTTGTAGACCTGCATGGAGTCCGCATTGACGATTTCTCCAGATAGAGAACGGGCCAAGCTTACAGCGAACTCGCTTTTGCCGCTGGCGGTCGGGCCTGCAATGACAACGATCTTGGGCCGCCTTTCTCTTGACATGATCTTCCGCTGCCATGAAAACAGGTTCAAGGGTTCAGAGGTTCAAAGGTTTAGAGATTCAGGGTTGAGAGGTTGAGCTTTCCACATTCGATGTTGGACGTTCGATGTTGGATGTTCAATGTTTAAACCACCCGCTTAAACATTCTTTCCATCTCAGGGTAGGTAAACTGCCTGAATATGGGTCTCCCGTGAGGGCAATTGGTGGGGAGGTCCATCTCTCCCAATTCAATCAGGAGCCGGTCCATTTCTTCGTGGTTCAATCGCTGACCGGCCCGGATGGCGCCATGGCAGGCCATCAGAGTGGTGCAGGCATCGAACAGGGTGCCTTCGTCAGGAGCCCCTTCTGCCAATTCCGTCACCAGCTCGGATACGAAAGACTGCCAGTTCACGTTCTTCAGCAGGGCCGGAACAGCCGTCAACAAAAAGGTATTGCCGCCGAAGTGGTCAAATTCAAGCCCGAACCTACGCAATCCCTCCCCCTTTTCCAGCATTACCCGGGTTTCGTTTGTGGAGAGTTCCAGCTCGTGAGGGATCAGGAGGGTCTGCATTTCAATCCTTTCGGCAGCGAGGGATTTTTTGAGATGTTCATATACAATCCGTTCATGGGCCGCATGTTGATCGACGATCATGAGCCCGTTCGAGGTCTCGCATAGGATATAGGTATGTCCCAACTGTCCGATGATCCTTGGACCTGCAGGGGCTATGACCGAATCGGGGGACGGCCCAGCCGGTACCGGCCCGGACAAGGCCTCCGCCAGCGCGGGCACTGGAGAATACTCCCATGGAGGCTCTGAAATGGCGTTGGAAGAACTCCGCTCAAAGGGAACCGCACGGTCCATGAGTCCTTGCCTCGAAAAGGGCTGAGGCGAGCTGTCGAGCCTTCTTTCAACAGCGGACACGATGGCCTGGAACACCCTGGAGGCGTTACGGAATCGGATTTCCTGCTTGGTCGGGTGGACATTGACGTCAATCTCCAAGGGATCGATATCAATAAAAACAACCACCTGTGGGTATTGCCCCTTCATGAGGCGCCTGCCGTATCCCTCCATGATCGCCTTTGTCGCGATCCGGTCTCTGATGTTTCTGCCGTTGACATATACATAGAGGCGATCGCCCCTGCTTCTTGCGAAGTCCGGGGGCGCCGCGTAGACCCGGATGGATAGATCTCCATCTTTTTCCTCCCCTGTCATCATGGCCTCTGCCGCCTTTCGACCCATCAATCCGGAGATACGGTCACGGGTGTCTTCAGATGCAGGTAGGTGGATGACATTCCTTGGGCCGTCATCCAGTCTGAAAGTGATCTTTGGAAACGGCATGGCAATCCGGGAGAGGATATCCACAATGTGATCGGTTTCCGTCCGCACGGCACGGAGGAACTTCCGTCTCGCCGGGATATTGAAAAAGAGGTCTTTGACGTCGACGGTTGTCCCCTGAGGTGCGCCCGTTTCCTCTATCTCCAGTAGTTTTCCACCCGAAATTCTGAGCGTGTGCCCTGTCAAGCGACCTTGGGAAAGGGAGGTTATCTGCATGCGGGAGACAGCAGCAATGCTGGGAAGCGCCTCCCCCCGGAAGCCTAAGGATCGGACACTCAACAGATCGGATGCCGTTCGGATCTTGCTTGTGGCATGCCTTTCCACGCACAACAAAAGGTCATCCTTGGACATCCCGAGGCCGTTGTCGCTGACCCTGATGCGTCGTTTCCCCCCGCCTTCAATCGTGACCACAATCCGGTCCGCACCGGCGTCAATGCTGTTATCCGTCAACTCCCGTACAACCGAGGCGGGCCGGTCCACCACTTCTCCGGCCGCGATCTGGGCGGCCAACGTTTCGGGGAGGATTCGGATGGTGTTCATAGATAGAGAAGGTTTTCGTCTACGTCGAATCGTCGGACAGGGCGGGGGTTTCTATAAAATCTCGGAAAGGCCTGTTTCTTTTTTGCGAGAAGCAGATTGCGAGTGCCCATCGGGTCGTGCAGGAGGCAAACAGATGTTTCGGGATGTTTCAGAAAATCATTCGCCAGGCTGCGGGACAGATCCAGCATGAGGGCGAGATATCCGTGAAAATGGCGCCAGCGGACGACCCTGGTTTCAAAAAAAAGATCGCGCGTGGTGTAAATGCGGTCGGAAAACTTGACTGTCTGGGCAAAAAAGCCCTTTCCCGCCTTGAAACCGCTTTTCCTTTTCCCTCCTATCAACTTGAGAAGGTCATCGCAGATCTGGTGGTCCATATCCAGTACGCCCCTGGCGATCCTTGTGTAGGGCGATCCGATCAGATAATCCGCCCGTATTTCCCAGAAGAGATGGCCCATTTTTCCTCTGCCCGGGTAGGCGCTTAACAGATTGGGTATAAAAAAATTGTGGGCAATGACGTCGGCCGCCAGATGAGAGAGAAACCCCAGGGCATACGCTGTCTCACGGTCATCTTTGGCCTCGCGCAAAAATTTGAAACCGCCTCCCCAGGCGTGCGGATTTTTTTTGTACTTCTTTTTTCCCTTGCCGATGAAAAAATCGGCCGACAGACAGCCGTACATGTATTCGATGGGGAATGAGGTGATGACTTGGGCGATAGAAGGGAGCAGGAGGTTGGCAGAACCGAGTGAACTGAGGGCCAGGGCGGTATGGACCCCGGGTCCCCAGGCAAGTGCGCACTCAGCGTTTATAAGTTGGATGATGAGATAACCTGTAAGGAACACAAATACTTTCACAAATAACATGATAGGGTTGGGATCTCCTGAACGTATGAAATAATATACATTTTTGTTTACCATAGCACACTATCTCTCTCCCCTTCAATCTTTTTATAGGGGTTTGTGACAGAGGCACAGGAATTTTTGTTAAAATGGTAAGCATCCTCTTCCAATCGGCAACCTTCTTCTTGAATTTTCCCATGTCTTTGATACAATCGCTCTAAACAGGGAGTGTCTTGTACGTGGGCGCCTCGAGTGCCGCAGGAGAGCAGGTGGATAAAGAAGACTGGCAAAAACGGGGCATCGGCCATCGGGAGAGACTGCGACAGCGGTTCGTGGAGGGCGGCCTCGATAGGTTCAGTGATGAAGAGGTCATTGAATTTTTGCTGACACTGGGGACGCCGAGGGGCGATCAAAAGCTCCCGGCACGGGAGGCCCTCAAGAAATTCGGCAACCTTTCAGGGGTCTTGTCGGCTCCCCTGGAACAGTTGACCGGGATAAAGGGAATCGGCCCCAAGAATGCCCTCTACCTGGGTCTGGTGCATCAGATCGCCAACAGATATCTTAAGGACAGGATTTCAGGGAAGATGTTTTTCGGCTCTTCCCAGGCGGTGTTCGACTATCTGTTTCACTCCATGCGGGACCTCAAAAGGGAGGTCTTCAAAATTCTTTTCCTGACGCGCAAGAACGAGCTGATTGCGGATCATGATCTCTTCAAAGGGGGACTTACCGGGAGCGCGGTCTATCCGCGCGAGATCCTTTCCATGGCCTTGGACTACAAGGCTGCCTCGCTCGTATTCGTGCATAACCACCCTTCAGGGGATCCATCGCCCTCGCCCGAGGACCAGCGGCTGACAAGAGATCTGGTCTGGGCCGCCAGGCTGTTGACGGTTCAGGTCCTGGATCATATCATCATTGGGAACAACACCTATTACAGCTTTGCAGACCAGGGGACCATCAGGCGATTTGTCAATGAATACGAAAGCAAATTCAATACCATGACGCCATGCTCCTGACTCCTGGAAAGCTGCTGATCCTGGCCAAATGGGTGTTGACCCGTCTCCCCACCACGGTCGCCGTGGATATTACCCATCGATGCAACCTGAAGTGCCTCCACTGTTACTGGTGGAAACAGGATCATCCCGCTGAACTGGACGACGGCCGGATGATCGCGTTTTTTAAGGGCCTTCGGGCAAAAGGCCTGGGCGCGGCCATCCTGTACGGGGGCGAGCCCACGCTCCGGCCGGAGGTGTGCCGGGCCGCAGGGAAGATATTTGATGCGATCCTGGCCTTTACCAATGGGATGAACGGGTTCCCGCAACTGAGAAATGTCCAGTGGATCCTCTCCCTGGATGGTCCGCAACACCTCAACGACACGATCCGGGGGAGCGGCGTGTACGCCAAGGCCGTGGAGAACGTGAAAAGGGCATCTCAGCCCCCGATCGTCCACATGACCATCTCCAGGCTCAATCAGGATAGTCTGGATGATTTTGTTCGGGAGATGATGGGACTGCCAATCAAGGGGATGGGGTTTTCGTTTTATACGCCTGATGTAACGACGGACGATTCAGGGCTGTTCATTCCCTTGAAGGAGAGGGACCGGCTGGTGATGGCGCTTCTCGCCTTGAGAGAAAGGTATGGGGAAAAGGTAGGGTTTACGCCTGCCATGGCCCGCCAGTTGATGACCACCGGCGACTTTTTTAAATGGAACCGCTATGCGGCCTGTCCTGTCAGTCGGCATATCCGTTGTTTCAAGTCTGACGGCCGGCCTAAGGCCTGCACCTATGGTGACAGCGCCGATTGTTCCCGATGCGGATGTGCGGCCGTGGCGGCCTATCGAGGGGCCTTCAGGCCGTTCGATTACCCGACCATGCGGCTGATCCTGGGCCTGATGGTGCCGGAATTGCGGGTACGCAGGAAATGATACTGAATGCTGGATAGTGGATGAAACCCTTGGGCCTAACGCCTTATGCCTTTCGCCTCCAGCAAGCGAAAGGCGTCTGAACATCTAAGCAATCATGAGGGATGCCATGAAGAACAGCAGTGATCCGAATCTCGGATCTGTCCCGGAGGGGCTGATCTGTTGCGCCATATGCCGACATTTCAGCTATTTTGACAACAAGGCCGGGCACAACAGCCCCCATGCCCTGGGGAGGTGTGCCGTGGAATCCTGGGACGGGAGTAGGGGCCAGTGGGCCATGTTTCAGCACCACTGTAGAAGTTTTGCAGAGGCCGCGGCCAAAAATGAATAAGGCCGCACGAACCAAACCAAAAATTCTCACACAAAGACGCAAAGCCACGAAGAAATGAAAACGGCATTTTGGTTCTCTTTGTGATCTCTGTGGT
>CAYPDL010000040.1:25724-31032 GCA_964409475.1 uncultured Desulfobacteraceae bacterium | reverse complement strand
TTGAGCAGAGTAAAGAAGCACTAAGTCATCGTAGTCAACAACGTCCCGGAAATCCTTTTCAGGTGTAGATAATTTTTAAAGCTGTTAACGGTTACCAATCATAAGGGGGATCATGATGTTCAATTTCGAGATGTCCGAGCAAAGGCGGCTGATCAGGGACATGGCGGCACGGTTTGCCCAAAAGGAAATCCTGCCGGTTCGGGATCAGTTTGAAGCGGATTACGCCCAGGGAAGGGTAGTGGACAGGATTCTCATGGAGGCGGCCAAGATCGGCCTGTTGGGGTTCCCCATTGACGAGAAGTACGGGGGCTCCAACGCCAATAATCTGGATACCATGGTAGTCCTGGAGGAGTTGGCCGCGGTGGATGGGGGCATGGCGACGGTTATCGGCGATACCTGGTTTGCCATGACCCCCATTATTATGGCGGCAAACGATGAGCAAAGGGAGCGGTTTTTGCGGCCCCTGGCCTCGCGAACCGAGGTGAATCTGGGCGCCATCTGCATGACCGAGCCGCCGTCCGGTGCGGATATCGAAGACCCCCGTATGGGGCTTCGCACCTGCAAGACCACTATCAAAGAGGACGGGAATGACTTGATCATCAATGGGACCAAGATCTGGCCCAGCAACGCCGGGATTGCCTATTGTTATGTGATTGTGGGAACCGTGGACCCCAGCATGGGGGAGGCGGGATCCTGTCTGGTGGTGGTGGAAAAGGATTGCCCCGGCCTTTCATTTGGAAAACCGGAGCCCAAAATGGGGATGCATGCGGATCGAAATTCCGAGGTGGTCCTCGAAGGGGTAAGGGTCCCTAAGGAGAACCTGCTGGGCAAAGTGGGGATAGGGAGCAAGGTTTTGCAGAGAACGCTGATCTACAACCGCGTGGGCGGGGGGATGATTTCCGTGGGCATCGCGCGGGGCGCCTTTGAGTATGCCCTGGGGTATTGCAAACAACGCGTGGTCGGGGGCAAGCCGCTTATCGAACACAGCCTGATTGCCGCCATGTTTTCAGATATGGCCACCAAGATCGATGCCTCGCGCCTCCTGGTGTATCGGTCCGCATGGTCCAATGTAAATCGCCATCCGGATCGGGCACGCTTTTCGGATATGGCCAAGGTGTTTGCCACCAATACGGCCATGGAGGTCACCACCCACTGCGTTCAGGTCATGGGATCTTATGGGTATTCAAAAGAATACCCGGTGGAAAAATACATGCGGGACGCCAAGATTGTTCAGATTTTTCTGGGCCCCAATGAATTGCTGTCCCAGCTCATCGGGGCCAGTCTGTGAGGGTTGGCATATGCTGACAGGATACATGGGCAGAATCCTGTGCAGTGTGTAGTGGGGTCGGTCCACGACAAGTAGCTGATATTACGTGGAACAGTTTCGAAATGACCCCCTGAAACGGGCCTATAATGGATTTTTTGAGGGCAAAAAGGGTGTTTTTCCCAGGGGTCTATGGCAAGAGCAAGGCGACATTGCATTCCAGGTTATATCTGGCATATCATTCATCGTCCGAATTCCTCACAACCGGGCCAGGCTTTCTCCCAAACCTACTGAAATTCTTTCACAAATGCCGACAATATGGTCCCAGGAACATCTTGAAGAATTTGGGCCAGCCGTAGACCTGGGAGTGAATGACGGCCACGCCCCATTCATCATCTTTCACATGGATATGGCGATGTTCCATCAAAAATCCCCCGACCCTTCTCCATAGCACTGTTTAAGAAAATGGTTTTGGACTGTCATCTGTTTGGAGCTTGCCTTTGACGGCCTTGGGCAATCTTGATTTCCCTGAAGACCATGGGGGAAGATGCTACAGAGTTGTATCAGCGGCGTCAAGAATATCGGAGAATGACTCGAAATTTGAGGAAGTGGTTTCTGTGCGCCTGAAGTCGCACCTACAAAGGAAGTGAAGGACCTTTTTAAGGATGAGATCCGATTAGGCCCGAAACCGGGTTATCAAGCGGTTACGTTTTTTTGCAGCAATTCTTATTATGGCATCGCTTTTCTCCCAACGTGATAGACTCCGTGCCTGTAGGTTCGCTGCAACTTGCGGAGAAATTATCCTTATTGGATAACACACTGTAAAAAAGAAAAACCTTTGTGCCTCCGTGTCATTGTGTGAGATATTTTTGTTGTCATCCCAAAATGAGAATTGCTGTTCTGCGCCTGATTTCCGTTGAAATCCAGGGCTGCATCGATTATACAGCACAAGACTTGGCAGAAAGGGGATGACTCATGGCTTCCATGCGGATGAGGGCTGTAAATGGCATTCAGGTTGGCGGTCAGTTCCGTGTTACCCGCACCTTCACGGAACAGGATGTCATCGACTTTGCAGAAACAACCCGGGACTACAATCCGGTTCACTTTGACGACCGCTTTGCAGCGGTAAAGAACTTCAGGGGGAGGATCTGCCACGGATTGCTGGTCGGGAGCCTGCTGACCGAGATCGGGGGGCAATTGGGCTGGCTGGCCACAGAGATGAATTTCAGGTTCAAGAGGCCCGTCTATCCCGGCGATACCGTCACCTGCGAGCTGACGATCACAAAAATGGATGCCAGGGGGCTTGGTGAGGCAGACGTGGCATTCACCAACTCGGACGGCACCGTAGTCATTGAAGCGAAGGTAAAGGGAAATCTGCCCGGCGAACGCGAAACGGAGATCATGAGCTTGATGTTAGAAGAAGGGGACCCCACCAACCCGATTGGAAAAGAGTGCGAGGCGGAATAAATCGCAAGTACCTTACTACGAAGGCATGACATCCGTGTAGGGCCGGATGCCCGCTCTCCGGGCCTGGCCATGGACCCGTCGGAAAAATCATTGTCATTTGGAGGAGATATGAACGCGGAACATCTCAACAGGATCGCAGATCAACTGAGTCTGCCGCTCCGGCACGTGGAGGCCGCGGCCCGTCTGCTCGAGGGGGGGGATACGGTCCCCTTCATCGCCCGTTACCGGAAAGAGGCCACCGGATCCCTCGACGAGGTGGCCATCACATCGATCCGCGACGGAGTGGCCCAGATGGAGGCCATGGACAACCGGAGGGACGCCATCCTGAAATCGCTCAGGGAGCGGGAACTCCTCACGGAAGAGCTGGAAAAGCGGATCATCTCTGCCGAGACCCTGACCACGCTGGAGGACATCTACCTTCCCTACAGGCCCAAACGCCGCACCCGGGCCATGGTCGCCAGGGAAAAGGGACTGGAGCCCCTGGCAACGCTCATCTTCGAACAATCGGACGACATTGACCCGGTCTCGGCCGCGGCCGGGTATATGGACCCGGAAAAGGGGGTGGCGACCGCAGAGGAGGCCCTTGCCGGATGCCGCGACATCATCGCCGAGTGGGTGAACGAAGACCAGACGGCCCGTGAGCGGATGCGGGCCCTCTATGCGCAGAAAGGGGTCTTTTACTGCAAGGTGATTCCGGGAAAGGAGACAGAAGGGGCCAAGTTCAGAGACTACTTTGATTGGGAAGAGCCGGTTTCTGCTGCCCCGTCGCACCGGATCCTTGCCATGCGCCGGGGAGAGAAGGAGGGCGTGATCGACCTGCGCATCGAGCCCCCTGAGGATGAGGCCCTGGCCGTTCTGGAGGGGATGTTTGTCAAGGGGGAGGGGGCCGCATCTTTGCAGGTCAGGGAGGCGGTGCATGACGGCTACAAGCGACTCCTCTCCATTTCCATGGAAACAGAGGCCCGGCTCGACACCAAGAAACGGGCAGATGAGGACGCGATCGGGGTATTTGCGGGCAATCTGAGGGAACTCCTCCTGGCCCCGCCCCTCGGGCAAAAGCGGGTCATGGCCATGGACCCGGGGATCCGCACCGGCTGCAAGGCGGTCTGTCTCGACCGCCAGGGAAAACTCCTCCATACGGAAACCATCTTCCTGTTCAAGTCGGAAGAGGCCAAGCAGGCCGCGGGGAAGACGGTCCGGGGACTGGTGGAGGCCTATGGGGTGGAGGCCATTGCCATCGGGAACGGGACCGCCGGCAGGGAGACCGAGGCGTTCGTCCGGTCGCTCCCCCTCTCCGCCGATATCCCGGTGGTGCTCGTCAATGAGAGCGGGGCCTCCATCTACTCGGCGTCGGATGCGGCCAGAGAGGAATTCCCCGATCTGGACCTGACCTACCGGGGGTCCGTATCCATCGGAAGGCGGCTCATGGATCCCCTGGCCGAACTGGTGAAGATCGATCCCAAATCGATCGGGGTGGGCCAGTACCAGCACGACGTCAACCAGCCGGCCCTCAAGCGGAGCCTGGACGATGTGGTCATGAGCTGCGTCAACGGAGTGGGCGTGGAGGTGAACACGGCCAGCCAGCAGCTCCTTGCCTACGTGTCGGGCCTGGGTCCCCAGCTGGCCCGAAACATCGTGGCCCATCGCGATAAAAACGGCGCCTTTTCCTCCAGGGAGAAGCTCAAGGAGGTATCCCGTCTCGGGCCCAAGGCCTTTGAGCAGTCCGCAGGGTTTCTCCGCATCCGGGACGGGGAGAACCCCCTGGATGCCAGTGCGGTCCATCCGGAATCCTATGGTATTGTGGAGGCCATGGCCGTGGACCTCGGCCTCGGGGTGGCGGACCTCCTGACAAGGGAGGCCATCCGGGATCGGATCGACCTGAACCAATATGTGACGGAGACCGTGGGGATTCCTACGCTGACCGATATCGTGGCCGAACTGGCCAGACCCGGCCGGGACCCCCGCCGACAGTTCGAGGCCTTCACGTTCAAGGAAGGGGTGGAGACCATCGAGGATGTCCGGCCCGGCATGAGCCTGCCCGGCGTGGTCACCAATGTGACCGCCTTTGGGGCGTTTGTGGACATCGGCGTTCACCAGGACGGGCTGGTGCATATCAGTCAACTGGCGGACCGGTTTGTCAGGGACCCCAACGAGGTGGTGAAGGTCCATCAGCAGGTGACGGTCAAGGTCCTGGAGGTGGATCTGGAGAGAAAGCGGATCAGCCTTTCCATGAAACAGGGTACCGGCCAGAAACCCGAAAAGGCCGGGAAAGATGCGAGTCCGCAGCAGCGCAAAGGGTCCCGGACTCAGACGCCTAAAAAGCGTCCGCCGACCCCGTTCAACAATCCCTTTGCCAGGAGCTTCAATGGATAGGGGGATGTAGGATTTGTGATTGTCGACTGAACTTTCAAACGTCTGAACCCTGAACCTCTGAACGTCTGAACCTGTTTTCACGGTAACATATGCAGACCTGGCGACTTCTGGATACGCCTCCCATGACAGCGGCCGAAAATATGGCCCTGGATGAGACCCTGGTGGAGTTGAAGGGCCGGGGAAGGACCCCCAATACCATCCACT
>CAYPDL010000040.1:0-25624 GCA_964409475.1 uncultured Desulfobacteraceae bacterium | reverse complement strand
GATGAGACCCTGGTGGAGTTGAAGGGCCGGGGAAGGACCCCCAATACCATCCACTTTCTCCAGTTCTCCCCCCGGTCCGTGCTGGTGGGCTTTCATCAATCCGTTGCAGAGGAGATCCGGCTGGACTACTGCCTGCAACACGGGATTGACATCAACCGGCGGGTCACAGGCGGGGGCGCCATATTGTTTGATGAAAGTCAGCTCGGCTGGGAGGTGATCTGCGACAAGGCCTTTTTTGATGTGAAGATGCCCAACAACCGCCTCTTCAGGCGGCTGTGCGAGCCCGTGGTCATCGCCTTGAGGTGCCTGGGCCTCGAATCGTCCTTCAGGCCCCGCAATGATATCGAGATCAACGGGAGAAAGATCTCCGGCACCGGCGGGACCGAATCCGATGACGCCTTTCTGTTTCAGGGGACCATGCTGACCGACTTCGATGTGGACGCCATGCTCAAGAGCCTCCGGATCCCTGTGGAGAAGCTGAAGGCAAAGGAGATCGATTCGGTGAAGGAGCGGGTTACGTGTCTCAAATGGGAATTGGGGTATGTCCCGGGACTGGACGCGATCAAGGAGGCCATCCGGACCGGCTTTTCAGAGCACCTGGGGATCCGGCTGGAACCGGGGGGGCTGACAGAAGAGGAAGACCGGCTTTTCAGAGAAAGGCTCCCATATTACCGGTCCAGGCGATGGGTCGACCGGGTGCGGACACCGGCGGCCCGCCATGAGGTGGTCCAGTCGGCATACAAGAACGACGATGGGCTGGTCCGGTTCACCTTTGCGGCCGATCTTCAGAGAAACCGTGTCAAAGACATCCTGATTACAGGGGACTTCCTCTCATTCCCCACCCGGGCACTCTATGACATGGAGGCCCGGTTGCGAGGGGCGCGGCTGAAGAGAGACGAACTTGACGGCATCATTCGGGGGTTCTTTGAAGAGGGGCGGATCCGGGTCCCGGGGATGTCCTGCGAGGACTTCCTGAAGCCGGTGGACCAGGTGCTTCAGAAGATCGCCATCGCCAGGTACGGCATTCCCCTGGAATACTGCAACCTGATCTCCGTGACCAACGGTTCTTTTGAGGATGTCTTGAGAGGGGACCCGTCGGTGCTCCTCCTCCCCTATTGCTCCAAGGACCTGGGCTGCAACCTGAGACACAAAAAGGGCTGCAAGGCGTGCGGCAAGTGCTCGATCGGCGCGGCCTGGACCCTCGGCAGGATGAGGCACATGAAGCGGATCTGCATCGTTAGTTTCGAGGACCTCATCCACGAACTGGACCGCCTGAAGGCCAGGGGGGTATCGGCCTTTATCGGGTGCTGCTGCCAGCCCTTTTTTACCAAGCATGTGGACGATTTTGAGAGGGCGGGGCTCCCGGGAATCCTTCTCGATATCGACAATACCACCTGTTACGAGCTGGACCAGGCAAAGGAGGCCTATGCGGGCGAGTTTGCGAGCCAGACCCACGTAAATCTGGACCTCCTCAACATGGTGTTGAATGTACAGGTAGATGGAATGGAGGAACGGAGGGCTGGGTGATTGGATGAATGCTGGATACTCGAAGTTTGGGGTTACGAGTTTGAAGTGCCTAAAGTTACAGAGGAAAAATTCCGATTTTAACTTTCAACTCCACACTCCACACTCCAAACTTTAGCTCACTTGATTTGACGGCATGAGAAGAAGGGATTACGACATACTGGTGGTGGGGGCCGGGCCCGCGGGGAGCGCCGCAGCCCTGACCGCCGCCGGATCAGGGGCCAGGGTCCTGGTGGCCGAGCGCCGTGATGTGATCGGGGTCCCTGTCCGGTGCGCCGAGTACATCCCACGGGCACTCTTAGGTGTGCTTCCCTTCAGGGATCGGTCATTTGTAGTCCAGTCGGTAAAGACCATGCGGACCCTGCTGCCGGACGGGGACGTCAAGGAAACAAAGGCCCCCGGCCTCGTCATCCGGAGAGACCTCTTTGACCAGCGCCTGGCCGAGTGCGCCCGGGCAGAGGGTTCGGAGATCCGTACCGGAGTGAGAGTCGTTTCAAATGAAAACGGGGAGGTTGTCCTGAAGCAGTCCCGAGGCGGGACGGTTCGAACCAGGCCTGCGGTCATCATCGGCGCTGACGGACCCCACTCCACCGTAGGAAAATGGATGGGTCTGCGGGTAAGCCGCCTGATTCCGGGGATTCAGGTCCGCGTGCCGTTGGCCGGTCCTATGGACCATACCGATGTATGGTTCCATCCGAAAATCTTCGGGGCATACGGATGGGTCTTTCCCAGGGGGGATGAGGCCAACGTGGGGATCGCCCTGGCCGGCGGCGATCTCTCTCGCGGCGCCCTCAGGGCCACGCTCGACTGGTTTGTCGGACGGCTGGTCCATGAAGGGAAGATTCGGGCCGCGCCTCGAAAAGGCATGTTCGGATGGATCCCGGCCGCGCCCCTTGGCCGCCTTGTCCGGGGGAATATGATGCTGGCAGGAGACGCGGCAGGACACGCCCACCCCATCACGGGGGCCGGAATCAGCAACGCCATTGTGGCCGGCCGGCTGGCCGGGAAATGGGCCGTGGAGGCCGTCAGAAGGGGGGACCTCTCGCCGCTTCAGGGATACGATAGGGAACTGAGGGAGGAGCTGGGGGAGGCCTTGAGACACGGGGACCACCGACGACGTCTGCTAGAAAGACACTGGGATCGATTGGCCGAGACGCTCCCGTACTGCTGGATTGCCTTCCGGGAGTATTTCCAGGAGATCCCAGGCCGGTTCGATATGGAAAAAAAGTAACACTTTTGGCATGTGAAAAGGACCGGTTAAGTTGCGATGCCTTCTATCAAAAAGTCACGAAAAAAGAGATTGCGGACAACTGCGATGACAGGGCTTGAACAAAGACTCCGGATGGCCCGGGAGCTTTCCTGGACCCACCTCGGGAAACAGATCACCTTTTATCTGCCGGGGATGATCTCCTACAACGGGCTCAAGGGGGCCTATCCTGGGATCTCCATCACCGGGGCCCACTGCGCCCTCATCTGCGATCACTGCCAGGCCAAGATCCTGGAACCCATGCCCGCGGCCATGTCTCCAGATGCGTTGATCGACACGTGCAGGCGGTTTGCGGATAGGGGGTGCCTGGGCGTCCTCATCAGCGGCGGGTGCGACAGAAACGGCCGGCTCCCCTGGCCGCGGTTTATCCCGGCCATCCGCAAGGTGAAGGAACAGACCGGTTTCTATATCTCCATCCATTGCGGGCTTCTGGACCTGGATACGGCCACGGCCTTGAAAGAGGCGGGCGTGGATCAGGCCCTCCTGGACGTAGTCGGCGATGATGAGACCTACCAGACGGTCTGTCATGTGGATTTCGGCATCTCCCGCATCTTCTCGACCCTCGAGGCCTTGAATAGGGCGGATCTGCCCATGGTGCCCCATGTCATCTGCGGTCTGTATCGGGGAGAGATGAAGAGCGAGCTGAAGGCCCTCGAGATGATCGCCCGTTTCCAGATCGAGCAACTGGTGATCGTGTCGCTCATGGCCATTCGGGGGACGCCCTTTGAAGGTCTCCGTACGCCCGATGCGCACGAGGTGGCCGAGATTATTATTGAGGCAAGACGCCTGATGCCTCAGGTCCGCATGAGCCTCGGGTGCGCCAGAACGCGGGGAGATGAACAGATGGAACTGTTGGCCCTGGACGCAGGCGTCAACCGAATGGCCCTCCCGTCGGATGCGGTCATCGAAAGGGCCGGGGAACTGGGCCTGAAGGTCCGGCATCAGCGCACCTGCTGTTCAGTGGGGGCGGATCTTTCCAAGGCATGCTGGTGAAGGAGGAGGAAAGGTTAACAGGTTCCAGGTTCAACGTTCAGGGTTAGTCAAAGGACCAAGAATAAAACCATGAACCTCTGAACCCGTGAACGGTTGCAGGAGGAGGGAAACGTGGCAGAGGGAGAAGAAAGGGTCATGGAAAGCCCCGGCGATCTGCGAATGAGCCTGGCCGCGGCCATGACCCTGGGATTCACGCGGGGACTCTTTTATCGAAACGCAAGGCTCTATTGCGTCAACCTGCTCCTGACCTATGCCGATGGATGCCTTGCAAGGTGCGCCTATTGCGGGCTTTCGAGCAGACGACCGGGCGCCTACAACGGAAAGAGCTTCATACGGGTCACATGGCCCACCTACCCGCTGACAGAGATCATCAGTCGACTTGTGACAAGAAAAGACCGGGTCAAGCGGATCTGCATCTCCATGGTCACCCGGAAGCGCGCCGTGGCCCATACCATCGAGGTGTGCCAGCGACTGAGATCGGCCGTGGATATCCCGGTCTCCCTCCTCATCGCACCCACGGTCCTGAAGCGGCAGGACCTGTTGGATTTCAAGGGTGCGGGTGCGGACATGATCGGCGTGGCCATCGATCTGGCCACGCCCGAACTGTTCGCCCGATACAGGGGGAGGGGGGTCAACGGGCCCCATCAATGGGACCGCTACTGGCAGTGTCTGGCCGATGCCATCGACATATTCGGCGAGTGGAATGCAGGATCTCACTTTATGGTGGGGATGGGCGAGACAGAACAGGAGATGGCCGGGGCCATCCAGAGGGTGCGGGATATGGGGGGCCGCACCCACCTCTTTTCTTTCTTCCCGGAGCCGGACTCGGCCATGGCCCATGTGCCGCCCCCTCCCCTGGATCAGTATCGCCGCATCCAACTCGCCAGGCACCTTATCGATCATCGGCTCTCTACGGCAGGGCGATTCTCTTACACCCCCGAAGGAAAGATCCTGGACTTCGGCCTCGATCGGACGGCCTTGAATGATATTATCGACTCCGGAGAGCCATTCCGAACCAGCGGCTGCGAAGGGTATGACGGCGAGGTGGCCTGCAACCGCCCCTATGCCAATTCCAGGCCGGGGCCGGATATGCGCAACTACCCCTTCCGCCCGACCCCTGAAGACGTACAGCGGATCCGACAACAGATGGGCGTGTGACATGGGGCGCGGTCGCCTATTCGACACCCTGGCCCCCATTTGCCTTGCAGCGCCATCTTCGATCCCCAGCTTCCGGATGGCGGTAATCGACATGGTCAATATGCAGGGAATTTACTCCGGTTGAATCCGCATCTTCCTCCTCTAAAAAATTCCCGATCATGGTCCGAAAAAGGCCGGATTACGACGTCCCTTCGATTTTCCCCGACCTGAATTTCTCCCAGAATTCCCTGTTATGCCCCTTCCAGTCAGGGCCCCACTTCCTGTCAAAATAGGAAGCGGCCACCTGCCGGCGCCAGGACTCCCACGGGGATTCCCCCTCGTCCTGGGATTTCAGTATGTCTATCAGAAATGTCGTGATGTTCGACATCTCCTCCTTGGGGAGGTAGGAGTCGGCGCCTCCCTTGATGGACTTCACGAGGTTATCGGGGCTCAATGCGTTGGCGGTCAGCATGACGGCCGTTATGTTTCTCCGTTTGGCGATGTTCAACAGCTTGTATCCATCAACGCCCATGATATCCAGAATCGCCAGGTCAAATGCCTCTCTCTCAAGGAGTTCCCTGGCTTCCTCAAACGTGGAGGCCCTGGTGACCTCGCACATATCCAATATCTCCTCCAGCACATCCAATACGTCTGGTTCGTCATCTACCACCAGGACCTTTTTGCCATGCAGCAACGTCGTGTCCGGCATAACCGATCTCCTTATGTCATATGGGCAGGTTGATCCTGCTAAGCAGCTTAGAAAATCCTCATGCCCCCGTCTATTGGGATTTGCGATTGTCAATCCGCCTGCCTCGGCTGTCAAACGGGCGCCCTCGCCATGGCGGGCAGGTTTTCGATTGTCGATTGAAAAACAGCTGAAAAAAACAAGGTCCCTGTGCAAAAAACCAAAACCGTCTTCCTGAAAACTATATATACCAGACATGGATGAATGAGAAGGAAAAAGCTTTACTGGATGCTGGGTGCTGGATACGGCATGCTTTCAGCTTTGAACTTTCAGCTCGTTGCTGCTTGCCCCTTTTCAACTTTGGCTCACTTTAGGCACTTCTTTTGTTGGATGCTCAATCCTGGAGACAGACGACGATAATTCCTCAATCCCTAAATTCCTCACCTACCGCTTAAACCCCTTGAGCATCAGATCGATGATATGATCGGCATCGCTCTTCCCTGACTCTTTCAGGACCTCTTTACCGAAATGCGTCTTCCCCGCTGCCGTCACAGGTCGCGCCTGGGTTGAAAAGATATTTTCCGGAAACGGCAGATCCCTGTCAATGGCCCATTCAATGTCCTGGGGGGACCCGTAATGCGCTTCAATACGAATGCCCATCTTTGCGATCTCGATCACCTCGCTGACGTTGACGCAGGGGATCGCCTGCTGATCAGAAGGGACCACGTGAACCACCGTCCCCCTACCATTTGCCACAACCATCTGATCTTTTTGCCCGACAATGCTCTGTTTAATTGACAGGGACTTCTTTGCGATAATGAAGTTGTCGGGGGAGACCATCCCCTGCACGATGCTTTCCCCAAATCCCCAGTTGGCATCGATGGTGATCCGGGACCGATCGCCTGTAATAGGGTCCACTGTAAACATCACCCCCGCGGACCTAGAGTTGACCATCTTCTGTATTCCTACGCTGATATAAACCCCGTCCTGGGGAAATCCGACCTTCATCCTGTAGGCAATGGCCCTGTCGGTGAAAAGGCTCGCCCAGCACTCATGGGTGGCTGTCACTACCGCGTCGTTTCCCCAGATCCAGAGATAGGTATCCTGCTGCCCCGCGAAACTGGCCTCCTCAAGATCTTCTGCCGTGGCGCTGGACCTGACGGCCACCGGGAGGTCGCTGCTGCCGCACCTCTCACATAACGCGCCATAGGCCGATACGATTTCGGCCCGGATATCATTCGGGATAGGCGTGGAGAGAATGGCCTGGCGGATCACCCCCCCGGCCCTGGATACTGCCTTGATGTCGTCGGGAGGCACTCCCGCTACGCTCTCGCGGACCAGGTCCCAGAGCCCTGCGCCATCCATATAGCGCTGAAACCCCCTGCTCGTTACGGCAAATCCGGGAGGGACCCGGATGCCGGCATTCAACATCTCACCCAGGTTCGCATTCTTTCCGCCCACTAAGGGAAGCGCCTTTTTGCTGCATTCTTCAAACCAGAGGATATACCGATAGTTGGACCCCATGTTGTTCTCCTCCTGCCCGCTCGCCGGATTGCTTGACGGACGTCCCTTCCATTGATGATGAACCGGCAGGGTCGACCTGCCCCCGGACCGATCCCATCATCTCCGGAAGGAAGCAACGCCGTCCGTTTCTCTCAAGACCTCAACCAATGGCGCCTATTTCTCTAAAATATAGACCACGCCGTTGTCGCCATCCACCTTGATCCGCTGTCCCGTCTTAATCTTGCTGGTACCCTCGAACACATTGATCACACAGGGGATCCCATACTCCCTGCTGACAATGGCCGAATGGGACAGGCTCGCCCCCCTGTCCACCACCACCCCGTTCAGGAGGCCGAAGACCGGGGTCCAGCTCGGCGCCGTGGATGCGGCGACCAGGATATCCCCTTTCTGGACCTCATCTAATTGTGCTTCCTGCATGATGACCCTGGCCGGACCTTCTGCAACGCCCCCCGAACCACAGATCCCATAGAGGTCGGCGTTCAGTTCAGGCTTGGGGACCGGCATGGAGCCCACCACGACCTTGAGGGCGATGGGATCATTGGACTGAACCAGGACCCCCATGGCGTCGTCCATGGTGAACCCTTCCTTGAGGATGGCAGGCGGGTTCTCCCTGCTGCACCATTCCTTCCACTCCTTCCGTCTTCTTTCCACGATATGGCGGAGGTTGAAGCCGTCCGGCACCAGGGTAACGGCCCGCATCTCATCGGGCATGAGGAAAAAGGTGTCTTCGGGATCATCGATAACATGGGCGGCCACCAGCCGTTTCCCGATTGCGAGGCACGACCTTCGCATGAGGGCATGGGTGTAGAGGTCCAGATAGTGATTGTGTTCCTCGCTGAAGGCGCCTGTCTTCTGGGCCAGACCGAGAAGCATCTTGAACCATCCCTGTTGGTCCGCAGGGATTCTCTCGAGGACCTCCTGTGTGGCCTCCTCGCGCCGTCGCGCCAGCCCTTCCCTCTCCTTATCCAGGTTGAATTCCCCCCCCTGTTTGAGGAAGAACTTCACGCTGGCAATGGCCGGGGTCGGGTCTTCCACCCAGGCCGGGAGGTTGATCTCGGCCATGCGCTGCATGCGCCACCCATCCTCATCGAGCAGTATCTTGAGTTGTCCCAGCCATTTTTTTCCGGCCTCGCTTTCCCTCAGCGAAGCCAGGGCCTCTCCTGCACTCCTGTTGAGTATGACGTCGGCAATCCCCATTTCCTCGGCCTTCTTGGAGAGTTTCCACAGCTCCCTGTCCACCTGGAACACCTTGTTGTCAAAGCCCCGCAACATGTCATGAAAGGTGGGATGGGTGTCATCCATCCCCAATGCATCCTTGCAGATATTTTCAAAGAGGATGAAGGCCGTGTCCACCCCGTACATCATATGCATGTGGATTTCCCACATCCGCCGGCAGACATTGATGGTGTCCTCGAAGTTGGCCAGCAGTTCGGCGTTGGTGGCGGTATCCACATCGCACGATTTCAACCGCCTGTAGTGGCCGAGCATCTCATTGATGTATCCCCCCCACAGACCGTCATAGTCGTCTATGAAGGGACGAATGGCCTCCCGGAACCGGATCCCCCGTGCCTTTCGTTCCGCCTCATCCATGACCAGGTTAAGGGTCAAATACCCACCGCCATCCTTGAAGCGCCAGTCCCATCCCTTGACCGTGGGCAAGCTCAGTTTCTCGGCCCCGTACTGCATCCCGTGACGGCAGAAGTTGATCCAGAACCATCCGAACATGGGCGTCCAGGGTGGAACGGAATGGGTGGCGTCCAGGAACCACGCCGGTGATTTTTCAAGGTCCACCTTCTCATCAAACTCAAACCCAGGTACCACATCATACATTTTCATCTTTGCACCCTCCTCACTCTCGAGATTGACGGTTTCTGCCAACGAAAGGGTCCCCAACGCGGTCGCCCTGCCTCAGAATACGCCGGAATAAGTGACTAAAGTGACCTAACGCGGTACAACCACAACCAAAGAATATCTCACACAAGGCCACAGCGCCACAAAGAGACAAAAAAAGCTTCTTGTTTTTTGTGACAAAAAAGCAGAAAATAAGGGCCTAAAATGACTAAAGTGGCAACTTCATGACCACTCCATGGCTCCCGTTACGCAACCACCGTCAGCGCTTCCGCATCACACCACAAGACGCACTGGGGATCTGGAGGCTCCCCGCAGAAATCGCATTTCAACGGGATCGCCGTAACAGGTTCCTTGAATATGGATTTGACGGGGCATGAGGCCCTGCATACAATGCACCCGTCAATTTCCTTGCCCTCTACCATCACCACGTCCTTTGAGTTGCACATGGCCTCTGCATACGGCCCAGCAATGACGGGGAGGCAGAAGTCTTCGCCGATAAACACCCGTATCCTCGACCGCCGGGGATTGACGGCGTCCGTGTGCTGGAGGGAACAGATGACCTCGCAGAGCTTGCACCCCGTGCATTTGGCATGATCGATCTTGATTCTCACATCCCCGCCCCTTCCTTTTCCAGGCCCAACTCCCTCAATTTCTCGGGTGTCGGGACACCCTCCTCATTCCAGCCTCTCAATTGATAGTACTCGGTCAACATCCGATCCAGATGAACCACCTGATTCTTGACCCGAGGCTCATCCGTCATTCTCTTGGGGAGCCGGTCATCCTTTTTGCTGATGCCTGCCTTCAGGTTGAATATCCGTTCCAGGTTCCATATCCGCTCGCCGATCAGCGAGAGGTCCGCTTCCGTGTAATCGACCCCAGTGGTGATCCGGAGCCAGGAGAGTAGCTTTTCGCCCCACAGGGGGCCATGGTAGATGATCCAGCACAAAACGCCTGAGTCCACCACGGCTATGTAGTCCTGGTCCTGCTTGGTCTGCTCCACGTGGTGCGCGGGGTCCTTTCTCCCTTCGTAAAAGGGGAGGGTCGCCTTGGTATGACACCCGCCCACATTGTTGGTGGCGTACTGGAGCCCGATGACTTCAATCCCCTGAGGATGCCAGGCAGGCATCCCCATCCCCTTGATCCCCATGAAAAGCTCGGGGTGCCCGTATTTCCGTGCCAGTGCATCCCCCCCTTCGGCCAACAGATCGCCGAAACCTTCACGGAGCGCGGTCTTTCGCATCAACTGAAACATGGCGCCGGCATTGCCGAACCCCAATGGGAACCCCACATCCTTTTCAGAAAGATAGCCTTTTTCACAGAGTTCCATGGCGCAGGAGATGATGGCCCCCGCGGAAATCGTATCCATGCCCAGTTCATTGCAGAGATAATTGGCCCTGAAGATGTCGTCGAGGTCGCCGACGCCGCAGTTGGACCCCAGCAGGGCCATGGACTCATGTTCCGGTCCCTTGGTAGTGCCCGGATATGCCAGGTCTTGTATCCGGCTTCGCTTACCACAGGCAAACGGGCAGCCAAAGCACCCCTCATCCCTGACGCGGAGACTCTCGCGAATAACATCCGGATCTTCAAACCTGGTAAATGGTTCAAAGTAACCGGACTGAAAGTTAAGGGCCGCCTGGGTGCCGGTCTTGTTGGCCCGTCCGGGAAGGCTCCAAGTCCCCCACCGGCGCCTCTTCTCCAATGCCTGGTTGGCCCGCCCCTCCTCGAAGAAGTCCATGACCGCCTTCTTGAAGCCATCCACATCCGCCAGGGTCACATCGCCGGTGCCGCTGACTACCAGTCCTTTGAGGTTCTTGGACCCCATGACGGCGCCCAGGCCCGAACGTCCTGCGGCCCTCCCTCCGTCGGACATGATGCAGGCAAATTTGACCAGATTCTCCCCGGCAGGCCCTATGGTCACGATGCTCATATTGTTGAGTTCCCAGTTGTCGAACTCCCCGCTCATCTCCGACCGGATCAGGCGCTCGGTCGCTGTAGCCCACTTCCCCCAGAGGTGTGCGGCAGGCCTGATCTCGACCGTGTCGTCCCTGATATACACGTAGACAGGTTCCGGTGATTGTCCCTCGATGATCAACAGATCATACCCGGCAAACTTGAGGTTCGGCCCGAAGTATCCGCCGCAGCAGGGGTTGGCGATGGCGCCGCTCAGAGGAGATTTGGATACCACAATATATCTCCCGCCGGCCGGGACCCCGGTCCCCACCAAGGGACCGGCCGCGAAGATCAGTTTATTTTCAGGACCGAGGGGATCGATCCTCGGGTCCATCTCGTCAAAGAGTACCCTCAAGCCTGCACCGCGACCGCCGATATAGTCCCTGAGCAGGTCGGGCGGGATCTCCTCAACAGAACAGTTCCCCCGCGATAGATCGATCCTTAATAGCTTCCCTTTCCAGGCAAACATGATATTCCTCTCAAATAACTTGTGGGACGCAGATTTGCGCAGAAAAACGCAGATCGATACTATACTGAATGCTGTTACCCTGAGACCGCTTCAATCAGGCACAGGGTCTGTTCCTCACTGAACCCCTTGATGTCCAAGGCGCCGCTCCGGCACGAAGACACACAGAGCCCGCACCCTTTGCAGAGGGCCTCATGGATGACCACTCTCTGTGCCTCTGGTGCCACTTCAATGGCATGAAAGGGGCATATCTCCTGACAGACCCCGCATCCGGTGCACTTTTGTTCATTGACCGCGCAAATGGTTCCACCCGCCGTGATCTCCGTTTTTGCCAGGATCGTCATGGCCCGGGAGGCCGCGGCCCGGGCCTGGGCAATACTTTCATCTATGAACTTGGGGCTGTGGGCCAGACCGGCCATGAAGATGCCATCCGTGGCAAAATCCACCGGCCGGAGCTTCATATGGGCCTCCATGAAAAAACCGTCCTCATTGAGGGGGACCTTCAGCAGTTGCGATAGAACCTGATTGCCGGCGGAGGGAATCGTTGCCGCGGCCAGGGCGACCCGGTCGGCATCTAATATCAATCGTTGCCCCAATACAGGCTCTTTGGCAATGACTCTCAGCAGGGATCGACCCTCCTCCTCAACCGTCTCGACCTCCGGTCTGTCATCCGGATCATAGCGGATAAACACGACCCCCTGATCGGCTGCCTCCCGGTAGCAGTCCTCTCTGAACCCGTAGGTCCGCATGTCGCGATACAGCACGGTGATCTCCATCTCCGGGTGGATGGTCTTCAGTTTCAGCGCGTCCTTTACGGCCTGGGCGCAGCATACCCGGCTGCAGTACGGCCTCTCCGGCTCTCTCGATCCCACACACAGAATCATGACCAGGGCGCTGCACTCCCTGAATGCCTCCGGATGGGCCTCCATCTCTCCCTCCAATTCGAGGAGGGTCGATACCCTCGGGTCTTCACCATACAGATAGGTGTGCGGTCTGAATTCATCGGCCCCGGTGGCAACGATCATAACCCCGTGGGCGATCTTTTTGACCAGACGACCTTTTTCCGCGTGTATCTGAGTGGAGAAATTCCCCACATAGCCGGAGACATCCATGAGTTCCGCCTTCGTATATAC
The DNA here is from genome assembly GCA_964409475.1 of uncultured Desulfobacteraceae bacterium. Lineage (GTDB taxonomy): Bacteria > Desulfobacterota > DSM-4660 > Desulfatiglandales > Desulfatiglandaceae > AUK324. Next base: position 13,094 of record CAYPDL010000040.1, on the reverse strand, counting down.
CTGTATCCGGAGGTTGGCATACACCTCCCTGATCAGCTCCCGGACATAGGCCCCCACATCGCCCCCTTCGACGGTAAAACGGATGCGACGCCCCAGGCCCCCAAGTTCTTTATTCTTTTCAACGAGGTGAACATGGACCCCCTGTCGGGCCAGGGCCAGGGCGCTTACCATGCCCGAAATCCCGCCCCCGATCACCAGGGCGGCCTTGGCTGCCGGGTAGGACAACCGGCCCAGCGGATTCAGGAGGCGCGACTTGAAAACGGCCATCCTCACCAGGTCCTCTGCCTTCCGTGTAGCCGTCTGCCGATCCCCCATATGGACCCATGAACAGTGTTCCCGGATATTGGTCATCTCAAAAAGGTACGGGTTCAGTCCGGCCTTTCTGAGGACATCCTGGAATACCGGCTCATGGGTCCTGGGCGTACATGCGGCCACCACCACCCGGTTCAGACTCTTCTCCCGGATGGTGCTCACCATCCGGGTGATGGCATCGATGGAACAGGCGAAGGTATCCTCCTCGGCATGGACCACCCCCTCCAATCCTCCGGCATATGCAACCACCCTGGCCACGTCCACCCCCTTGACGATGTTGGTCCCGCAGTCACAGACAAACACGCCGATCCTTGGCGCTTCCCCGGCGACATCCCGCTCAGGGGGGTAGGATATCTCTGTAACCAGGGTCCCCCGCCGGTCTGAGAGGAGCTCTGACGCCAATGAGGCGGCGCCGCTGGCCGTGGTCACCGAATCGGGGATATCCATGGGGCCGCGAAAGGTCCCGCACGCAAAGATCCCGGGCCGGGAGGTCTCCAATGGAGAAAACCCGTCGGTTTCACAGAACCCGTGCCCGTTGGTTGCGACGCTTAGACGGGTTGCCAGGGTCCGGTTGCTGTCGGGAGGGGACATGCCGATGGACAGCACCACCAGATCGAATGCCTCATCCTGTACGCCCGTTCCGTTCATGCGATACCTGAGCACCACGTCGCCGGTCTCAGGCGTCTCCCTCAGGATGGATGCCTTGCTCCAGATAAACCGGACCCCGGAAGTATTCTTTGCCCGTTCATAATAGCCATCGAATCCCTTTCCATAGGCCCGGATATCATTGTGGAGGATAACGGCCTCGAGATCAGGGAGATGTTCCTTTGACAGAATCACCTGCTTCATGGCGACCATGCAGCAGACTGCTGAACAATAGGTATGGCCGGCCGTGGCATCCCTGGACCCCACGCATTGGATCCATGCGATCTTCTCAGGCGGTTTCCCATCCGACGGCCTTCGCAATGCCCCCCGGTTGGGCCCCGAGGCGCTCAGGAGACGCTCAAACTCTAGGCTGGTAACGATATTGCGAAATCTCCCATATCCGTACTGGCTCTGCTGTTCGGGTTGAAATGGCTCATAGCCGGGGGCCAGGATAACACTGCCCACCTCTATCTTCAGCTTTTCTTCACGCTGGTGGAAATTGATCGCCTGATTTCTGCATGCCGGTATGCAGATCTGGCATTCTTTTCTCACGAGAAACAGACAGTGTGCCGGATCGATGATGGACACCGCCGGCACGGCCTGGGGAAAAGGGACGTGAATCGATTTCAGGGTACTCAGGTCCTCGTTATAGGGATCCAGGACATATACCGGACAATACTCGGAACAGGTCCCGCACCCGGTGCATTTAGCGGGATCGACATATCTAGGTTTCCGGCTCAGGGTAACCTCAAAATTTCCGGCATCGCCCTCGATCCCGTCCACCTCTGCATCCGTGATGATGGATATGTTGGGGTTTGTGGCACATTCAATAAACTTGGGAGACAGGATGCACATAGAACAGTCATTGGTGGGGAAGGTCTTGTCCAACTGCGACATCCTCCCCCCGATGGACGGCCCCCTGTCCACCAGATAGACCTTGAAGCCGCCATTGGCCGTATCCAGCGCAGCCTGAATCCCGCTGACACCTGCGCCTACCACCAGGACTGCGCCTACCTTGTCTCTATCAGATGATGGGACAGTATGTATTCCGTCCATGGGGTGGGCTTCCTGTAGGGTTCTAGTGCCGAAATTCGAAGTTTAAAATTTAGAGTACAGATGCCACGATTTCTGAAATATCCTTCACCTGGATGACATCTTCCAGTTCATTGGTGGCAATACTGTCCTTGAAATTGAGAATACAGTAGGGGCAGGCCGTCGCCAGGATCTCAGCGCCCCGGGCCACGGCCTGTTTCACCAGGATGTCGGAAAACCGCTCCCCTTTTTTTGTCTCCATCCATATCCTTCCCCCGCCGCCCCCGCAGCAGAGGCTGTTTTCCCGGGCGTCCATCTCGTCCATCAGTTCCAGACCGGGAATACTCCCAAGAACATATCTCGGTTCATCATATATCCCGTTGTGCCGGCCGAGATAACAGGGGTCGTGATACACCACCCTTTTGTTCAGTTCCTTTATAAACCTGAGACTTCCATCCTCGATGAGGCCTGCTGCATACTGGGTAAAATGAAGGACGTTTACGTCCGCCCCGAGTCCGGGATAATCTTCCTTGAAGGTCGTATAGCAATGGGGGGAACTGACCACGATCTCCTTTACGCCGGCATCATGAAATGCAGCGACATTGCCCTTTGCCAGGCTCTCAAAGAGATCGTTGTTGCCGGCCTTGCGGACACTCTCTCCGCAGCAGTTCTCCTTTTCCCCGAGAATGCCGAAACAGACGCCTGCCGCCTGCAATATAGAAGCCGTGGCACGGGCAATGCTCTTGAGTTTCGGGTCATAGGCAGGGACGCAACAGGGAAAATAAAGGATGTCCATATCCCGGGTGTATGTCCCGACATGGAGGTCTCTCGCCCAGTCGGCACGCTTCGCCCTCTCTTCTCCCCATGGATTGCCGTTGCCCCCCAGACTCCCCATAGCGCTCCGAAGGCTTGGTTGCGCCATGCTGTACTGGTATTCCAGCACGATAGACCGGACCGACCGCATGATATCCGTAATAGCCACACCCCGGGGACAACGACTGACGCACATGTTGCATGTTGTGCACAGCCACCATGCCTCATCCTCGATATCCGCCAAACCGAACCTGGCCTGACAGATCATCTGGTGGGGCGAAAAGCTTTTGACACTGTTCCAGGGACAGCTCACGGTGCAGAGCCCGCACTGGAAACAGAGTCTGAATGCATCTCCCCCCGCACCCCTTATCAGGTCCGATACCTCCTTCAACGGAGCGACGGCTTGCACCAAAAAACCCCTTGGAATTGACGATGGATGATTGAAACCCTGTAATCCCTGACCCATGACAAATGGCTTTGGACCTTGGATTCTTAACTTCTAACTCGGAACTCCTAACTTGTAACTCTCAATGCATATACCGCCCCCCATCCACCACCAGGGTCTGGCCGGTGATGAAATCGCTCTCCGGGCCGGCTAAAAACAGGGCTGCGCCGGTGATGTCGTCCGGTGTCCCCAGACGCTGAAGGGGGGTTCGCGAGGTGTCGTACTTGTGGACATCGGCCAGGGAACGGCTGGCCTCGGTGTCGGTAAATCCGGGCGCCACCGCGTTGATGCAGATGTTGTGGGGACCCAGCTCCACGGCCAGGGCCCGGGTCATGGCCAGGATGCCGCCTTTCGAGGTCACATAGTGGACAAAGCCGTGGGACCCGGTAAAGGCGGTTTCCGAGCAGAGATTGACGATCTTCCCATATTGCTGCGCCTTCATGGCAGGGTAAACCGCCCGAATGCACAGGAAGGCCCCCTTGACGTTCACCGTCATGACCCTGTCCCACTCGCCCAAGTCGATCTGATCAAACGGCTTTCGCACCAGGCCCTCATACACCGCGGCATTGTTGATGAGGACGTCGATCCGGCCGAAGGCCGATAGGGTTGCCTCTGCCATGGCCCCGCAACCGTTCTCGCTGGAGACATCGCCCTCGAAAAACCGCGCCTCGCCCCCCAGGTCCTGGATCTGCCGCACTGTTTCCTTCATATCCGCCAGGTCCCTGTCCTGAAGCACGATGTTCATGACCATGACCCGGGCCCCCTCCCCTGCCAGACGCAGCGCGAAGGCCCGACCCAGCCCACGCGCCCCGCCCGTCACAATTGCCACCCTCTCCTTCAGCCGCATGGCCGACCTCCTCTATTGCGGATAACCGCAACCAAAACATGTCTCACGCAAAGACGCCAAGACGCCAAGATGTTGAACCCGGAGCGGGTGATCGGGTTGGATCGGTGCAAGGAGGTCCGTTATAAATACCAAGGCACTCCAGGTCCGGGCCAGGGTCTCGACGTAATGGAGGAATGGCCTCCTCCTCTCCGAACCCCGACCCCCAAACCCGCCCCCTGAAAGCTGAACACCGAACACCGAACACTGAACACTGAAACCTTCCTAAAACTCTGGCTTCCGCAGCCCGTAGTCCTCGGCGATCAGATGGTAGCAGTTATAGCTGGACCCCCGTCCGATGGCCGGGCCGCCGGCAACTCCTGAGGAGCACATGTACAGGCCGTCGATGAAGGTCTTGAGGCCGCCCGGGAGTCCCCGGAATCGGCCGCTCTGGGACCCGCCGCAGTTCCCTTCGGACCAGCCCCCATCTCTCATGTCCAGATGGGTGTCCTGAATATCGATGGGGGTGGCGACCCGCTCTCCGATCAGGTTGTCTTTAGTCATGTTAGGGGCGTACTTGCGCCATTGTTCCATCATGGAATCGATGAATTCATCATGAAGTTGTCGCCACTCCTTCCTGGAGAAGATGCGTGCGGGGGCCGTGAATTCCTCCACGTGGATGCTATGTTTGCCTTCAGGGGCCCGGGTGGGGTCCCATATGCTGTCCGGCGCGGTCAGGAGTAAAAACTTGGAAGGCATTCCGAGCAGGAAGATCTCGTGCATGTACTTGTCTTCAATAAACGCGAGATCCTTGGGCACAAGGTAGGTGCGTGGGGTGCGATTGATATCCGGGTTGCCCTTGGCCGCCTTGTATTGAGGCAGCTCGTGCACACCGATGGGGCCCCAGAAGAGCTGGGCCCGGTCAAAGAAGTAGGTATCCACCTTGCGCTTCATCTGGGTAGTCAAATGGTTATCCCCGATCATGCGGAGGAATAGCTGGGGCGTGGCATTGTCGGATACCACCATTTTTTTGGCCTCGATCTCCGTGCCGTCCAGTAATTTGATCCCTTTGGCCTTGCCGTTTTCGATCAGGACCCTGTCCACCTCGGAATTGATGAAATATTCCACCCCTAATTTTTTCCCTGCCGAAACGAGGGAATCCGTAATGGACTGGGTGCCCCCTTTGGCAATGGCCGCTGTTTCCCATCCCAAAACCAGGTGGAGGGTGGCAAAGGCATACATGATGCCCGGCACATCATCCGGATAGATGCCGCAGGAGGTGAGGAATCCTCTCATGGTAAGGATTCTCAGCTCAGGGCTCTCGAAGACATAGTGGGCCCATTCCTTGGCAGTCATGAACTGCATCGACGGATCAATCCCGCTTTTGGGATCGGTCATCAGTCTTTCCAGGGCATCCGGCACGCCATAGGGCGTGGGCACAGAGTATCGATAGTCATGAAACGCAGGCCGAATCATCTCTTTATATTTTTCCGTCCAGTACAGATACGCCTCGGCATCGGCCTTGGAAAAGCGGGCAATCTGATCATAGGTCTTTTTTACATTGGTTTCGCTGTACTCTGTTCTTCCCGTTTGAGGGTCCACCACCGGGAACCCGGCATAGGCCACATAAGAGGTCCCGTCATCAAAAACGGCCCCTTCATTGGTATCGGGAAACACATACTCTAAACCCTCGTCCCGAAGGTTGAACTCCTTGTAGGCAGGATGACCATAAAAGCGCGTAAAATGGGCGCAGAAATTCCCCCGAAACCCGGGGGCCGGCGAGTCATCAAAGGATACGGCGCCCCCGCCCAGATGATCCAGCCGTTCAAAAACCCCCACTTTCAAACCGGCTTTGGCCAGATAGGGGGCGATAATCGTCCCATGATGTCCGCCGCCAATCACTACCGCATCGTAAGATTTGTCCGCCATTCGATATACCTCCTGATATTGAAAAATGGATGAAAAATGTTTACACGATACTCGATGCTGGATACTGGTTTTCAAGTTTGAAGTTACGAGTTTGAAGTGCCTAAAGTTGAAAGGTGAAGAATTCCGATTTGAACTTTCAACTCCACACTCCACACTCCACACTATGTTTCTGGATACTGGATACTCGATGCTGGTTCCTGGTTGTTCGTTGCTGGTTATATCTTCCCGACTTTAGGCATTTTAGGCAGTTGCAATTTTAGGCACTTCTTCTGCTGGTTCCCGGATCGCTATTCCACCACCCGGATTCAGAAGCCTTATCTGAGGGACTTGAAAACGGCAGCCAGTCTTTCCGCCATTTCTTCGGGCGTGCCTTCCATGAATTGACAATCCCTTCCCATATCCGGGGGTGAAGAGAGCGCTGCTATCGCCATCTTCTGAAGGGCCTCCTGGTTTACCCCGATCTCCACCGCACTCCATGAAGGAATGGAACGCGCCCCCTGGATCATCTTCAACATCTTGGTCCTGGAAATGTACCTCAGCTCGCCCACCTCATTACTCACCGTCACCAGCGCGGGCATCTTTGCCTTGACCCGTTCGTAGCCTTCGGGTATGCTCTTTTTCACCACCACATTCCCGTCTTCGATGCTGATTTCCCGTGCCAGGCTGATGCAGGGGAGGCCAAGCATTTCACCCAGGATCAGGCCCACCTGACCGGAATCCCAGTCCCCGGCCTGCCTGCCGGTGAGAATCAGATCATATTCGCCCAGCGTCCGAACGGCGCCGGCCAGGGCAGCCGCCGTGGAATAGCTGTCCAGCTTTTCAAAGGCCTCGTCTTCTAAAAGGATCAATCCATCGGCGCCGGCCGCCAGGGTCTTTCGCAATACCGTGTCCGAGACCTTTTTGCCGAGGCTCAGGACCGTGATTTTCGCCCCGATCGCCTCCTTTATCCGAACCGCCGCCTCCAGGGCATTTTCATCAAAGGGGCTGATCACCTGGGGCGCATCGACGATCACCTCCAGCTTTTGGGCGTCCACGCTCACATCGGAAAAGGGCGCTTCCGGATCGGGGATCTGTTTCGCGCAGACGATGATGTGCAGCTCTGTCATAACAACTCCTCCAGCTTTTCTACAAGCGCAGGTATAATTTCTTCATAATCTTCAACAAGCCCGTAATCCGCCACCTTGAACATGTTGCATCCAGGGTCCGTGTTGATGGCGATGATCTTCTTGGAATGGACCATGCCCACCAGATGCTGAATGGCCCCCGATATCCCTATTGCCACGTAGATATCCGGAGAGATCAGGGTGCCGGTGAGGCCCACCTGATGGTCCGAAGAGATCCAGCCCTTGTCCACGGCCACCCGGCTGCACCCGATCATCACGTTGCTGAACGATCTGCGCAAGGCCTCTGCCAGCTCTTCAAGGAGTTCAAACCCATCGGCCTCACCCAGACCCGCGCCGCCGGCCACCACCACGTTCGCCTTATCCAGGGAGATGGTTTCCTCTCTGACTGTTTCGATGGATTCCACCCTGATCATGGATGGATCTATTTCCGCGTGAATATCCACAATCTCCCCTGGGCTGTCGCCCGGATCGGCAGGCGCAAAGACATTTCCCCTCACCGTCGCTAATTGCGGCTCGCCCAGGCACTTGAACACCGAAATGGCATTTCCCCCTGAAACCGGCTTGGTCTGCAGCAGAAGTCCGTCTTCAGGATCGATGGACAGATCGATGCAGTCGGTAGTCAGCCGGCTGTTCAATCGGCAGGCCAGTCTCGGACCCAATTCCATGCCGATGAAGGAATGGCTCATAAGAAGAATTTTCGGTTTGATCTCCAGGCAGGCCTGTTGCAGTGAGATCACCCAGAGATCGGGCTTGAAGCCTTTCAAGAGGGGGTGTTCCATTTTATAAACCCTGTTCGGGCCAAAAGGGAGCGCCTCCTCGACCGCTCCCGAGACCGAATCGCCCATCAACAGGAGGGAAAACCCGCCGTTGAGCTGGCCTGCCAGCTTTTTTCCCACCCCTAACAATTCGAGGGTCTTGAGATCCAACGATCCCTCTTTCACCTCTCCCAGTATCATCACCTCATTCATCCCGAACCCCCTTATAGGATTGACTATTGAATATTGACGATTGAAAAACAATGGATTTCTTATCCCTTTGTAATCCTACACTTAAGGCCTTCGCTATTTGAATTCCGAGATCTGATGTACACGGACCAATACATCATTAGTCAATTGTCAATATTTAATTTTCTGCTCCCTAAATTCCCCAATCCTTCAATCCCCTAATCCTTACGAACGATAATGCGGATTTCTCTCTTGACTTGTCAAAGCATTTATTTTTATATTCCCATAAGGTTTTTTTATACACTCAAAGTTTTGCTTATAGATCTCCCTATGCGAATCAATCTCAACCAGCTGAGGGCATTCTTTCTATCAGCCAGGGAAAAGAGCATCACCAAGGCGGCCGAATCCCTGTATGTGACCCAGCCTGCGGTCACCATGCAGATAAAATCCTTGGAGCGGGACCTGGAGGTCAAGCTCTTCAGAAAGTACGGCAAGAACCTTGAACTGACCGGGGCGGGGAATGTCCTCTTCGGCTATGCAGAAAAGATATTTGAAATCGTCGAGGAAATGGAGTATGTCCTGAAGGGACACGCAACCTCGACCCACGGCTCCCTCACCATCGGAACGACCCGAAGTTTCGCCAGGCATCTCATGCCGGGCCTTCTGTCCCGGTTTCAGAAACGTTTTCCAAAAGTAAAAGTGATTCTCAAGGTGGGGAGTTCTCAGGAGGTTGCGGATGGGGTCCTGGACTTCACCTACGACGTGGGGACCATCGGCAGGCTCCCCTATAAGAGCAGGCTCAATGTCATTCCCTATTCGAGAGAGGAGTTCTGCCTGGTCGTTTCCCCACAGCACCGTTTTGCGAAACGTGAGGCCGTCTCCCTTGGCGAGCTGGAAAACGAGCCGATCATCATACGGGAAAACGGCTCCGGCTCCAGATATGCCATCCTTTCCCTCCTCAGCTCTCACGGCGTGAACCCTTCGGTCCTGTTAGAGGCCGGCAGCGTCGAATTCATCAAGCAATATATCATGAAAGGTCAGGGAATATCCTTCCTCTACAGACCCGAAATCCGGTTGGAGGCCACCTTGGGCCTGCTCAAGCCTGTGACGGTCAAAGAGGGCCCTATCTTCGTACAGACCGACACGATCTTTCCCAGGGGGGCCGATCTCTCACCGCCTGTGAAGGCATTTCTCCAGTTGATCGAGGAAGAGGCATGATGCCTGACATCCCTGCTCCATCCGAAAGAGGAACGCGGCCGGAGTGGGCCGGATTCATCGGCAGGCTCTTTGAGATGGCCGCTCCATACCTGGCCGTCAGAGGGGACATGGCCCATGCAACGGTCTCCCACGATTATGCCCTTACCCTTATGCAGCAGGAAGGGGGGGACCGGCGGATTGTGGAACCAGCTGTGATCCTTCATGATGTGGGATGGTCGGCACTGGAACCGGACGACATCTCTGCGGCCTACGGGGTCCTGGCGAAGGGAGAAGAAGCCGAGCGCCTCAACCGCATCCATGAGGTCCGGGGCGCGGCCATCGCACAGGAAATCCTCCGGTCATGCGACTATGACCCGGATCTGGTTGAAGACATCAGCGCCATCATCAGCAGGCACGACTCAGGAAAGGACGCCCCCTCCCTTGAAGAAGGGCTGGTCAAGGACGCGGATAAACTGTGGCGCTTCTCCCGTACCGGATTCTGGCAGGAGGCAGAAAGACAGCAACTGAAACCCGAAACTCTCCTCGACTTTCTCGATATGCGCTACAGGAAATGGTTTTTTTCCCCCACTGCCCTGAGGCTCGCACAAGGAGAACTTGTCAGACGGCGGGATGAAATCAATAGCCTGCCTTCCCGGGGAGATAGTACCAGGCGCCACTGAAGTTAGGGCATGATAGGCCTGTTTGGACTTGAAACTGACAGTTTCCTGACCGCGCACCTCACGGACTTCAGGTTGGGAAAGCCTGAAATGGGGTCAGAATCATCAACGGATGTTAATAGATTTGCATTGCTGTTCTCACAGCCCTGGGCCATGTGTACAGTTCCGCAGCATATGTTTTCGGTAACACGGGCCTTGATTTGGATTGTTCCGGTTTCGGTCATCACTTCAATTGTATCGGAATCAGAGATTCCCGATTGGGCAGCCGTATCGGGATGAATTTCGAGAAACGGCTCAGGCGCCCTTTTGTTGAGCCGCGGGATGTATCGGAATTGCCAGTGGGTATAGGGAAGCAGATTTCCCCCTGTGCTCAGGATCAAGGGAAATTCACCCATCTCTTCTCGGGGCTTTGTTTCTGCCATCTGTCCACGAATCGGAAAAGGATCATATCCAAAACTTCTCAGACGTTCCGATAAAATCTCAACTTTTCCGGAAGGGGTGTGAAACCCGTCCGTTTCATATTTTCTGTAAGTCCTTTGTGCATATTCATGAAATCCCCCTTCAGCCACGAGACCTGCATATGACACCCCCAGATCCTTCAGGAGATCATCAATCCCTTCTTCACATGTACTCCACGGGAAATACTCGCCGTAGCCCATGGCGTGCGCCAGTTTTATCCAGATCATCTGATCCGGAATACCGTACAAAGGCTCTGTCACGGCTCTTCTAAGCGTTATATGACTCAGATTCAGATAGACGTTTGTGCGGTGCTCATCCCGCTCCAGAAAGGTGCAGGCGGGAAGGACCACATCCGCGTAACAACTGTCGGGTGACTCCACCAAGTCAATAACCAGAAGAAATTCCAATTTTTTCAAGGCTTCCCGGGTGCGTTTGCTGTCGGGCCATTCAAGGGTGGGATTTCCGCCGGTTATGGTTAACCCTTTGATGGCATAAGGTTCTTCCTCCAGGATGGCCCGGGTAACACAGAGGGCATGGCCTTCTCCGCGGGCCTTGCAGAAAACCGGAAACCGTTCAGCGCCGATTGCCGGGGTCTTCGATTGGGGAAGGGGGGTGGTGATGTCTTTCATCAATGGCTTCGGGGTAAACAGGTCACCTCCCGGAACATCAAGATTTCCCGTAATAGCCTTTAGAGCAGCCAGAAGTCTTGTGGTATTTACACCCGATGGATGATGCTCCAGACCGTTTCCGGTAAAAATACAGGCGGGCTTTGTTTCTGCATAGGCTCGCGCGACATGCCGGACCAGACCCGGGTCGATACCGGTGCCGGCAGCACCCCTTTCGGGTGAAAAGCGGGATTTTATCACCTCGGCGCGCAGGGTCTCGAACCCATTCACCCATTTGTCGGTAAATTCACGGTCCCAGAGCGCTTCGGTGAATATGACATGAAGCATGTTGAGAATCAGAGTGTCGTCGGTTCCCGGGCAAATGGCCAGGTGCACATTCGCTTTTGAAGCCGTCTCGGTCTTTCGAGGATCGATCACAATAAGGCGAACATTCGATTTCCCGAGGCGGTTTATGACTTTTGGTGGGACCGGTTCGTGGGAAACCAGGGGATTTGCGCCCCAGACCATTACGAATCTGGAATTGGCCATGTCCGGTTTGGTGAGCCCGCCAAAGGTCAGCGTCTCCCCGAGGGTTCGAGAAGCATTGCAGATAGAGCCGACACTCATGAAATTGGGTGTGCCGTAAACATTGGCAAATCGCTTCATGTAAAATCTGATTTCCTGGTGACCTACCCCTTCCCCATAATAGATTCCCAGGGCCTGGGGACCCCATTTTTCCTTCAGCCTTTCAAGCTTCTCAGAGATATGGCCGAGCGCTTCATCCCAAGTGGTCGCCATGAGCCGGCTCCCATGTCGAATGAGAGGGGTCTTCAAACGGTTAGGTGAATAGTAAAGATCCAGGCAGGATTTGCCCTTGACGCATATCCAACCTTTGTTGAAAGGATGGACCGGATTACCCCGAACATGAACGGGTTTTCCGTCTTCGACGGTAATCAGAATGCCGCAACCCTGGTCACACATCCTGCAAAGGGTTGGAATCTCTACTTTCTTCGCCATAACGTCCCCGATTGAATAGAAATTTGCGTGAGGTATGCGAGACAACCCTATGTCGTTCTTGTCAAGAGGAAAAATGGATTAGATAGAGCATAGAGATATCAACAGGTTATCGTTGGTTGGGTGATTAAAACAAACTCCCTGTCTCACGGATACCGTGCTGAAGCTTTCTTTTTCGGAATGCCCCCTATTCATTACAAATGATCAGTCTGTCCGCCGGGCATTCCATTGCCCTTCATCTGCCGCCTGAACATCGGCGCTGAAGACAGCCGGAGGGTGATCATAGTGAGACTAAAGTAAATGACTTTTTTCATGATTGCAGTCTCCTTTCCCCTGTCTATAAGGGAGGAAGATCAATGCTGCCCCAAGGGACAGGAGTCCCAGCGCCAATACCCTTTGCATCCAGATTTTCATCTGTCCCCCATTCCGGGATGGGAATTCCTAAATCCCTTCATGCTCTTCCAACTCCCGACAAAAGATGGATGCCGGCAGCTCATCCTGTCCCCGCTCGGACGGGTTCCGGAGGGTACAGATACAGGCATGTTTGAAGAGCGCGTTGCCGTGGTAAGAACTGCCTGTGTTCATGCGCTGCTTTTCCACTGGAGTATGGGAGAAGCGGCATCGGGTGTCAAGAAAATCAGACCGTCCCGCCTTGCAGGATTGGGTAGGCAACACACGGGCCTGACGATGGAACGCCATTTGCCGGGCCGCGGCCAACTTCCCGTGAGCCGCATATCCCTCATAGATCACACAGGGCCTCAAGGATCGTGATGTAAGGACCCGCTGCCCCACCAGAACTACTTTTTCGACAGTCTCGTTAGGTTTGCCAACCACTGAATTTTGGCTAAAATCCGAATTGTACGTTGTACCAAACCTGTTGACACTGTAACAAAAAATGGTACTATATACAAAGTATGATCAAGGGCTTTAGACACAAAGGGCTTACTGAGCTATTTGAAGTCGGACGAAGCCGTCGGGTCCGGCAGGATCTACAATCACGTTGTTTGCGACGTTTGGAAGCTTTGGATCAAGCGGAGGTTTTAAGTGATCTGAATGTGCCGGGGTTCAATTTCCA
>CAYPDL010000039.1:0-31112 GCA_964409475.1 uncultured Desulfobacteraceae bacterium | reverse complement strand
CGTCTCCATGCAATGAGCCAAGGTCTTGCGTCCTTTGGGAAAGAGACCCCCACAGCCCTGTCATGTTGCCCCGCCTTCTATCAAGAGGCTAAAGAGTTACGAAGATGGAAATTCGAGGCCTTCTATGAAACTTCCTGGGGTCAAGGTCTCCTGATCGATCAAAATGACTGCCCCGACGGTCAGCGGCTGGACTGAACTTTGAACCCGGAAACTTGAACCTTTCATCCAGAGGTTTCCATGGAACACCACCTCAAAATGTGCCCTACCATCTCCTGACAGGAGCTTTTTTTTCTGTTGGGAGAGAAAGCCTCATGATCAATCCACAACTCCCTCGATCTCGTATCAGCTTTCGATAATAGACGGAAGCTATCCTACAGGGACCGCCCTTTTAAATAAGGGGGCTTATTTCTTGACTCATATTGTTGAATGTGTGAATGTGGTGATGATATACCATGTTAAGGCCACTGAGAATACAATATCCCAATGCGTGGTATCACGTTATGAACAGGGGGAGAGGGTGGCGAGCGGACAGGATAGAAGGAGAAGTGTGTAAGATCCTTGGTGTGGATCGAGCTGAGCTTAATGAACCAAGAAAGGGGCTCTCAAATCAACCCGGAAATGTCGCTACGTATCTGCAACCAAGACACATTAGATGGGATAGGCAGGGAGTTTCATATGAAGCGATACCGTCCGGTCAGCAGTGTGGTACAAAGGATGCGCGCAACTATCTCGAAGGGCCGAAAATTGATAAAAATCATTGAGACGCTGAGGGCCCAAGTGAACATGAGTCAAGAGTAGACCCCTTTACACTCAAGGAGAGTGAGGAGATGAGGAAGAAGATACTGATAGTGGACGACAATCCCGGCATGCTGAAGATGATGAGCCGTTTTCTTGAAAAGGAAGGACACGAGGTGCTGACAGCAGCAGACGGTCTTTCTGCACTGGATATTTTGAAGAACTACATTCCAGGCGTCATATTTTGTGACTTTTTGATGCCTAATATCTGTGGAGAGAAATTATGTCGGATTATTCGCAACATGCCGAGACTAAAGGACGTTCATTTTGTGGTCTTTTCTGCCTTGGCCGCCGAGGGCAGGATAGATTTTGCTGAATTTGGCGCCAATGCCTGCATTGCCAAAGGACCATTTGATAAGATGAGCCAACATGTTCTTTCTATACTGGACCGATTGGACGAGGGAATGGGGCATCAATCGGCAGGAAAGATTGTGGGGCTTGAAGATGTATATCAGAGGGCAATCACAAAGGAGTTGCTCTGTTCCAAAAAACACCTTGAGGCAATCTTGGGCAACATGTCAGAGGGGATTTTAGAGCTTACCCCTGAGGCAGATATAGTTTACACAAACCCGGCAGCCATTTCGTCGATTGGTATTCCAGAGGAACAGTTGTTAGGCTTGAATTTCACACAGCTATTTAGCGGGGTTGATTACCAGGCTGTCAAGAAACTTATGACAGAACTGGATGACGCACCGCAGGCGATCACAGAGGATTCGCCACTCGTGCTGAACGGCAGACAGAGTTCTGTAACCATGATACCTGTCAAAGAGAAAGAACATCGTTCAATTGTTGTCATTCTGAATGACGTTACTGAGCGCAGGCAGGCCAAGGAGGCCTTGAAAAAGGCTTATGATGAATTGGAAAGGCGGGTTGAGGAAAGGACGGAAGAACTTCGGGAGAGTGAAAGAAAATACAGGCAGTTTGTGAGATGCGCTCCTGCTGGCATCTGCGAGCTTGACCTTATAAATGGACAGATTGTACGTGTAAATGATACTCTCAGTGATTATACCGGCTATTCCCGTGAAGAACTGCTGAATATGGATTTTATGGATTTGCTGACTGAAGAGAGCAAATTGCTCTTTGCTGAAAATATTGAAAGGAGCACCGATGAGGAGGTCGCCCTTGCCACTACCGAATACACGATGAAGGGTAAAGACGGAAGGGAGCTCTGGATGATCACAAACACCCGGGCTACCATCGAGAAGGGACGGCCTGTAAGGGTATCGGTTGTTTTGAACGACATAACAGAGTTGAAGATAGTGAAGCGGAAAGAGGAGGAGTTAGAAGCCCAGCTCCGGCAGGCCCAGAAGATGGAGGCCGTTGGCGCATTGGCCGGCGGCATTGCCCATGACTTCAACAATGTCCTCTATCCGATTATCGGGTACACTGAGCTGACCATGGACGATGTGCCCGAAGGGAGCAAGGCCCAGAGAAATCTGAACGGAATACTGAAGGCCGCGGATCGCGCCAAAGACCTGATTCAGCAGATCCTCGCCTTCAGTCGCCAGGCAGAAAAGGAAAGGAGACCGGTCCGGATTCAATCCATCGTAAAAGAAGCCGGTAAACTGCTAAGATCCTCAATACCAAAGAACATTGAGATCCGCCAGGAGATAAAAGCGGATTGCAGGCCGGTAATGGCCGATCCCGTTCAGATTCACCAGGTGGTTATGAACCTTTGCACCAACGCCTATCATTCGATGAGAGAGAAGGGGGGAGTGCTGGAAGTGACCCTTACAGAAGAGGAAATTGGCGTAGATGATTTGAAGGTCGATCTGGGCCTTTCCCCCGGGACATACCTCAGACTCACTGTGAGCGATACAGGACATGGCATGGACAAGGCGGTAATGAGTAGGATTTTTGATCCATATTTTACGACAAAGGCCCCTGGTGAAGGTACGGGTATGGGTCTTTCGGTGGTCCATGGGATCGTCAAAGGTCATGGGGGTGAGATTGAGGTTCAGAGTGAACCCAAAAAAGGCACAACGTTCCATGTCCATCTCCCCATCATCGACATCGGCGTCTTAGAACCCGAAGTCCTCTCTCAAGGGCCGATCCAAAGAGGTAGTGAGCGGATCTTGTTGGTGGAAGATGAAGAGCTCATCATCCAAATGCTGGAGCAGACATTAGAGGAGATCGGCTATCACGTGACTCCCCGAACCAGCAGTGTGGAAGCATTGAAGGCCTTCGAGGCTCGACCGGATAAATTCGACTTGGTCATCACAGACATGACCATGCCAAATATGACCGGTGCTGAATTGGCCCCCAGACTTTTGGACATAAGGCCTGATATCCCCATTATCCTTTGCACAGGATTCAACGAGATGATAGATGAAAAGCGGGCCAAAGCCATGGGCATTCGGGAGTATGTGATGAAGCCGATTGTAAGGCATGACATTGCCAGAACCATACGGAAGGTTTTGGATAAAGAGTAGTTGATGGAATCAGTTGGCAGGGTCCGAGAAAAATCCGCCTGACACGTAAATCACTGGACCCTGCGAACAGTTATTCATTCGTTTATTGGGAAACAATGAGGTTTTGTAAGACGTTAGCCTTCTGAGAATATTGCAGAGAGACCCCCACTGCCCGAACATCTTACGATGCGCCTTATCAAAGTGCTAAACTGTTACGAGGTCATCAACATAGATTGCACGAGAATCGCTCCATGGATCATAGCATTCGAGAATTGACAGAACGCCTCAAGCAGAAAGATGAGCTTCTTCGGCAGGAGATTCAGAAACGCAAGGCAGCCGAAGACGCATTACGGACAAACGAAAAGGCATTGAAGGAGATGCTGAAGGAGATGCCTGTCATCATCTTCGCTTACGACGAGGACGGCGGCATTCTCTTTTACAGCCGGGAATTCGAGCGGATAAGCGGCTATGCACCTGAAGATATCCGGGGCCATCCCGAAGTTCTGGACTTGTTTCTTCCTGATAAAAAAAACGGCATTCGGACTGCAGGTGAATCGGGAAGGGAGTGGAGTTTTCGTGCAAAGGACGGCTCCGAAAAGGTTATCGCATGGTCGGATATCTCAAGATATTTTCCCTTTCCCGGTTGGAAGAGCTGGAAGGTCGGCGTAGATGTCACCGAACTCAAACGCCTAGAACGGATGAGGGAAGACCTGGAGAGAGTCGCCAGGCATGACTTGAAGACCCCTCTGGTCGACATTGCTGGTTTATCGGCTACATTGCTCTATGATGACAATCTGACCCAAGAGCAGCGGGAAATCGTAACGTACATTGAAAAGAGCGGCGAGAGAATGCTGAACATGGTTGAGAATTCCCTCACCCTCTATAAGATCGAGGCGGACTCCTACGTTCACGAGCCAACCAAGGTAGATCTTTTTCAGCTGTTCTCTTTAGTGGAAAAGCAGTTAGAAGCCTTGTGCCTGCTCCGTTCGATTCGGATCATCTTTCTTATCGAAGGAGCGCATCCGACTGAAGGCCAGACGTATTATCTATTGGGGGTTCCATCTCTTTTGGAAAACCTGTTCGTGAATCTCATTAAAAACGCCGTCGAAGCCACACCGGAAAACGGTACGGTAAGGGTAGGCGTGAGTTCCGAGGGTGCTCACATCATTGATATCCATAACCAGGGCGTTATACCCAAGGAGATCCGTCCCAGGTTTTTCGACCGCTTCGCTTCAAGCGGCAAAAGAGGGGGAACCGGCCTTGGCACTTACAGCGCGAAACTCATTGCCAAGGCGCACAGCGGCGATGTCAGTTTCACCACATCCGATGAAGATGGCACCCATGTCATCGTCACCCTGCCAGAATAATAGTGCCGCGAATATCACGAAGCCCTTCGGCAGGAATTCTAAACGGGCAAGGTATTCCGTTCCATCTCCAACGGAGATCGTCATCATCGTGATCTGGGGGACCATCCCATTTAATAACGTGGATCAAACGTAGATCTGACCCTCTTAAGACTCATTCACTACATACTGTTCCAGATGTTTGATCTCCCTGTTCCCCATCTCCACGGTCAGCTTCACCAGATTGCCGTCATATTCCTTCACCAGGATCCTGCCCCGGCTATGGGCGTAGTGGATAGCCTTCTGGCAGCCCTGGGGAATCGCCAACAGGTATTGCCGGGGGGCATTCAGGCGCCCGTGGATCTCATCCAGCAGACGGTCAATGTGGTCTCCCCTCGCTGCTGAAATCAATACGGCCCCTGGATAATTCCTCCGGACCCTTCCCATCACCGAGATGTCGGCCCGGTCTGTTTTGTTGAATACCAGTAATTGAGGGATATCGCCCGCCCCGATCTCCCTCAGTACCCCATCCACCTCCGCCATATGTCTTTCGAAATCATCATCGGATATGTCAATGACGTTCAAGAGGAGGTCGGCGTCCTCTGCCTCCCTCAGGGTTGCCCGAAAGGAGGCGATCAGATGGTGGGGCAGGTTCGAGATGAACCCTACCGTGTCACTGATCACCACATCCCGGAGGGTCGCCTGATTCAGGGATCGGGCCGTGGAATCGAGTGTGGCGAACAGCCTGTCTTCAACCAGAACATGGGCATTGGTCAACCTGTTGAACAGGGTGGACTTCCCTGCATTGGTGTATCCCACCAGACTGATATTTCGGCAGTCCCTCTGGCGTCGTTTCCTCTGTGTGTCGATCCGTCGGATGATGGTGGCAAGGGTCTTTTCTATGTCGTAGATCTCCCGCTGAAGCCGCTGCCGGTCCTTCTCGCTCTGCTTTTCCCCCATCCCCCTGAACGCAACCCCGGCCCCGGCTCTGCTGCCGAACCGCTCCCGGTCGAGGTGGGTCCACATGCTTTTCAGCCTCGGAAGCTCGTATTTCAGCTCCGCCAATCTGACCTGGAGCCGGGCCTCTTTTGTCTGCGCGTGGGCATGAAAGATCCTCAGGATCACCTCGGTGCGGTCGATGGCCTCGATGGAAAATATCCTCTCGATATTGCGGGCCTGAGAACCGGTCAGATCGTTATCGAAGATCAGGATGTCAACCTCTTCACCTGCCTCTTCAAGGCACTTCCCGATGAAGCCCTCCCCGGCATAGGTCCGCGGACTTTGCTTGTCCCTTCGCTGGATGTACTTCCCTAAGACAGCAAATCCGGCCGTATCCGCCAGCCGTTCCAGTTCCTGCATGGAGGCCTCCCTGACTGCCATGTCCTGGTGCGGCAGACAGATCCCTATCAGAAGGGCCTTCATTTTTTCGTCTTTCAAATCACGGTTTGGTTGCTGCATAGTTCATCCGCCCCCCCTGCTGAGGGCGCCTTTGGCGACAATCACCCGCTGGATATCCAGACTCCCCATGACCACCTGGGCGCTGATGGCCGTCTGATACAGGCCGGCGATATCATATTCGCTGCTGAGACCGTAAGCCCCGTGAATCTCCATGCCATCGGATGTGATCGCCTTTATCTCGCTCGCAACGAACAATTTCAGGGCAGCCGCTTCCGTAAAGACATCTTTTCCCTGATCCACCAAGGCGCAGACATGAAAAAGATACGCCTTCATGGCCTCTATTTTTGTCAGCATACTGGCAAGTTTCACCTGGGTCATCTGGAATCTGGCGCCGATGGGTTTTCCCCTGTGGCTGCGATGAACCGCATACGTGACGGCCAGATCGAACGCCCTTTGTGCCATCCCCACAAAAAGCGCGCAGAATGCGATCTTCCCCACGGTCTCGGTCTTCAGCAGGATTTCAAACCCCTGGCCCGACCGACCGATCAGATGGTCATCCGGCGCAAGGTAGTCCTCGAGATAGAGATCCCCGTTGTCAAATCCCTTGGCATGGATAAAGGTCTCTCTTTTCCCTGGCCTGTACCCTTTTCCTCTTGATTCTACTAAAAACGCGGACACGCCCTCTCCTGTCTTAGCGAAAAGGACGAGATGATCGCATATCCCCGAATAGGTGATAAAGCGCTTCGAACCGTTGATCAGCCACCCCTCTCCCACCTTCTGTGCTGTGGTCTTGAGCTGAAGGGGATCGGATCCGGTATCGGTCTCAGTAAAGGCGAAGGCCCCAATCCGTTTTAGAGAAAGGAGAGGCCCCAGATAGGTGGATTTCAAAGCGTCGGATCCATAGTTCAGCAAGGGGTAGGCCAGCATGAAGTTTTCAAACAGGAGCCAGGCAGGCACCAGGGTCGCATAGGATATCTCTTTTAACGCAATGACCATCCCTGTAAACGTTCCCCCCACGCCGCCCCAGGCTTCAGGGAAGGAGGCTTTAAGTAGGCCCATTGAAAGGAGTTTTTCCCTTACGCCGTCAGGAAGCACTCCTGTTTCATCAACCTCCCGGCAAATGGGCAGAAGGTCGTTCTTAACGAATTTCCGAACCGATCTCTGAATCTCCCGTTCCTCAAATGTAAACCTGATCTCCATAATATCTCCAGTTTAAAAGCCACATCCCCCCGAGTATTCTCCTCTTCCCGGCATTCCGGCATTCTTTTGTCAACACCCCCCATCTGCCTGCCCCTGTCGGCCCGCCTGATAGGATTTTGGTGAGTATAACGGGAAAACCTACTGGATGCACATAGAAAATTCAAGGTGTTTGATGTGGCGTTTGAGGATAGTTAACTTGCGGATTGGACGTTCATGGTTTCTGCCTGGTGAAGTTTCTGTCTCGATCCGTTTCCTGTGAAGAGCGGAAAGGCGGCGATCAAGAGTTTGAAAGAATAAAACCGGTCGACACGGTTGCCGCATATCCTGTATAAAAAAACCCGTTGAAAATCAATGGATACTGGATGCTGGATGCTGGAAACTCGAAACGCAATCCTGGGAACTGGATGCCGCTTGTAATTGAGAATTGAAGACTGAAAATTGAAGAATCAAGGGCCTGTCACCTGACCTCTGAAGCCAGGCTTCTGATCTCTGACTCCCGGCTTCTGACCACCGGCCTCTGACATCCGATCTCTAACTTCTGTCCTTTGCCGGCTACCATAGCACACGAGATTGACACATGCGGTCACTCTTGACGCCGGAAGGCCGATTTTTTTGGGGCAGTTTACAGAAAAAAGAGCGTAAAGGGAAGGAAAGGGGGGGGCGGGATAATACCGACCATCTTAATCATCCAGGTCCCCCTTTTGATCGTCCTCATCATCCGTATCCTGGCAGTCTCCATGCCGGAACAGGCAGCCTCCGGATCGGCGCCTTTGTTTCGGGGAGCATCCCCGGTTTGCAGGGGCAACTAAAACGGGGCCAGGAGTTCACCGAAGTCCCGGGCCATCCTTTTGTATGCCGGGGCCCCTACAAGGAACGCATAGATTTCATCCGCCTTTGTTGGCAGATCGATGTCTTTGAAGCGGTCTGGATACAGGACCTTGCCTGCCCCGTATGCATCGGCGATGGCCGTACCGATGTTGGCCACGTAGTAGATATACGGCAGAAGCACATACACGCGGCCGTTCTGAAAGGCCTTCAGGGACTGATAGAACTGGGACTTCTTTTCAAAATCCTGCTTTATGAGACCATATCCTCCGGCATCCACAAAAATGACGTCCGGATTCCACATGAGGAGTTTCTCCCTGTCAATAAAGAGGTGGCTTTCCTTGGATGTGCCGGCTGCGATGTTGTTGGCCCGGGCCCAATCGAGGGGGATGTAGGTTGGATCGGTGCTTTCAATGCCCTGTAGCCCCCTGAAACCAACTCCCCCGATATAAACCGTGGGTTGGTTGGCAGGGTCGATGCCCTCGGTTCTCTTCCGAAGGTCCTTTTTGGCGCCTTCAATAAAATGGACGACCGCTTCGGCGCGATCGTCCTTTCCCAGGATCTTGCCGGCGATCCTCAGCGAATCATAGACCTTTTCATCGAAATCCGGAAAGGGGCCATAGGTAAGGATGACCACCGGGATGCCGATCTTTTTCTGGAGGGCGTCGGCCGTAGGAGGTTTCATGTAGGTCGCAAAGATCACGTCGGGTTTGACCTTGAGGACCGCCTCGAGGTCGGGCTCTTTGTTGATGTGCTGGGGGCCGCCGGGCCCTATCACCGGGAGATCCTTCAGTTCGGGACTGGCGGTCCAATAGGGTCGACCCTGTGAGCGGACCTTTTCAAAATTCTCGATCGCCACGACCTTGTCTCTTGCGTCCAGATAACAGATAAGACGCAAGGTCCCGGGGCCGATGGCGATAATGCGCCTGGCATCCGCGGGGACCGCCACCTTGCGGCCGCCCATGTCCGTAATGTTAATGGATTCGCCGGCCATGGAATGACCCGCAGCAATCAGTGATGCAAGGGCTGTCATACAGCACAACAGAAAAAAACATGAAGGTCTTTTCATCCCTTATCTCCTTTTCTCAGACTTTCAGAAATTTATAGGCACGGAAGCCTATAAGCTGATGAGCTCGTAAGCGGAGGCCAATAGGCTCGTCAATCACCGGCTTAATAGCTTAACAGCTCAACAGCTTGCCAGTTTGCCCCTGTCTCCATTCAGGGCCACAACAATGGGATATCCCTGGACTTCGCCCAGGATCACCCGGACCCCGTAGACCTGGTGAATCGCCTCCGGGGTAACCGCGTCCCTGCCTCCCTGGGTGTGGACCCTGCCGTCCTTGAGCATCAGAAACCGGTCGGCATATCGAAATGCCAGGTTGATATCGTGCAGACAGATGACAGACGAAAGCCCCCGGTCCCTGACGGCAGCGCGGACCAGGCCCATGACCTCCAACTGGTTTTTGAGGTCCAGATTGCTGGTCGGCTCATCCAGCAGCAGGAGGTCCGGTTCCTGGGCCAGGGCCCTGGCCAGAACCACCTTCTGCATCTCGCCGCCGCTGAGGGTGCTCACCGGCCGCATGGCAAGGGCCTCCAGGCCCATCTGTTTGATGGTGGTTTCAACGATTTTGAGATCCGTTTCATCGGCCTTCCATTTTACGTAGGGCGTTCGCCCCAGGAGGACTGCATCGAAGACCGCCAGTTCTTCCTCGCCGTATCTCTGGGGCACATATCCCATATGTCTGGCAATTTCATCGCCTTTCATACGGAGGACATCTTCACCGTCAAGACCGATCAATCCCTTCCTGACGCGGAGTATCCGGTTGATGCACTTCAAAAAGGTCGATTTCCCCGCCCCGTTCACCCCCAGCACAGCCAGGATCTGACCTCGATCCAGCTCAAGGTGGATGTCGCTGAGAATGGGGTGGCTGTTGTAGCTGAACTCGACGCCGGCAATGTTAAGCATCATTTTCCGTACCCCCTTGTGAGAAGATAGAGAAAGAGCGGCGCGCCCATAAAAGAGGTGAGGACGCCTACGGGGAGGGTTCCCGAGCCTATCAGGATCCGGCCCGCCGTGTCCGCCAGGAGAAGGAGGAGAGCCCCCACGATAGAGGCAAAAGGAATCAAAAGACGATGATCCGCCCCCACCATGCGCCGGGCAATATGGGGGGCCAGGAGGCCCAGAAAGGCGATGACCCCGTGAAAGGCGGTCACCAGGGCGGCCACCAGGGCGGCCATGAGCATGCCCCACAATCGCACCTTCTCCACATCCACCCCGATCCCCTTGGCCACGTCCTCCCCCGAAGAGAGGGCATTCAGCTTCCATCGGTTCAGGACAAAATAGACGGTGACGACTGCCGACGCCGCTGTCATCACGCCGATCTCCTGCCAGCTCGATCGGGAGACATCGCCGAAGGTCCAGAAGACAATGGTGGCAATCTCCACCTCTGTGGCAAAATACTGGATCAGGATGGTCCCTGAAACAAAGAGGGAGGAAAGGGCAACCCCGGCCAGGATAATGGAGCCGGGTGAGAGCCGCTTCATCCTGGAGAGCGCCAGGATCACCAGGGTGGCCGCCATGGCGCCTAAAAACGCAAAGAAGGTGACTGAGAAGACGTCCTCAACAAATACCAGGGTTGAGGCCGTGGTCCTCAGGACGCTGCTCTGGGCGACGCCCCCTCCCAGGACCACGATGGCGAGGGCCGCGCCAAAGGCAGCCCCATGGCTGATCCCCAGGGTAAAGGGAGAGCCGAGGGGATTTCTGAGGAGGCACTGCATCGCCACGCCCGAGATGGCCAGTCCCCACCCGGCCACGATGGCTGCCACAATCCGGGGCATGCGGATATTCCAGATCACGATGCCGGCAGCCCCTTCCTCATAGCCCAAAAGGGCCCGGATGACCTTCAGCGTCGACAGGTCATAGGTCCCGGCTGCGATGGCGTAGCCAGCCAGTATCACCAGGAGCGCCAGCAGGGCAAAAAAGAAGAGGGCCTTTTTGCGAAGGATCCCTTTGTAAGAGGCGACCAGCCCCGTTTGAGGCCCGACATTTATGTCATGTTCGGCAATCATCATCCTGCGCAGTCCCTGCACAAAGATTGTCCGTTGATTTTTTCCAGCCTGGAGAGCATGGTGGGCTCCTGGCAGCGGTCGCAGGGCATGGATGGTTCAATCATGGCCTTTTCGGGCACGGGGGCGCTGGTTTTCCTGATCGAAAAAAGCTCTTCCAAGGGTGTTTCAAGGAGTGCCCGTCCTTTATTCAGGTGAAGCGCCTGGAACTCGCGTTTCTCCTCCGGCGTGGCCTGATCCTCCCTGATTTTCTGAATCAGGTTCAGGTGTCGATCGCTCAGCTTCATGACGCCATGGAGCAGGGCGATGCGGACTCCCTCTCCCGTTTTTCGGCTTACGACCGTGTACACATGTTTCCCCCGATCCTTGTAAAGAAGGTTCCCCTTGCCCAGGGTGCACCCGGTCAAGACCTGAATGGCGTCCGTGCCGCAGGCATTGGTCTCCACAGTGGCCACGATCTCCTCATCCGGGGCCCGTCCCTCCTCAAGCCATGCGAGGGCCGCTTTGCCGGCACGGTACCCGATGGCCAGTCCAGGGCAGATGTGCCCATGGAACTCGGCGCACCGCCTGAAGTCTTCATGTTCCATGATCTCGTCTGCATTCATGGGATCTTCTCCTTCACTCGTATGAAACTGGTTGCTCGTTACTGGTTGCTGGATACTCGCGATACTCGTTACTGGGTACTGGATTCTGGTTAATTGTTACGGGTCGAAGATCCAGTCTCTTCAGGGAGACTGGGATACGGGCTTTTCTGACTCCTGACCTCTGACCACTGGCTTTTGGTGCCGGCCAGAGGCTTCGCTCATGAGCCAATCATGGTGCGTATTTTTTCTCAAACGGATCATTTCCGTCCGGGAACATGGCTGAAAAGGCCTCTGATATACCCAGGTCCTGAAGCGTGCAGAAATGCATTCCCTTTCTGCTGCCGGTGATCAGGAGGGGCCTTGCCCTTTCAGTATCCAGGGACCCGTCCGCTTTCAATACGTCATCGGCCACCTCGAGCCGCAGCACTTTTCCTACGATGAGCGCGTATCGGTCTTCCTCGAATTCCCTCACGAGTTCGCATTCCATCCAGGCATAGCAACCGGCAATGCCCGGCGGTTTGACCACCTGGGAAGGCTTTTCATCGAGTCCCGCCTCAACGAATTCGTCCACGTCGGGGGGACTGTACCGGGCGGTGGGGATGACCTTGTCCTGCATGGCCACGCCTGCCAGATTCAGGACAAACTGTCCGGTCTCCCGGATATTGACCAGGGTATCGCGTTTCTTGGCCGAGGCCACACAGACCAGGTCCAAGGGCCGCAATATGGGCATCACGCAAGACCAGGGGGCGATATTCCGTATCCCGTCGCGGCTGATGGTGGAGATAAAGGTCACAGGGAGGGGCATCATCCCCTCGCGCATAAACGGTTGTAAAAGCAACACATGCTCCTTTCTGTCAAAAAAAAACCACGAAAGCCCTCCCTCTCGGGGAGGATTCACCTTCGTGGTGTTTAATTATTCTTAAATATCTTTTTTTAGGACGTTTGGGCTTCTTGACCCTGAGAGACTTCTTGCCTCAATTGTCTTTATAATGATTCCCTTCTCCCTTGTCAAGCCGAAAGCGGGATGGGCCTGCCCTTCGCCTTTTACGATCGATATTTTTCCCTGTCCCTTGTTCGTAGTGTCGCCGTGAGGCCATTTAAGAGAGTCTGACGGCTTCACTATAACCCTTGCGCAATCTGTTTTGCCTTTTTGTTAAAACAGAAAAAGACCAGGACCCCGAAAGCGATGGTTGCTCCACTGTACAGGGAAACCATCGGGTTGTCCTTTATGCAGAAGAAAATCATCCACAGGTTGAACATGATAAAAAAGATGGGCGTGATCGGATAGCCGAAGGTCCGGTAGGGACTTTTGAGGTAAAGCCCCTTTGCTCGCAAGACCATCATACCGATTACCGTAAGCATCGCGAAGAGCGATAGGGTAACGCCGATATATATAAGGAGTTTGTCAAAAGACGATGTGACAACCATCAGGGTGGCGATAGCGGCCTGCAGAAAAATAGCCTGGGCCGGCGCTCCATGTCTCCGGGTGACCTGGCCGAAGCGGGCGAAAAAGAGATTATCCCTTGCCATGGCATAATAGACCCTGGGGCCGGCCAGAATCATGGCGCTGATGACAGAGAGAAGGCAGAAGGTGATGGCCCCCGCAAAGATCCTTTCAACCCTTTCTCCGAACAGGGCGAAGGCCGATGCGGCGCCGACCTCCAGGACGCCGCTCATCTCCGATGCAGGAAGTGCATAGATAAAAACGACGTTCAGGAGGAGGTAGAGGATCATGACCGAAAGGGTCCCCCAGAACAGAGAGAGGGGCAGATTCCTGTCAGGGTTCTTGATCTCAGCGCCTAAATACGCTGCCGCGTTCCACCCGCTGTAGGCAAACGAGATAAAGATGAGGGAGGAGGCAAACCCTGTGGAGAAAAGGGCGCCCTTATCCAATCCAGAAGAAAAATGATCCATGGACCCATGCCCGAATGCGATCCCACCTCCCACAAATGCGAGGATGACCACGATCTTGAACACCGTCAGCACGTTCTGGACACGGCTTCCGAGGTAAAGGCTGTAACAATGGATGAGCGAGAAGAGAATGATCACCCCTACGCCAAGGAGGGACAGAGGCGAGATATGGAGCCATCCGATCTCAATCAAGGGGGCATGGGGGGTGCCGGGCAAGGCGTTTGGAAACACGCGGAAAAAATAGGAGGCAAAGGCCATGGCCGCGGCCGCAATGGGCGCTGAGAACCCGACAATCAGGGAGATCCACCCGGAGAGAAAGCCGGGCAATCTGCCGAGGCTTTCGCGCAGGTACACATATTCTCCCCCGGCACTGGGAAACATGGCGCCCAGTTCGCCATAACAGAGGGCACCTGAAAGGGCCAGAACCCCGCCGATAAACCAGCACAGGAGCATGGCCATGGGATCGCCAAGGGCCTCCATGATAAAACCGGATGTGGTAAATATCCCGGTCCCTATCATGTTGGCAATGACGAGGATCATGGCAGAGCCCACGCCGAGTTCCCTTTTCAACCCCGCGCGAGTCGCATCTGTTGTTCCCATGCTATCCGTACCCCTAACCATATCGGCCAGTTATGGATCAGAGTTCAAACACGCCAGGGTTCCAATTAGGGACCTGATCCGAAAGAATGCCATCGCGGCGGGAAAGCCGCTCCCGCAGCACCCACGCTATAAGTCCTCTTGCAGTCTCCACACAACTCCCCCACTGCCCACTCGACTACTCAACCACTCGACCACTCCCATGACCGCCGGCCAGGCAGGGCCCCACATAGATCAGGCCGAGGAACTTCTCCTTGGCCTTGTTTGCGGCCGCTGCCATTCCATCAATGGTCGTTCTTGCCAGCAATTCACTCGCTGCATACCCGGCCTTGTAAATAAGGCATGCCGCTGTTTCCCCAGGATACCACTTTTTGAGGAAAGAGACCAGGGCCGGAACATCCTTCAAGCCCATGAATATGCATAATGTCTTATCCTTCTGTTCAGTGGCCTTCACCATGGCCGACTCCTCTTTCAGGCCTCTCAGGGTGGCAACGACGAGAGTGCCATTGCATGCGATGCCGTTTCCCATGCCCTCTTGTTCACTTCCTCCTTTTCTGTCTCTAGATTTTAATCCTAAATTGACCAAAGGCCCAGTAGGCATTGTCGTGGCTTCCGGTTGCCCTGACAAAATCGCCAGGGAAGAAGGCAGCACATCCGGCCATAAGGTCTATGCGGGGATGGATCTGATACTGCCAGATGAGATCGATTTCATCGCCCAGGCTGGATCCGGACGCCCCGGTCGGGTCCAATCGCATCTTTTTCTCATTGCTGTAGTACCAGGCGTCTTTCTTCTGGGCCAGGCTGAAGTTGTGGTAATCCAGTGAAATTTTCATCTTCTCGACCGGCTTTACGCTCACGCCGATCTGCACATCTACCAGATTCATCCAGGAAAAGAGGTTCATCCGGCCATAATACGTATCAATGGCACCAAACACCCCGTCAAACGTCCCGTGCGTCCCGTCATTTGGATCCTTATCCCCCGAGGCATAACTCAGGCTAACGGCAAAACGCGGGGTCCAGAGATCAAAGGGAGTATATCCGGCCCCTGCGTTGAAGCCGAAGGCGTTGATATCGTCCTTGCCATAATCTCCAAATTGATAGGCAAAGGTGGAAGCGTAATCGAACCGGTTCCATTTTCCCTTTCCATAGAACCCCACGGTTTGCACAAGGAGTTCGCCAAGTCCTGTTTTGCCCTTGGTTGTATCGTCAGAATCCCGCTTGACAATGTAAAAGAGATCGAGCTTGTTTTTGGGGATCGACTTGATTTGAGCATAGGCAGCGTAGACCTTATAGGGAAAGTGCTCATCATCAAATGCGTCTTTCAGATAAAGAATTCGCTGGGCTGTAAAAATATCCACATCCACCGACGAGGTCTGCAATAAGACCTTTCCTGCATCCCAGGTGTAGCGGCCCACATTGCCCCAGTCTCCAGGCCCGAATATTCTATAATCGCCGTAGCTGATTGTCTGCCTTCCGATCTTGAAGCCCAGGGGAGAGCTGCCGATTTCCCTCCACTCCATGAATGCCTGCCGCAAATCCAGCTCATTCCAATAGGGACAACTTGGACCAAAATCATCTCTGGTCAATTTGGAAAGAAAGAACCGGGCATCCTGAAACTGCACGAAAAACTTAACCTTTTGCGGCAGCCGATACCCTACGTTCATCCTCACACGGGTCAACAGGACATCATCGGTTTGCTCTGTGCCGTATTTCTGAACGTTAAAGTTATCCTGATATTCATAACGATACCGAAGAACGCCTCCCAGATCAAGCTCGCCGGGGCCCAGACGTATCCCCGTGAGACTATCCGATATAGCGTCTGCTCTTGCATCACTGTTGACAATTGCGGACCAACAGAGGGCAATCGCAAACAAGACGATAACGATTCTTGTGTGCCTCATCATATGGACCTCCTCCAGATCTGATTATCTTCGCGTTCCCAGGCAATAGGACGGATGCTTCGGCCCTGCTTCTGTCCCCCGGATGACCATAAAGGGGACAGAAGCCCTCACCATGTAGGCCTGTGAGTCATGGGCATTGAGGAGCTGAACGATCTCGACAGTCCTCCTCTCTTTGGAGTATTCGCCTCCTCCCGTCCGAGCAGCGAGCTCAGTGATCATACTGCCTGGCATACGCGGCGTCGTTGTACATTCCCTCGCCATATCGATCCTTGCCGTAATCCCGGATAATACTCTGGCCTTCCTCCGACGCCAGAAAGTCGATGAATCGGGCCGCGTATGGCTGCCCGGGGGTCGCCCCTTCGGGTTGGCAGAGACCGTGATAGGTATTGATCAGGAATGGGTCACCACGAAAAAGCACCTTCAGGTTGCCGAGATCTTTCTTTCCGGCCACCCAGGTGCTGCTATCCGTCATGAAGTAGCCATTGATCTCGTTGGCCTTTCTAAGAGTCGCCATCATGAAGTCCTTTGTGATGATGTACCATTCCCCGGAGGGCTCGATACCGGCCCTTTTCCATATGGCCATCTCCTTCTTGTGGGTCCCCGAGTTGTCGCCCCGGGAGAGAAACGGCGCCCTTGCCTTTGCAATCCTGGCATAGGCATCACCGGCGCTCTTGGCGTGGGCAATGCTGGCAGGATCACCTTTTGGTCCCACAATATAGAATTCATTGGACCCGATAAGCGTCCGTTTTGTAGCCCATCCCTCCTCGACAGCCTTTTTCTCGGCAGCCGGGGCGTGGACCATGATCAGGTCAACCTCTTTTCCCTTAAGCAGCTTCAGCGACTTACCCGACCCGGCCTTTTTCCAGCACAGGGTCGTTTCATGCGTTTTATTGAAGGCCTCTGCCAGCTTCTCCAGTAATCCCAGTTCCCCAGGACTTCCAGTGGCCAGCGAAAACCTATGGGATCCGTTTCCATAAATAGCCTTGCAGTCATCGCCGGCCCAGGCCATGGAGACCAGGCAAAGCACAAATATAAAGATGATTATCCATTTGAGCAGATTGCTTTTTCTCTTCATCTTTCCTCCTCCTGCAATTATTCTATGAGTTGTTCGGGGTGCTCCATAAACGGCGCCCACTTGGCCTTCTGATCCAATCTGGGCACCCACATGGGTTCACAATGGGGATATTCCCACTTATAATTGGGCACCCGTTTGATCTGGAAACTTTCTTTTATAGGGTGTTGGAAAACCTCACGCAGATGCCGGTATTGAAGCCAGGTGAATTCCTCCCTGATCTTATTGGGATCGATGGTGGGTTTTTGCCCTTTAGGAAGGTATTTCAGGTTATCCTTGATGTCCCTCAGCCGTTGAAGGAGTTCGGACTTGTCGTATTTCCACTGGATTTTGCAGTCCTTCAATTGCGCTTCCGGCGTGTCCGGCTCATGCTTCCAGTCTGACCATCTCTTGTATGGGAGAGGGTTGGCCTTGTTTGGTGTGCCAAAAATCTTTATGGCGTTCCAGGATTGAATGCCGTCTTTCCAAGCCCCCATCCAGGTCTCCTCGGTGTCAATTCTTTGCAGTACCACTGCATGGCCTAAGCTCGGATCAATGTTCAAGGTTCCAAACTGGAACCTGCCGCCTGTGACATAGGCGATCGCATCGGCAATTCACGGAGATTGCCCAGCTATGGCTCGCAATAGTGTTCGATCCACAACGCCTTCAGGAAACATCTTGTCGATTATGAGACGGAGGATGGCCGGCGTATAATATAAGGCCTCACAGGAATGGCCATGAAATCGAACGATGTCTTTCATGCCGAATTTGAGTGTGAACTTGAAGTACTGACTTGCCGTCCCCTCGGTAAAGATGGACTGGAATTCCGGCAGGTACGGGCATTCCTCCTGAAGGGGCGCGTAAAATGTCGCCTTGTCGTCAGACCAGTCGGTCCCCCGGTAAATGAATTTTTGCGGGGGCCCGAAGGCCTTGTAGCGATTCCGTACCGCTGCCTCCTCGGCCTCGTGCGCCTTCTGTTTCTTTTCCCAATACCGGTTTATAACCTCCTCTTCGCCTTCTGCCGCAGCACGCGCCAGCGAGACGCCCCCCAGGGCGGCAACTGACCCGGTGGCCAGCGTGAACGCCCCTGTTTTTTTCAAAAAAGCTCTGCGATTAATCCCCTTTGTTTCTTTTTCACTCATTTCAGTTCCTCCTTTCTTATGTTTTATGGAATGGAGACCGGATGGCCTCCGATGCCAGAAAACGACTGCGGCAGGGATAGGAATCCCTGCTCAATCGTTTCCGGTTCCCCATTATGAATTGCCCTCACGGCATCTTATCTCCAAGACACACGTTACAAAGACGGCCAAAAAGGATCTTCAGGGCACGTTGAGGAGCTATAGGTCAAATTTGATAGAATAGACATCACAAAAAATTCCACACCCTGTAGATTTGGTTGTGGACCTCGTAGAATTCCTCGCTTAAAGCAGTATTCAATGGATGCACAGATCAACGAGGAAATACATCCTCATATGGATTGTCTGCCCAAGAGATCTTCCTTGCTAAAACACATGCATGCTCGAAGGTCTCAAATGGACATAGGCCTCCTTCCAGCCCATGGGATCCGTATCCATGAGCATGCTCTTCGGCATCAAGGACTGAAATATGACCCCCCCTGTCTTTACGGATATATTGAAGTAAAACCCATAGTCCACTACCCTCTTAATCTCGCCTCTCAATGGAGTCCAGCCGTTTGTTGAGGCCGATTCCCTGCTGATAACGACGTCTTCCGGCCTGACAGACAGATATTGCTTGGGTCCTTCCACGGGCGCACCCAGTTCGATCTTGAGATCGCCCACCATCGCCCTGGGGCCATCAAACGTTGCTGGAAAGACATTTTTCATGCCCACAAATTCCGCTGCGAAAAGAGAGTTCGGCCGGCGGAATACCTCCTTTGTCCCCCCGGTCTGCTCCAAGCGCCCTTGATTCATCACGGCCGCCCGCTCGGCCAGAAAGAAGGCATCGGAAAAATCATGGGTCACCATCAAAAAGGTCGTCTTAGAGGATTTGTGAAGGTCTTTCAGGGAGTCCCGAATCTCCTCCCTGAAATTGGGATCCAGTGCGGACAGGGGTTCATCCAGAAGAAGCACCTCCGGCGCCACCATCAGGGCCCTGGCCAGGGCCACCCGCTGCTTTTCACCGCCGCTCAAATGGATCGGAAGCCGATTCAAGATGTGGGAAAGGTGCAACAGGTCAATCAAGCGCTCACGCCTGTTTTCGGCATCGGCCTTTTGAGCCTTATGGAAGTGAAGCCCATAACTGATATTTTGCAGTACGGTCTGATGAGGGAAAAGGGCGTGGTCCTGATAGACAATCCCGATCCCCCTTTTTTCGGGGGGCAATCCGGTGACCTCCCTGTGGCCGATAAATACCCTTCCGCTCTTGATAGGGACGAGGCCTGCGATAGCCTCGAGCAGGACCGTCTTCCCGGCGCCAGTAGGACCCATCAAGGCGAAAAATTCATTTTCGTCTACGGTGAGATGGATATCCCGCAAGTGGAAATCCAGCAGACTTACATTCAAATTTTCTACCCGGATCATGACTCTCTTGACCTTCGAAGCGTCAGGATGCGAAGCACCAGAAACAGAAACAGACACACCAACACGAGCCATACCGCGACGGGCTGGGAATATTTGAGGCCGTATGCCTCAAAGCGTTCATAAATCATCACCGGCGCGATCATGGGATGATAGGCTACAATGACCACGGCCCCGAATTCGCTGATGGCGCGGGCCGTGCACATGATGAGGCCGATGACCATGCTCCGCCACGCCAGTGGAAAGGTGATCCTGAAAAAGGTGCTCGACATGGAGGCCCCCAGACTGCGCGAAACCTTCTCCAGCCTCGGAGAAATGCCTTCAAAACCGTCTTTCACCGTGTTGATATAAAAGGGGATCCCCACAAAGGTCAGCACCGTAATAATCCCTGTCACACTCCCCATAATCCGTATCCCCAGGTCGCTTAACACCTGCCCTATCCAATGATTCTTTCCTGCAACGCTGAGGATGGCGATACCGACAACCGGGTGGGGAATGACGATGGGCAGGTCAATGATGCTCTCTACCAATCGCTTTCCCTTGAAATGGGTGCGGGCCAGAAGATAGGCGAGGGGCGTTCCGAACACAAAGGAGATCAGTGCGGCCGACGCGGCTGTATAGATGCTGAGCCAGATCGAGTGCACCACATCTCGATCTTTCAGGGTCTCCTTGAGCATGGAAAGAGAGGGAGCAGTCACCATGTCGAACAGTGGCAAGAGGATAAATGCCATGACGACGGCGCCGCAGGAAATCGTTAACCAGAAAAACGGTTCCCTCTTTTCCATTTAATCCAATCCACAGATTTCGCAGATGACACAGATGTCCATTCCTGAATTCCTCAATCCCTCAATTCCTGACTTCCACTAAGCCCTTCAGCGCCTGGGGGAGGCTGGCCTTCATCTTCTCTGTGGGGACCCTGCACGGGACAAAAGGTGGCTGGCCCATGTCTTTGAGCACCTTCAACCCGCCCTCCGGATCCAGCATGTATGCCAAAAAGGCGATTGCCGCCTCTCTGTTGGGGGCATTCTTGATAAGGGCGACGCCGTAGGTGCAGGACTTCCCCTTGATATCCATGAATGTTCCCGGCTCCTTGCCGGTTACCTTGACAACGGCCCGGGCATACAGATCGTCATATGTGTAATTTCCCAGGTTGATTTCGTCTGGAAGCGCTATGTATTTCAGTCCATGCTGTACCGCCACGGATAGATATTCCCACGCATAATCCATGTTTCCGGTTTGAAGGAGAGAGATCAGTTCTACCGACTTGGGACGGATATTTTCCCTGGGCCGGCTGGCGATCATCTTGTTGTAGAGTCCCGGTTGTTTGTAGTACCTCTCGGCCAATTGAAGGACCATCAAGGAGCGGTAACCGCAGGGGTCAAGATTGGGATCGGAATGGCCCCATGAAACCCCTTTCCTCTGGAGGATCTGGTACCAATTATCGGCATTGATGTCATTGGAATACCGGCTCTTGTCCGTGTAGCAGAGCACCAACTGGTTGGTTGCGAAACGCACATTCCAGTCGGCGAAATCGGGGATCAGCAGCTTGTCGATCACCTTGTAGTCCGCGGAAGCCATGATGTCGCAAGGCTTATTTAGCTCCGAGATCTTTCGAGCAGCCTTCTGGCTCCCGCTCGGCTCGCGCTGAAGATCCACGCCCGGATATTTCGCCTCGAAAACTTTCTCCATGGTCGCAAACGGCACGGACAGGCTCCCGGCATGAAATATGACCAGTTTCCCCTGAGGTTCGGCGCCCACAGAACAGGGCAACACGGCTAAAACAATAAAGAAAAAAACAACTATGGTCCCAAGCATTTTATTGAGTCTCATCATTATATAATCCTCCTTTGTTGGATAGGTTTTCGGGGCGCATATTAGGATTCGGTGTCGTAATTTGTCAATTAGTTTCGAATTTAGAATTTTTATATAATTCAAACTGACCATTAATACCTCAAAACTCCTAAAGCGACATAGCCACAACCAAAGATGGCTCACACAAAGACTCACAAAGAGTTACCATTTTTTGGAGTTCGTTAACCAAATGAGGCACAAACTTCCCCATAAGTTCGAGAGAATTTACAGACAAAGCTTCTGATACGTTACCGGTTGACATATCTGCTGATTGACATGCCGAGGATCACCAGGTAAGGCCCTGCTAAGCAATTTTGCGGGTTCCGACTCTCACCTATGGCTGAGACCCTCAGGTTTTTCAAAACAGGCCTCCGGATCACATTCCTTAGTCCTACGGGATGATACCCACGAAATGACCATAGGCCTTCAATGCAGCAACAAAAAAGGCAGCAGCGTCTCTGCCCCTGCCCCCTTTGCCAACAGCTCAATATTCTTATTATTGCACTGTCACCCGGGCCATGTCGCGCCATGTTCCCTGGACATTGCCGTCCATGTTACTGTCGACGCCAAAATAAATATCATATACGCCTGGCCACAACTGGCCGTTGAATACTTGTACAGGAGACGACAAACTGAACAGGCCCAACTGTACGCAAGGCTGAAGAGGCTGCCCTAGGATCCAGCCTTGCAGGGCATAGACATAGGACCACCACCCTGTGGTAGATTCATATGCAACCACCCACCAGTCGGCATTTTGACCAAGCCGGCTACCGGCAGCAAGCTCAACGGTAATGGAAATTGAATCACCGGTCGACACCGTGAGCGGACCATCCTGTCCATTGACCTTGATATCCGCAACGGGCGGGTTGGTATCCGCAATGGAACCGTAAATAATAATCTTTTCCTCGTCCACATATTTCCACCCGGCCTCCAGAAGATCGACATCCGTGGTCCCTTCGGGGAGCGGTTCCACTCGGATAATGGTCACGGTCCGGGTGGAGGAACCGGCGTTGTGATCCCAATCCTCATTGTAGGGCCAGATCACGTCCTGATTGGCGGAAGTGCTGCTCTGGTCCGGAGCAGATAGCACTTTTTGAGGCGGAACAATCCTGAACGGCCCTTCACCTGAAAGTTTGTTGTCATCACCCAATACACCCGGTTCCATATCCTGTCCGTCACGTTTGAAGGCCAGAATCATCTTCAGGCCATTTGCATTCACGATAGGATCCAGATGACTCCGCCCTGAACAGGAAGGAGCCCCGTAGTCACACCAGCCATCCGCGGGATTAATGGCGGTGTCCGCCTCGGTATCGTAGTAAAACACAGACTCGGGATAAACCCCGTTCACATGATAGAGTTCAGGATCCGGGTCCGCCTCAAGCGGATGATAGTCGGACCACCCGTCCGGCGAAAACACCGTGATGCCCGATGCGGATCCCAGGATGCCCGCATCCTTGAGCAGATCCTCCACCGGCACACCGGCATACTCGGCATAATAATCCCCGGACCGAGCGGTATTCATGAGCAGAAACTGGGTGTGCTGACTCATGGCTTCCAGTTGGGCCTTGGTATACACTTTGCTGGGCGCCGGAACCTTGGAGGGATCGTCATCCGCATTGCCCGGGTATCGGATTGCGGCAATTTCAACGGCATTGCTGTATCCATCCTCGTCGGAATCTATGTCCGCGATGGCGGCAAAGGCATCCTGATTCCGGCCATTGACCAGATAATCCATCCCGTAGGCATTGAGCGTATCCACGATATTGCCGGTCCCGTCATATCCGTAGCTGTAATGGCACCACTGGCAGCTGCCAAGGCTTACCCATTTGCCTGGTTTCTGTTCGTATTGCCCTCCCGTATGACAGAGGGCGCAGTGATCCAGTTTGGTACCCGCCTTATCTGGGTATTGTGCCAAAAAGTTCGGTGAATCCTCCTCTCCTTCATGATGGTAGGCGGATAAGACCACCGATACCGTCACCATGACCATGAATATGGCCCCCATAATGGCTGCAAACTTTTTCATTTTTTCCTCCCATTTTTGATATTAATTTTTTGGTTTCGCCCAAATCCCAGGCTAAAATTGAAGCTGAATACGACCTGTGACGACATCTTCATAATCGCTGTATACGCCTTCCCCGGTGAGAGGATCCTTCATAATCAACAGGGGTCGGTCAAATCGGGTCCTCGTGGCATTGATCAGCAGGCGAAGGTACGGATTGAGGTACCAGTTTAAAGCGACCGTGTAGGCCGTGGCTTTTTGAACCGAATTCCCCGGTTCCACGAGGTATTCATAGGTCGCATCGCCCCCGTCGAAGTGATCATAACGAAACGCCAGACCCAATGCTCCCCAGCCGCCCTGCCCCAGGTTTCGAAGCGGACGGATTGCTTGAATGACCCCGTTCTCGAGCCCGGGTCTCTCACCGGTAATCATCCAAAGCAGGGCCCCATAATGTTCCTTCACATTGATGTCAAACTCCGCATCACTGGTTCGTACATCGGAGAAACGCAGATTGATGTATTCCCCCCACAACAGCAAAGGACCGTAGGCCCAGGCCAGTTCAGCGCCATAACGGGTGCGGGAATCGACCTCACGGATAATGTTGAATTTTGCCGCTGAATTCACATTGAAAAAGGTGGTCAACCCACTGGTCTTTACCTCCACCTTCACATTGTTCCGATCCGCTTTGGCGTAGCTCAAGGATCCGCCGATCTGCAGCCCATCCCAGAGGGGCATGCCCATGTTCCTGAAAGGGGCGTAGACAATCCGACCCGTAAACTCCGGAGAATCCGAATCGCCGCCGACCGTGTCGTCCAGGCCGTCGCCGTTGAAAATGCCTATCCCATAATAAATTCGATCCTTCCAAAACGATGCGTGGGCCATGAGCCCCACATCCCGCCCCGGCGTTAGATAGTAGCCCATGGCCCGTTCAGCAAAGGGGATATTCTTGTCGGCGGTGTACTGTTCAAGGCTGAAAGGCTCTTTGAACTGACCTACTCTAAAAGAAATGAACGGAAGAACACGGGTATCCACGTAGGCATCCAACAGGTTGCGGCTTCCGGCGCCCTGAAACTCGTACTGAAATTTGTAAAAAAATCGACGATACAGATGACCCGTGAGCAGCAACCGGGCCCGACGAATGTCAAATTTGTTTTTGTCGGGATCCGCATTGCTGTCATAGCTAAAATAACGGTAATCCACCTGAAGTAGACCGCCGATACGCAACTCGAAAAGGTCCCTTTCCCGTGAACGCAAATAGAAACCATCATCGAAAACCGTCTCTAATGGAAAAGCGATCTTCTTTTCCGGATCTTTTTGGAGGGTTTTTTCAGCCTCTATCCCAGACGTTTTTACTTCTGTCGTTTTTTCGGGAAGCAAGGAGACGGACGTCTCTTTTTCCCCCCGCACAACGGCACCCTCTTTCGGGGAAAGGGCCTGATCCTTTGCCCTGAGAGCGTGCTCCCTCTCAAGCAGGATCTTTTCCCGCTTCTCCAATTCCTGCTCCCGATCCGCCAGGGCCTTTTGATCCCTTTCCAGTGTTGCCTTGATCTTAGCGGCCTGTTCATTACTAATAGCCCCATTCTGTTGCAGCAGATCGAGTAACTGCTCAAGTGCCTCACCCTGAGCGGTACAGACCCCGCTCGACCCGATTAACAGCAAAAGGGAAAACAGGCCTGAAACCCCGAAAACCTGCAGCTTCTTAAGAAAATGTCTCATATCTCAAAAATTCCGAACTTCTATCATGTCCAATGGAAACCTTGAGGAGAAAACGATCACCATGCCGATTTTCTTACCTCTTGTAGTTCGCTGATGTCAATATATTTCTATTTTTGTAAAATATTTCTAAAATTTGCATCCTAAACTAACTCTTAACGTCTAATAATAACATATCAATCGGTTGCCAATTGAAAACGGCGGTGCGCCCTTCCCTGATTTTTTGTGATAACGAAAAGATAAGGAACACACAGATAAAAGAGAGGGATGATTATTTTCAGAGGAGGAACAACGTGAAAGCGGTGTTACCCCGCGGTGGGTGTGATTCTCGTGCAGAGCATCCCTACTATAATGGTGGCGTGAATCGGATATCGGATTCTGCTCGTTCTGGACACGGGCCTAAGTTCAACATCCTGATCCAAGGCGATGATTTTTTGGTTGACAGCCATCACCATTAGTGCATATATCACATCCGAAATATGGCATATCGGTCAGTATTGGTTATTTTCTGATAAACAGCGAGTTAGATAAAATCAGGAAGAGACTTTAAGCGTCCATAATATACTAATAATTACTAATTATATACACCGTGCCTGGGACCTACGGCAACCTGATACACTTATGCGGGGAGTTGAGTTAACCAGAAAGACTGGGCGGCAGGCTGTGATCCAGGGCATCCGGGGGCCAAGTGGGAGGGACATGACATATGCAGGTGGCGGAGAATTTCTATAGCTGGCTGGCAGATATCCCTTTCTTGAACGGAAAACCGCCCAAGGAAGATACGCGGCACCTCGTGAAACTGAATGCTCTATTGGAAAAGGACGCCTTTCTGAGCAGGTTCAACGAGACACTCCTGGAAAAGAGGCTGAATGAACTTGAGGGGATCAGATCCGTACGGGGTGCGGCCTACGGGTTGACCCTTGCCCGGATCACCGAATTGGCCTTGTTGTGTGCAGGCAACTATGCGGATCACTGTGAGACACAGGGTGTAGGCGATCTCCTGTTCAACCCCAGGTGTATATGGCTCCATATCAGGGGGATACCCGAGCCGGTTGTAAAGAAACGACACATGGGTCTGACAGAGCAGTTTGCCGATGTTGCAGCAACAAAGGAAGGCATTGTCGCCTGGCTCAGGAATGAAACCAAAATCGAGGTCAAGGAAAAGGCCTTGCTCCCCCACTTATACGACAGATTGCGTGATTCGGAAATAATTTCAAGAAAATACCTCGATTCAGTTAATGAGCGCATGAAAAAATAGCCGATGTGACAGGTTTTTTTGCCTCCGGCCAGTTTCTCAATGGTCTCGACCTTCATCAATGGCTCCAGCATGCACGGGCCGCTGACAGGGACTTCATTGAGTCGAAACTCTGCAAGTTTGATACAAAGATATTCCGCGAGTTACGCAATGATTTCCAGCAATTCCTCCGAATGGAAGTATATTTCCCGAATTTATTGGACAAAATGGACACGGTTTTTTCGATAGGTTGAAAAGGGGGATGGTTAACGAGATGATAACGGTAGGGGAAGAAAGTCCTATCACCTGGATTTGAGTTTCACGAGCCGACAACATTGTCATCGGCCTGTGAGGCCATGGGCCGGTTGAAAGAGAAGGCCCGCCTTCTGGCGAGGGTAAGAAAAAGCATGGTAAAAAACATGGCCTGTAGTGGCGGCTCCCTCCTGTAATGCCTAAAATCCTGACCCTCAACAGGCTTAGCGCCGCTGAACTCTTGTCATAGCGGATTCAATCCACAGCAGACACGTTTAGAATAGGCTTGACAATCGGACCTGGATCACTCACTTTGACGCTGACATAAGAGAAAAGCATCCCCATTCAGGTAGTTTTTTTGAGGAATATTCAATGGTTTTTCAAACCGCCGGGATCGAGGTTGCCCCCTGGGTTCCCCCGCTGATTGCCTTTGTTATTTCCTTTTTCACATCCATGGGCGGGGTTTCAGGCGCTTTTTTGCTGCTCCCCTTCCAGATGACCTTCTTGGGGTATACCCATCCTTCGGTGAGCGCCACAAACCAGCTTTTTAACATCGTGGCTATTCCCAGCGGGGTCTATCGTTATTTTAAGGAAGGGCGCATGGTGTGGCCGCTGACCTGGATCGTGATTGCAGGCACCTTGCCCGGCGTCTTCATCGGCGCTATCATACGCTTGGAGTACCTCCCGGATCCCAAACATTTTAAGCTCTTTGCCGCGGGGGTTCTTCTCTATATCGGCATCAAAATGGTGCGGGATTTGTTGAAGAAAAACCGTGGAAGCGCCGGTATGGCCGACAGCGAAAGACAGTTTCAGCAAATGGTGCATCGGCGGGGGTTACAGGCCGTGCATGCGAAGGGTTCGGGCCATGCCTTGCCGGCGGTCAAGGTAACCCATTTTAATTTGAAACGCATGGGCTATACCTTTTACGACGCGACATTTGAGGTCTCGTTCTGGGGCATTTTCGCGCTCAGTTTCCTCGTCGGCATCATCGGGGGTATATATGGCATCGGCGGCGGCTCTATTATCGCGCCGTTTTTTGTGGCGTTCTTTGGGTTGCCGGTCTATACCGTGGCCGGTGCGGCGCTCATGGGAACCTTTGTGACCTCTGTGGCCGGGGTGGCCTTCTACCAGGCCATTGCCCCGTCTTATCCGAATATGTCTGTGGCGCCCGACTGGCTCCTGGGCGTTTTGTTCGGAGTAGGGGGCATGGCGGGGATGTATCTCGGGGCGCGCTGCCAGAAATTCGTCCCGGCGAGTGCCATTAAATGGATGCTGGCCGGGATCATTGTCTTCACCGCATTGAAATATGCAGCCGCTTTTTTCGGGTGGTAGTCCTGGCCTTAACTGCTTTTTGTTGTTCCAGAATATTTTCCTGCGTTCTATCCCCCGAATCATTAGATGATGCCGGCCGCCCGGAGTATCTGATCTTATTTTTCTTGGCAAGTCATAACCTTCATCTCAACCGGGTATAATGCCAAATTACCAACCATGTCCTTTTGGCGTCGTTGGTGACTGATATGAACTGCCGCCGACGATAATCAATTGTAACAGGGAGTCTTCTTTTCTTGAATTGCAGGCGAATTTCGCCTATAAGGTCTTTGGGTATTTGCCGACGAAGAAAATCCTCATTCTCTTTTCTTCCTGGCCTGCG
This sequence comes from uncultured Desulfobacteraceae bacterium, assembly GCA_964409475.1. Lineage (GTDB taxonomy): Bacteria > Desulfobacterota > DSM-4660 > Desulfatiglandales > Desulfatiglandaceae > AUK324. Next base: position 2,793 of record CAYPDL010000039.1, on the reverse strand, counting down.
GTCGCGCCCGCAGAGGCGCGTGAACTCCTGGGTTTAAGTATTGATACAGGGAAAACGGGCATATGGCGGCGATGAATGTGAAGACGCTTTTCAAGAATTACCTCAAGGATCTTTCCGAGGTCGCTTTGCGGGGGGACGCGCGGGAGGAAAGCTTCTATCCAGCCCTGGCGACGCTGTTCCAGGAGGTCTCAGAGGCAACCGGCCGTCCCCATGTCCACGTGACCACGCTTCCCAAACCCACGGATGCAGGCAATCCTGATTTTCGCCTCTGGAACGGAACCGACCGGATTATCGGTTATATCGAGGCCAAAAAACCCACCGAGGAGCGACTCGATATCATCGAAGGGTCTGAGCAGCTCCAGCGCTACCGCTCCACCTTTCCCAACCTCATTCTCACCAACTTCCTGGAATTCAGGTTATACCGAAACGGCGAACGGGTGGACACGGTCCTTGCCGGCAGGCCCGTGGTGCTCAACCAGCTGCGCATGACCCCGCCCATGGAAAAACAGGAGGAGCTGTTTGCCCTGCTGGACCGCTTTCTCGATTTCTCCCTTCCCAAGGCCTATACCGCAGAGATCCTGGCCATTGAGCTGGCCAAGCGCACCCGCTTCCTCCGGGACATCGTGCTCCAGCAGCTCCTGGAAGAACGCGCCCAACCGGGACCCCTCTCCGGCTTCTATGAGGCATTTGAGAAGTACCTCATCGGCGATCTGACCCCGGTGGACTTCGCCGACCTCTATGCCCAGACCATCACCTACGGCCTTTTTGCGGCCCGCACCCGGGCCGAAAACGGTTTTACGCGCCGGACAGCCTTTGACAGCATCCCCCATACCATCGGGGTGCTGCGTGATCTCTTCCGCTTCATTTCCCTGGGAGACCTTCCGGAACCCCTTGCCTGGTGCGTGGACGATATCGCCGAGGTCCTGGCCGTGGCCGACGCCCGCGGCATACTCGACCGCTATTACCACGAGGGCAAGGGGAGCGACCCCATTGTCCACTTCTATGAGACGTTTCTGTCCCAATACGACCCGGCCGAGCGCGAACGCCGGGGCGTTTACTACACCCCTGAACCTGTGGTCGGTTATATCGTCCGGTCACTCCATGCCCTGCTCAAGAGCGAGTTCAACAAGCCCGATGGTCTTGCCTCGGACGGGGTAACGCTTCTGGACCCGGCCGCGGGGACCATGACCTTCGTGGCGCGGGCCGCCCAGCAAGCTGCCAATGAATTTGAAGCCAAATACGGCACGGGCGGCCGGGACGAATTCATCCGCCGGCATATCCTGAAGAATTTCTATGCATTCGAACTGATGATGGCCCCCTATGCGGTCGGGCACCTCAAGATGGGCTTTTTCCTTGAAGAGCTGGGCCACCGGCTCGCCCATGACGAACGCATCTGCTTTTATCTCACCAATACGCTGGATACCGAGGAACTGGAGACCAGCATGCTGCCCGGCTTCTCTTCCCTGGCCGAGGAGTCGCACCTGGCCGGGAAGGTCAAGAGGGAAACATCCATCCTTGTCATTCTCGGCAATCCGCCCTATTCAGGCCACTCCAGCAATACGGGCGCCTGGATCCGCGGGCTCATTGAAGACTATAAACAGGTGGACGGCAAACCCTTAGGTGAGAAGAACCCCAAGTGGCTCCAGGACGATTATGTCAAGTTCCTGCGCTTTGCCCAATGGAAGATCCAACAGACCGGATGCGGCGTGGTGGGGATGATTACGAATCACGGCTATCTGGACAATCCCACCTTTCGGGGCATGCGCCAAAGCCTCATGCAGTCCTTTGACGCCACCTATGTCCTGGATTTGCACGGCAATTCACTCAAGAAAGAGACCTGTCCCGACGGCGCTCCTGACCAGAGTGTATTCGATATCCGGCAGGGGGTAGCCATTGCCTTTTTCGTGAAACAAGGCAGCAAGAAGAAATCCGATGCCATTGTCCATCACGCAGACCTTTGGGGGCTGAGGGAGGCCAAGTATGCGTGGTTGAATATGCACAGCCTGGAGAATACGGAATGGTCGGAGTTGAAGCCCACTTCCCCTTTCTATCTGTTCATGCCGCGTGACAACACCCTGGAAGCCATGTATCAGCAGTTTGCTTCGGTTCCAGATATGTTTCCTGTCAACAGCGTGGGAATCGTCACCGCGCGCGACAAGCTGACCATCGGGTGGTCGGCTGAAGAGATCTGGCAGAGGGCAAGGATCTTCTCCCAAATGGACCCTGAACTGGCACGGGAAGCTTACGGCCTCGGAAAAGACGCGCAAGACTGGAAGGTATCTCTATCTCAGAAAGACCTCTTGGATTCAGGTCTGACAAGGGAAAAGGTTGTGCCGGTCCTCTATCGGCCTTTTGATATCCGATTCACTTACTATACCGGCCGTGCACGTGGGTTCATTTGCAGACCCCGTTCAGAAGTGATGAGCCACATGCTCGCGGGGGAAAACCTGGCGCTGGTGACTCCAAAACAGCACAAGGATGAATTTGGTGCATTTGTAGCAGACGCCATTGGTGCCCATAAGTCAGTCGCGGCTTATGACATCAACTACTATTTCCCTCTCTACCTTTACCCTTGTACGCAGCCTGGTGACCTATTTGCCCATCTGGAGCCTGCCGAACGACAACCAAACCTGGATTCAAAGATGGTCGCCTCGCTGGCCGCGGCATATGGCGGCGCACCCGCACCACAGGAGATCTTCCATTACATCTATGCCGTGCTCTATGCGCCCGCCTATCGGGAGAAATATGCCGAATTCCTGAGAATGGACTTTCCGCGCATTCCGTTCACGAGCG
>CAYPDL010000038.1:0-31211 GCA_964409475.1 uncultured Desulfobacteraceae bacterium | reverse complement strand
TGTATCCAGAAGCGTCATGTTGTAAGGTGGTCACAATTTTCTGAAGCAGGCCAGGCAAAACAACCAGGCCCAACATATTGTGAGTGCCAGAAAGGTCGTCTGAATTCATAGGGCTTGGTCACCTTGAGCCATTTGTCCACGTTCGCTGATGCTGGCTGTTTTGGATGGCGTGAATCAAGCAAAACATGTGAAAGAGGAATCGATATGCCCAGGCCAGGTCTGCAGATTTTGAGCACAACTCATGGCAATTTGGCGTAAGCTCTATTTCGATGAAAACAAACTTATTCTTCTTCAAGGCATGATCCAACCAAGGATGGGAGGACTCATGAGGGTTGCAAAGGCTCATGCACAGTGTTCAGGACACATGGAAATATGGGCCTTTCATTTTGAGAGTATCTGGAGGATTTTATGATGGCCAAAAAGCTGATATGAAGAATTGTAACAAAGGGTCAAGGAATTAGAAAATGAAGCCTTTGAGTGCAAGGAGGCAGAGGAGACACTACAGGAGAATGAGGCACAATTCCATCGTCTTCCAGAATATGCAACCCGATGTCCCTGCTGTACGGCTGGTACAGGTAATGTTTTATCTTTACGAGACATAAAATTATGGAAAAAGAGACAAGCTGTATAAATGCCATTGCTATTCTGGATTATTTAAAGAGATATAATACCGACTGTTCCAGTATTATAGGTGACCTTGCCCCTGAAATTGATAGCCTTGAAGACCCTGAAAGCTTCCTGAGAGATCCCAATAACTGGATTTCCTGCAGTGTAATTTCCAAATTATATGAAAGAGCAACATCAATTCTTCATGACGAAAAAGCAGCCTACAAAATGGGTAGATGGGTAACTGAAAACTTCTCTTTAGGTTACACTCAGAGGATTGTAGTCAAGGCTTTTTGGTCACATAAAAAGGCGCTTAAGCATTGCCAAAAAATAAATGATCAATTCAATAGAAACAAGAAAGTAGAGCTGTATGAACTCAAAAAAAATGAGGCTACTATTCGATTACACTGGAACCCTAACATGGGAGCAACAAAATATATATGCCAATATAATCAAGGTGTTTACACTTCCCTACCATTAATTTGGGGGGGAGGCCTATTAACTTTAAAAGAAAGATGTTGTTATTTTGATGGGGCTCCATACTGTGAATACCATCTAAAATGGCCCTTTAAAAACAAATTGCATGAAATTCTTTCACGGTTTTTTACATCGAAGTCGGTCCTAAAGGACATAATAAGGGAAATGGAGAAGGATAAGAAGACCATCGAAGAAAAAACTGAAAAGCTGTCAAATATCAATAAAGAATTGCAGAATGAGATAACAGAACGGAAAAAAATTGAGGAAGCGCTGCGGGAGAGCGAAGATAAGTACCGAAACCTTGTGGAGGAGAGCTTCGATGGCATATTCATCCAGAGAGGCCAAAATATCATATTTGCAAACAAGCGCTTAAACGAGATGCTGGGATATTGGGAAGGGGAGTTAATAGGTGAGAACCACTGGGTGGTATATCATCCTGACCATGAGAAATTGACAAGAGAGCGGGCACAGGCTTGTATGCATGGAGAGGAAGTCCTGCGCCGGTATGAAGTCAAATTGCAGCGCAAGGATGGTTCCTGGTTTTACGGAGAGATCAATGCCCGGCCAATCACCTTCCCTTCAGACGAAGAGAGTGGAATCCAGGTCTGGGTTAAAGACATCGACGAGCGCAAGCAGGCGGAAGAGGCGCTGCGGACGAGCGAAGAAAAACTCGCTAGGTCAAGAAAGATGGAAGCGATGGGACTCATGGCAGGAGGCGTTGCTCACGATTTGAACAATATTCTGTCTGGAATCGTAAGCTATCCAGATCTGCTCTTGATGGATATACCCGAAGACAGCCCAATGAGGAAGCCAATAGAGACAATAAAGGAGTCTGGGATGAGGGCTGCTGATGTGGTGACAGACCTGGTGACCATAGCCAGAGGGGTGGCTACCGGTAAAGAGATCCTGAACCTCAACACCATTGTCACTGAATATCTGGGTTCTGCTGAACACCAGAGATTAGAACGGACGTACACCTTTGTTGATTTCAAGACCGAGCTGGCCTCAGACCTCTTGAACATAAGAGGTTCCCCAATTTCCATCAAAAAGATCTTGATGAATCTGGTAACCAATGCATCAGAGGCCATTGAAGCCAGCGGCACTGTAACCATATCTGCCATGAACCGCTATCTGGATCATCCGCTTAAGGGTTATGAGGATATACGTCAGGGAGAATATGCTGTACTGAGTGTTTCAGACGAAGGGACAGGCATATCTCCTGAAGATCTTGAGAGGATCTTCGAGCCATTCTATACAAAGAAGGTAATGGGCCGAAGTGGTACAGGTCTCGGGCTTGCGATTGTTTGGAACGCGGTTCAAGACAACAAAGGATATATAAACGTGAGGAGCAGTGATAAAGGCACTGTATTTGAACTCTATTTCCCGGTGACCAGAGAAAAAGTGGCTGCTGAAAAGGAAGAGATCCCCATAGAAGATTACCTCGGACACGGTGAGAAAATCCTGGTGGTTGACGACGAGGAAAGGCAGAGGGAGATTGCAAGCGGGATGTTGACCAGACTGGGCTACAATGCCGAATCGGTATCGAGCGGAGAAGAGGCAATTGAATATGTAAAAGAAAAACCCGTGGATTTGATCGTCCTTGACATGGTCATGCCCAAAGGGATCAACGGTCGGAAGACCTATGAAGAGATCATAAAGGTCCGTCCCGGCCAAAAGGCCATCATAGCCAGTGGGTATGCAAAAACAAAGGAAGTGGACATTGCCCAGAAGTTGGGGGCGGGCAAGTACATAAAAAAGCCCTACACCTTGGAAAAGATTGGGCTTGCTGTTAAGACGGAATTGGCGAAGTAAGGCTTCCTGAACGTCTGTCTATAGAAGTGCGATTCTCGCCGATTGCAACGGTATTAGTAATTGCCTGATGATTCCATATCATATTGATATTGAAATATATATCGGCAGTTAACGACTGACCGATATGGCAGATATATGTAATTTTGGATGATGCTGACTTTTTGAGATATCCAGATGGTAGCTGTTTTGCCCTCCTTATTAAAACCCGTTAAAAACCGTTGACATTGGCCAAAAAAAAAGCACCACCAGCCAAGCTCCGATTAAAGAGTTTGGGCTCATTTTTTTTCTGACAAATAGCGCAAAATTTCATTTCTGTGCCGAGCCACATAGGCACAGCTGGGTTCAGCGCCACATGACCGGCATTTCAGATCATAGGCCGAGTTGAGAGTTTGGCACTGAGGGCAGGCGTAATGCTCAATCATTTCTTTATACCACTGCGCATATCCCACTTCTTTGATCCGCTTCTGGTTTTCCCACAATTCAATTCTATGGGGTCGTAGTTCCTTGAATGCGCGCAATTCATCACAAGGATATTCGTCGCATTCCACACAGAAATCGATGCCTTTCTCTTCGGCGCAATCGGCCATTTTGCATTCATTCTTGCAGAAGTAACCGCGTTTGTCCGATCGGCACCCATGACATTCCCATACGTCAGGCGTGGTATGATAAATGTCTGCTACGGCTTTCAACCGTTGTGGTTCATTTTCCGCCGTGCCAATAAAGAGCGTACAGGCCGGGCAGAACAGCCCGCAAATGGCGGCAAGGCTTTTATCCGGATAGGAATCATTTTTTGAGGTCATTACTTCTCCAAAATCATTGCAGAATATTTTTGGCAGTATATGGAGCAAACCGCTGCCGATATTCTCTGGGTCGTAGGCCGGTCAGTCTGACAAATACTTTTCTGAAAAAAGAAACATCCTCATATCCCACCATATCCGCGATTTCATCGAAGGGCTGACTCCCTTCCTCCAGCAGACGTTTGGCAGCTTCCACCCGGACCTCTTGCAGGTATCCCAAAGGGGTTACCCCCGTTGTCTGTTTGAACCGACGCTCCAATGACCGGCGGCTCATTTGGTGTTTCTGAGCCAGGCGGTTGTAATCGATGGGTCGCATATGGTGCTGTTCTATCCACTTCTGGGCCTTCACTACAATGGGGTCACCATGATCCTTGGAAAGAAGAAACGTGTGATATGGGGTCTGCTTTTCTCGTCCAAGATCCAGAATCATAGTCTTGGCACTTTGTACGGCAGTTTGCCGACCGCAGAATTTTTCCACCAGGTAAAGGGATAAATCCATGCCTGCATTCACCCCTGCTGAACAATAGAGGCGACCCTGGTCAAGGAACATTTTGTCCAGTCTCAAGTTCACGCGGGGGTACTTCCGGCGGAACATCTCTGCAAAACCCCAGTGAAGGGTGGCCGATTTTCCGTCCAGTAAACCGGTTTCCGCCAGTAAAAACACCCCTGTGCAGATACTGGCCACATGGGCACCTTGGTAGTATTGCCGCCGGAGCCAGGGAATCAGGCCGGGATCCCTTTTTAGAATCTCTTCAATGTAGGTGGCCGATGAGATGATAACCAAATCTGTTTGATCGATGGTCTCAATACCACAATGAGGCTGGATAAGGACATTGTTCGTGCATCTGATGGGCTCTCCATCTGCCGATGCAATGGTGACGTCAAAAAACGGCGTTTGCGGGGCATGATGCACCCGGTTCCAGAGTCGTCCGGCCTGATTCAGTATATCCATGGGACCGAAAATAGTGGTGGCCATGGCATTATAACATCCTATAATGGTAACCTTTCTTATGGATTCATCCATGGTACTCCTTTCCTTGAAATTGCTTTCAAATAAGCTAAATGTCGATATCGCCCCTAAATTTGTCGTTTATACCACTTTTGTTTTCGGAAATGAACCGCTATCATGGAATCTATTCTGCAAACGAAAGGAGGGAGATGGGTATGAATTATGAACAGATTAAGGCGTCATTGGCCCCCTGCGGCCTGAGCTGTGAAAAGTGCTTTGCCCATGTCGACGGCGATGTCCGCAGGCACAGTCTGAGCCTCAAAGAAACATTGGGGAATTTCGAACCCTATGCCCAGAGGTATGAAACCCTGCTGGGAGGGCCGGTGTTTAAGAAATATCCTGATTTTAAGGAGGTGCTGGATTATTTTGCTTCAGAAAACTGCCATGGATGCCGCAACGAGCAGTGTAAGCTGTTTAAAAACTGTGGGGTACGTTCCTGTCACCAGGAAAAAGGGGTTGATTTCTGCTATCAGTGTGATGAGTTCCCCTGCACGAAAACCCATTTTGACGACAACCTGTATAAAGCCTGGGTGCGGATCAACGAGATCATAAAATCGAAAGGCATAGAGCAATATTATGAAATCACTTTGAGGCGCCCTCGGTATATTTAACATCCGTTATTGAAATCAGTTCGTCCGCATTAACCTGAAGCGTTATCACGCATATTCATAAATCAGTGCCTGTAAAAAGCTGTGCCCAGATAATTGGGAGCTAGGTTGCCCCCAATCTCGTCCTCGTAAGCCGTTGTCAGGATGCTATGTATCACATTGATATCGCGTGATATTCTTGCATCCAAAGCCTGCCCGACATGGCAGTTATGTTGTTTTTTCATACTATGCAATCTTAGTGATATCAATACATTTTATGTTGATCACCCCTTTCGAGCAATTTCATCAAGAATGTGGCGATACAACCTGTAATTGGCGAACAGAATATTACTGCGTGGCCTGTCATCAAGGCAGGGAAGGTAATGACCGCTTTCAAGCAGTTCTGGCACCGTTTTCTCCACAGCCTTTCGCACTGCCGTCTCATCCCGGGCTAATGCAGTTGAGTCAATACCACCGATCAGGGCGACGTCAGATCCAAATTGACGACGAAGTTTGGGGTACTCCATGCATGCACTGCTGATGTTGCTTATCCAGAGACCGTTTATGCCAGCATCAATGAGAGGATGCAAGAGTGAGCTTAAGTCACCTCCTGTGGTGCAAAGAATACGAAGAGGAATATGATGCTTCTCCAAAAGATCAATGACTTTCTTGTAACCCGGTATGGCGAACCGCTCGAACATTCCAGGAGAAATCACTGGCCCCATGTTATATGCAATGGGTTCATAAAATGAGGCATACTCAACCGACACCTTTGAAAGCACCCTTTTTAAACAGTCACAGTAAAAATCCGTGGTCCTATTAACAAGGTCTTCCACCATCTGAGGCCTATCAACAAGCGCAAGGCAGGCAGAGACCAGAGAATCCCAATCTCCAACACCCAACATCTGCAAAAGACCACCTCCCCAAGCATCCACGTAAAGGACTCGGCCTTCCTGATGAAGGCGTCGGCTTCGTTCCACAAAGCCCTTTGCATAACGGGACTGTTGGTCTGGGTTGTAGTGCCTTTTAAAAGACGACGGGTCGTGGAGAAGATCCGGTGCCTTTTGGTAGAAGGGATAGCTGCGGAGCATTAGTCCGACCGAATGGTGTGTCTCCAGATTGAAATAATCCGAAAAGGACTTATTTCGCGGGAATCCCTCATTGTACCATCGCCTTAGCGTGTTTTCGTCCGGCTCAAGGTCGAAAAACGGGAACCTGTCAGTCCCATTGCCCAACAGGGTTCCCAAAAATCTTTGTCTCTGGTCGTTTCCACGCATTATCATCCCCGGCCATTGTTCAAAGAGTTGATGAAATACAGTATATGTAAGATCAGGATAGACTTCAGTTCCGGGATTGCTAAGGAATTATCAATTATAACACGATTCCCAGATGGTTTTCTATTTTCTAAGCCGTAGCGCGTGCAAGATTAAGGTAATAACTATAGTTTAATTTGGGGCTGCGACATTGCGGGGGTAAATCAGTGCGTATCCGTTACACCCTCTCCAACCTGACGCCCCACCCCCTCAAGGTCTTCCTGAGCTACAGCTTGGATCAGGGCGATCCGCAGGCGCCAGTCCGGCGCCGGCTCAGCGCTCGTCTGAGCCTCACACCCATCCGGGCGCGTCTATGCCGTTGTTCCACGCCACTCCCATTATGTCGATCCTCTTATATCCGGGAATATGCAAGAGCCCTTGAATATGCAGGGATAATCGGTTATGGTGTTGCGCAGAAAGGAGAACGTAATGAAACAGATAACAGAGGCTCTCTATTTTATTCCGGGCCAGGACGACATGATCCCTGATTCCCACGTCTACCTCATCGGCAGGCCCGACTCAAAGAACCTGACCGTTGTGGATGCCGGGTTGATGGGCAAGGGACAGTACAAGATTGAATCTATCCGGAAGACCGGGATCCAGCTCACGGATATCAAAAGGGTTATCATGACCCATACCCATCTGGACCATATCGGCTGCCTCGAAGAAATCCTACAGGCGATACCCGATGCCGAACTTTGGGTCCATACAGCTGAAGCCCTTCTTCTTGAACAGGGGGATGATCGGGCGGTCTACGGAATGGATATGTTCCAGAGTATGTGTCAGGCCCAGTACGGGATCCGGCCGGGGGCCTTCACGTTCCGGGTCCATCGCAGGCTCGAAGGGGGCGACACCCTGGATCTGGGGGGAACGGCGTGGGAGGTACTCCATATTCCGGGCCACTCCGCGGGGAGTATCGGCCTGTATAACCGCCAGGGCAAGATCCTGATACCCGGAGACACGGTCTATGCGGACTATGCCATCGGCCGCTTCGATCTCTACGGCGCCAATGGTGCGCAACTCAGAGACTCCCTTATGCAATTGGCTGATCTGGAGGTAAATATCCTCCTGCCGGGACACAACCGGATTGTGGAGGCGGTTCCGCCGGGTTATATCCTCGAAACGGCCAAACAATGGGAGCCGTATTTGAAGTGAGTCGAAGTGACTAAAGTGAGCTAACGCGGCATAGCCGCAACCAAAAATTTATCACACAGAGCCACAAAGAGATTTTCTTGTTTTTTGTGACAGGAGTATAGGAAATAAGCCACTAAAGTTGAATGGAAATTCTTATCTTGATCTCATGGAAGACCGGATTGCGGAGACGAGGTCTTTCGCTTTCTGGATCAAGGGATTTCTGATCCGGACCGTCACATAAAGATCTCCGGCCTCTCCGCCGGCCCGGCCGGCCTCTCCCATCCCCTTCAGGCGCAGTTGCTGCCCGGCCCTCATGTTCGGGGGGATGGTTACGAACAGCTCCCTGTCCGTCTTCCTGCACGAATATCGTATCCTCCCGCCAAGCCGGGCCAGGTCGGGAGAAATCACGATAAAATCCTGTAAATCTTTGCCCCTTTCAGGCAGTTCAATTCCCCATTTCTTTTTGAGCCCGTATCGGATCAGCCTGCCCAGATACCCGCCGAGCGGGGCACTTCCGCCAGTACCTTGTCCGCCCCCGACGCCGCCCACAAAGACACGGCCAAAGGCCCCCGGCCTCCTGAACTCAAAGGTCCGATATCCGGCGCCATACGATTCCCTGAAGACATCGTCAAATCCCCTGAAGCCGAAGGCCCGGCTCAGTTCCTCAAAGATTTGCTGGATATCCGAGCCCTTGAAGATATCCTGATCGGTATAGGTCTGCCTGAACTGGCCGTAGGCCGATGATCCATAGGCCTGTCTGAGCGCATCATACTCTCTTCTCTTTTGGGGATCGGAAAGAACGGCGTAGGACTCGTTTATCTCTTTCATTCGAGCTGCCGCTTCCGCGCTGTCTTTGTTCCTGTCCGGGTGGTGCAACAGGGCCAGCCGACGGTATGCGTCCCGGACCTGCTTCTGGCCGGCATCCTTCTCTAATCCCAATATGTCATAGTAGTCTTTTTGTTCCATTGCCTTCCGTTTTCCGGAGGATCATCGATCGGCCTCCTTTTTTCGGTCGTCCTCCCTGCTCAGAACCTTCCCATCTGGTGGAGATAGTGATAGGCGACAATGCCTACGGTGGTGGAGAGATTCAGGCTCCGAACCCTCCCCCAGATCGGTATTGCATAACAGGGATACGATTCCCGAATAGCCAAGGGCAACCCCCTGGTCTCCTGACCAAATAAGAGGTAGTCTCCCCGGTTCGCCTTCGCATGGGTATAGGGCGTGGATACATGCCGGGTGAATGCCAGCAGCTTCCGGTTCTTATCCATACCTGCCAGGAATTTCTCAAAGCTGGCGTGGTATTGGACATCCACTTCGTGCCAGTAGTCCAGGCCGGCCCGCTTGAGATGCCGGTCGTCCACCCGGAAGCCCAAGGGGTAAATCAGGTGAAGCCGAATCTCAGCGGCGCCGCACAGCCGGGCGATGTTTCCCGTGTTGGCAGGGATCTCGGGCTGGTAGAGGACCACATTCAGGGAGGGTTCTTCAAGAATTCTGTGGCTTATCTTGGCCAGATCATATGTCATGGGACTTTTACGATTCTGCCTTTTCCTTCACTCGGATAGTCAATCACTTTCAATTGCCGTGCATAGTCAATGAGCACCTGATAATCAATCAGGTTGGTTTCCTTCCATTCAATTGAACCCGGTTTCAGGTAGAGGTATTCTTCCATGTTTTCGGGGCGGGAACAATAGGAATTGTGGGTCAGCGTGTAGACGCGATCACGTGAGACAGGTTCTCCTCCAATCGCGGCCTCAACGATTCTCTTGCCGTAGGGTTTCTTGGGGTCCACCGTATACCTTATCCCGGATACCTGGTTTGAGACATGCAGGGCATCTCCTTCAAGGATCTGCAATATCTGTGCGCCGGTGGCCTTTCCCACAACCAGGTGGTTTTGAAATGGACACATGGTCTTGAAATCCCCCTCGTTGAGCAAAGCCGATTCCCCCGGATAAACCTGGAAATCCCTTCTGAGCGAGGAGCTGTTGGTCATGGCCACATCTGTTTTAGTGGCCCATCTGAAGGCATCGGTGACAAAATCACCCAGGCTGTTCTCCTGGTTGCGCAAGTATACTCCTAAGAGGGACTGCTTAAGGACGGCAAACCTTTCCCCCCCTAATGCATCGACCGCTTCCTTGGCAAGCATGGAAACGTGCGCCAAAGGGGATGGCATTAGTTTGACGATCCGATTATTCATAGAAGTTATTCTGCCGTCACTCACCAAGAGCTTTGCCTCTCCATAAAAAGTGTTCATGGCGCCCGCCTGAAAGATGTAGATGCCGTTTTTGAATAACGGCTGCTCCAAAACGAGATGACTGTGGCCGGACAGGATGATATCGACGCCCAGTTCGTTAGGGATTGCCTCTGCAAGCTTCACAATATTTTTCATGTGGTCATGAACCATCAGAACGCTCAAGTCAAGACGCCCCATTTCAGGGATATAACGTTTGACAGCCGACAGCATGGGGACCATCTTCAGCCCTTTGTCGCCAACGGCCTTCAGCACGTGTCCATTTTTCGTCATAAGAAGACCGATCAATCCTATCCTGAATCCTGATTCACATGTTATGACCTGATAGGGTGGAAAGAAGGGCCTATTATTCTGGGTCACCAGATTCGCACAAAGAAGCCCCGACCGGAAGGAACCAGGGGTAGGCGTCCCGTAATCAAATTCATGATTGCCTGGTGAAATCACCACCCTTTCCCCAAAACCCTGCCTTGCGAGTCGTTCCCAGAAATGGTTCCATATGTCCAATTCTAAGACGCCTTTCATCTGCCCAGGAAAGTTCGGGCCGGTAAAAAGGTCGCCGCTCATGGCATAAAAGGAGTTCGGCTGCTTTTCAAACAGGGGCGTAAGTATCCTGGCAATGTCTGATATCCCGACGCTCGTAGAGGTCGGAAACAACCAGCCATGAAGGTCGTTCTGATAAACGATCGTTACGTTTTCCCGAGCAGCAGAGGGAACCGGTATCGATACGGCAAACAGGAGTGCGATTGTCAAAAAGCAGAGTTTTTTCATGGGAAAAACCGTATGCCTTTTCGATAACTCATTCTTAGTTTTTTTAAAGTACAAAATTCTCAAGGAGTATTCCCTTAAGTGCCCCTTTGCTAAAGGGGGGAAGCTGTGGCTTAATAATTCCGGGAGGTTACAAGAACTTCAGACTGTCAAATCAGTCTTACAGGGTTTAAAATTACAGGTCAATCATCGGTCCGGGCGCGCCCTGCTCCCCGACCCAAATGCCGGTGGCGCCCAGGCCGCACGTCCCAAGGACCCGGGCCGCCTCCTCCCGGGCCTTCTCAGGATCATTGTTGATTTTACTCAGATGTGCAAGGACCACCAGCCTCAAATCAGCATGGGAAAGGGCCCTCAGGAGTTCTCCGCCCTTCTGGTTCGACAGGTGCCCGTCAGGGCCCTTGATCCGTCGCTTGAGATAGAGGGGATAAGGACCCTCATCGAGCATCTCCGGGTCATGGTTGAATTCCAGGATCAGGGCCTGGCACCCCTTCAACCGCTCTTCGGCCAGCCGGGTACTCCGGCCAAGGTCCGTGGCAAGGCCGATTCGGGTCCCGTTCGACGAGATGACAATGCCCATGGGATCTGCGGCATCATGGCATTTTGTGAAGGTCTCTATGACGAGGTCGTTGATGAAGAGAGACCCGCCGGTTTCAATCAGCCGGAGTTCCGGAATCTTGCCCAGGGTCTTTTGCCCGTTCTCCAAGGTCCCCGAATTGATGTAAAGCGGCAGGTTGTAGCGCCGGGCCATGGGCCCCGCCCCCCTGATGTGATCCAGATGCTCATGGGTCAAGACGATCCCATCAAGGCGGCTTGCCGAGACCCCCACCGCAGTGAGACGACGCTCCATCTCACGGCAGCTCAGCCCGGCGTCAATCAGGATGCGTGCCCCGTTTGTCTCCACATAGCAGGCATTTCCGCCGCTCCCCGAGGCGAGCACTGAAAATCTAAGGGTGTCTTTCATATGAGCTTTGCCTTTGGCCGGCAAAAAGGCCCGTCTGACCCGCCTGCCATAGCCAGGCATTGGCGGGCAGGATAGAAAATAGAAAATTCAAAGTTTCACCCCACCCCGCTGTGGCCGAATCCGCCCGTTCCCCGACCGGTGTCGTCAAGATCCCCTGTGACTAAGACCTCGGCCCTGTACACCCTGGATATCACCATCTGGGCGATTCGATCTCCCCGCCTGACGACAAAGGGATCTTTACCCCAGTTGATGAGGATGATGCCGACCTCTCCTCTGTAGTCGGAATCAATGGTCCCCGGTGAGTTGACCATGCCGATGCCGTGGTTCAGGGCCAGGCCGCTTCTCGGTCGAATCTGGGCCTCGTATCCGGGTGGGATGGAGAAGGCCAGACCGGTAGGGATAAGATGGATCCCGCCCGGGTTCAATGTGACAGATCCTTCCACACAGGCCCGGATATCCATCCCGGAAGCGCCATCGGATGCATAGGCCGGAAGGGGAAGCCCCTTGTGATGTTCAAGCGGTTTGACGTTGACGCGGATGTGATCCAAGACGACCCAGGGGGATTGATGATTGTCGATTGATGATTGATACTTGATAATCGGGTTTCATTGTCTCATGGCTGCCCGTCCTGAAGCCCTCCGATTTGTTGAGGCAGAAAAAATATCCGTTGAGCGCCGCCTCTGGCCGGCAAAAAGGCCAGTCGGATCAGACAGAAACTTCTCATATGGACGAACATCCGACATCGAATGAACCAGGAACCAGCAACGAGCAACCCGCAACAAAAATGAAGTTTCATATCAGGCTTTTTCAATCATCCATCGACAATCGACAATCATCAATCCAATGAAGTTTCATATGAGACTGTCAATCATCCATCGACGATCATCAATTATACTGGAGGAGGCCCCTGTCAACAGCGTCGTTCTCTACCGGGCCGAGGGCGGCAAAGGAGATTTCGCGCTCCTGAAACGTGCTGCAGGCAACTTCCACCACATCATCCATGCTGACCTGCTCCAGACCGGAAACCAATTCTTCGTAGTCCACATATCGTCCGAAGGCAAACTCGTTTTTTGCCATGCGCATCATCCGGTTATCGGCGCTTTCAGAACCTAAGTATATGCCGCCGATGAGATGCTCATTGGCCTCTGCCACTTCCGTGTCGGTCAGTTCGCCTTTGCACAGCTTCACGATCTCATTCTGGATTGTCTGGAGCACGAGATTGAGGTTCTGCGGTTCTGTGGCCGCGTAAATCCCCAAAAGGCCCGCATCCACATAGGTTGAAAGGAAGGAATACACGGAATAGGCCAACCCTCTTTTTTCCCTGACCTCCTGAAAAAGACGGGAACTCATGTTCCCGCCCAGGATGGTATTGAATATGGCGCATGCAAATCGTTTATCGTCCAACTGGGAAGGCGCCTCGCCCCCGAGACAGATGTGAACCTGTTCCAGGGCCTTGTGATGCTTGGAAAATCCCCCCTTGGATACAGGGGCACTGCGACCGGAACGGTTTTCGCCGGTGCTGGGTACGGTCTCAAAAAGGGGTTTAAAAAAGGAGACCATTTGGGGGTGGTCCACCTCCCCTGCCGCCACCACGAGGATCTCCTCCGGGACATAGGATTTTTGGATGTAATTGAGAATGGTTTCCTTGCTGATGGCGGATACGGTTTCCCCGGTTCCCAGGATAGGCCAGCCGATGGGATGACCGTCCCAGAAAAGCTCAGTGAAGAGCGTATGGAGGTTATCGTCCGGGGTATCTTCCATCATGTTGATTTCCTGCAAGATGACCTCCCGTTCACGCTCCATGTCAACGGAATTGAAGGTCGAATTCAGGAAGATGTCAGAGAGGATTTCGGCCAGGCGGCCAAAATGCCTCCCCAGGACCCTGCCGTGAAAGCAGGTGTTCTCTTTCCCGGTGAAGGCATTTGAAAGACCTCCAATAATATCCAGTTCCTTGGCGATCTGGAGGACGTCGCGTTGACGGGTCCCTTTGAAACTCATGTGTTCGATAAAGTGGGAAACTCCGTTCTCCGCACGGGTCTCGTCGCGCGATCCAGTATTGACCCATATGCCTAATGAAACCGATCGCAGGTGCTCCACCCGTTCGGAGATGATCCTGACGCCATTGTCGAGTTCAGTTTTATGATACATTATCGAGACTTTCTCCCAAAGCGGCCTTGCGCGACAGGCGTATCCTCCCGTCGTTCCCCACTTCGAGAACCTTGACCAGCACCTCATCGCCTTCGTTGAGCACGTCCGTCACCTTGTTCACCCTCTCTTCCGCGAGCTGGGATATGTGGATCAGGCCGTCCGTACCGGGGAAGATCTCTACAAAGGCGCCAAAATCCATGATCTTGACCACTTTCCCCATATACAGCTTGCCGACCTCTGCCTCCTGGACGATTGCCCGGATCATTTTTATGGCAGTGTCGCTGACCACCTTGTCTGGAGAGGAAACCGTAACCGTCCCCTCATCATCCACATCGATCCTCGCGCCGGACGAATTGGAGATCTCCCGGATGGTCTTTCCACCCGGACCGATGAGGACCCGGACCTTTTCAGGGCTGATCTTGATCGACGCAATAATCGGGGCATACTGCGACACCTCCGCCCTGGGCCGGGAAATGGCCTTATCCATCTCATCCAGGATAAACAGCCGACCCTCTTTCGCCTGTTCGAGGGCCTGCTCCATGATCTCCCGTGTGAGCCTTTCAACCTTGATGTCCATCTGAAGGGCCGTCACCCCGTCACGTGTGCCGGTGACCTTAAAGTCCATATCCCCGTAATGGTCTTCATCGCCGATGATATCGGTCAGCACCGCCACCCGTTCACCGTCGCTGACAAGGCCCATGGCCACTCCGGCAACCGGCGCCTTGATGGGGACGCCCGCATCCATGAGTGAGAGGCAGCCGCCGCACACGCTGGCCATTGAGGAAGAGCCGTTGGATTCGAGGATTTCCGAAACCACCCGGATACAGTATTGAAAATCGTCTTTGTCCGGCAGGATCGGTAGAAGCCCCCGTCTGGCCAGGGCGCCATGACCGATCTCCCTGCGACCCGGACCGCCCAGCCGCTTGGCCTCGCCCACACTGTAAGGCGGAAAATTATAGTGAAAGATAAATGAGCTGAAGTAATCACCGTAGATCGATTCAATCCGCTGTTCATCCCGTTCGGTTCCCAATGTGGTCAGGACCATGGCCTGGGTCTCACCCCGTGTAAACAGGGCAGATCCGTGAATGCGGGGCAGGAGCCCCACCACGCAGTCGATCGGTCTCACCTGGTTGAACGCGCGTCCGTCGATACGTTTTCCCTCAGACAACATCATCTCACGCACCATGGCCTTTTCGAGAGAATGCACGCCTTCTTGGATCTCTGATCTCCTTCCTTCATACTCGGCGGAGAGCAGATCAACGGTTTGAATTTCCGCCTCACTTCGTTTCCGTTGCCGCTCCATTTTGTCTGCCGTGGCAATCACTTCCTTTAACAGAGGGGCGGCGGTTTCTCTGATCCTGGCCTCGAAGGCTGCATCCGTCTCGGGCAAGGGAATCACCCGTTTAGGTTTGCCGACCTCGGCCTTGAGGCGTTCCTGCATATCCAGCAGCGGCTGAATGGCCTCATGACCGTAGAAGATCGCCTCAATCATGTCAGATTCAGAAACAAATTTGGCCCCCGCCTCAACCATGACAACGCCGTCCCGGTTTCCCGCCACAATCAGATTGATATCGCTCTCGGCCTGCTGGCTGATAGTGGGATTGGTGATGAACCGGCCATTGATTCTGCCTACCCTGACCCCGGCGATCGGCCCGGAAAAGGGGATATCCGAGATCTCGAGCGCAGCCGAGGCCCCTAACATGGCCAACATATCGGATTCATTTTCCTTGTCTGTGGAGAGCACCGTTGCAATGACCTGGGTCTCGAAGTGGTAGTTTTTGGGAAACAGGGGTCTGAGCGGCCTGTCTATCAATCGCGACGTCAGGGTCTCCCTTTCACTCGGCCTTCCCATGTCTCTTCGGAAAAAATTGCCCGGAATATTGCCGCCTGCATAGGACATTTCCTGATATTCAACAGTCAGGGGGAGAAAATCGATCCCTTCTCGGACCTCGTCTGTAGACACCGCCGTCACCAGTACCACAGTTTCCCCATATGTCACCACCACAGAACCGCTCGCCTGTTTTGCAACGCGACCCGTCTCCACATTCAGCGGCTGACCATTTATCTCAATAGAACTGCTCGTTATCATAATTTTCCCTATCCTTTCACTAGATTGGACATTCATACATTACATCCTACTTTCGAATACCGAGTTCCTGGATCAGGTTTCGGTATTTCTCTGCATCTTTCCTTTTCAGATAATTGAGAAGTCTTCTCCTCTGGCCGACCAGTTTCAACAAGCCCCGTCGCGAATGGTGATCCTTCTTGTGAACCTTGAAATGATCAGTAAGGTATTGAATACGACTGGTAAGCAAGGCAATCTGGACCTCGGGTGAACCGGTATCCTTTTCATGGATTTTAAACCGTTCAATAACTTCCTTTTTTGCTCCCGCTGACAAAACCACTTTTCGTACCTCCTCTGTGTTATATGATATGAATTGCGACCTGTTTTCCTATGGCGCAGCGAACTGCCCCCTGCCCCTTGCCGTCTCCGCTATGACGAAAACACCCTCTCTATGTTGACCCTGCCGTGACCGCCCCCATCCCCGGCCGCGACCTGTAAAATCGCGACGAGCCCTCCGCCGCTGACAAGCTTGATCCATCCATCATGAAGATCCGGGCTGACGTCGGTCTCTGCATCCCAACCAGACATCAGTTCTTCCCAGGCCGGTCGGCATCCCTGCCGTACCTTTTCAGCCGTCTTTGCACTGACAATAATTTCCCCCATATGGGGAATCGCATCCCGCATGGGAATGATCCTCTCTGACAGGGACGGACCATGGACCTGGCCGCCGATCTCTGCGGAGGAAAGGGCCTCCCCGACATCGAAGGGACCGCTCCTGATCCTGCGCAGGGACCGAAGGTGTCCACACGTGCCCAGGGCCTTGCCCAGGTCTGAGGCGAGGCGCCGTACATAGGTCCCGCTGGAACACCGGATACGCACTGTGATCTCCGGCAGCGCCATCGACAGGATCTGAAGGGAATGGACGGTAATCTCTCTTGCCTTGAGTTCCACGGCCTGTCCCTTTCTCGCCAACTGGTAGGCCCGTTTTCCCTGGTATCTGACTGCCGAATAGGCCGGCGGCACCTGATGAAGCTTCCCTACGAACTGCTTCGCTTTTTCCCGGACATGTTCCAGACTCATATCAGGCACGTCAGCAGTATCCACCACCCTTCCGGTAAGGTCCAGAGTGTCTGTTTCAACGCCCAGTTCAAGGGTCGCCGAATACACCTTTTCACCCGGCATAATGAACTGAGAGAGCTTGGTCCCCTGACCTACAAGGACGATGAGCAACCCGGTGGCAAAGGGATCCAGGGTCCCGGCGTGTCCGACCTTTACCCTGTTTGCACCCTGGAATGCGAACCTGGTCTTCTTGACGACGCCGTGGGAGGTTTCACCCATGCATTTATCGATCAAGAGTATCCCGTCAGTCGCAGGTCCCATCCAAAAACCGTTCGGCCTCTTTCAGAAAATCCGTCAGTGCAGCCGTGACAGGGCCGCTATAGGTGAATCCGGCAGCCCTGGCATGTCCCCCACCTCCGAATCGGGATGCCAGTCGGGCTGCATTCACCCAGTCGTTGGATCGAAGGCTGAACCTGCACGCATCCACGCCGGTTTCGCGGATCAGGACCCCCAGCTCAACCCCCCTGACAAAACGGGGATAATCCACAAATTGTTCGCTGTCCGTCTCGTGGGCCCCCGCCTCCTCTAACATCTTGCGGGTCAGCGTCATGATGGCAATCCTGCCCTCACGGTGTAAGTGAATAGTATCCAATGCCATTTTCAACAGCCGAAGCCGGGGCATGCTGTGGTTGTCCATCACCCTTCTGGATATGTCCCAGGGGTCCGCACCCAGCTCCACCAGGTCGGCAGCCACTCTCAAGGTCTTGGCCGTGGTATTGGCATATCTGAAAGAACCGGTATCCGCCTGTATGGCCGCAAAGAGGTTCCCGGCCACATCGGGGCCTATGGGAAAGCCGGCAGTCTGAATTACCCCGAATACCAGTTCTCCGGTAGAGGAACTCTCCGGTTCAATCAGGTTCAGGGTCCCGAAGTGGCCGTTGGTTTCGTGATGGTCGATATTGATCAGGGGCAGATGATCTTTCAATTGATCGGCAACGTTTCCCAATCTCTCCTTTTCCGCACAATCCAGAACCACCGCGACATCAAAAACCCTGTCAGCGTCCACTCGGGTGACCACCTGGCCCGCTCCCTTCAGGCAACTGAGGGGAGGGCGAAGCGGCGCCTGAGACAGGAGCGTGGTCTCCTTTCCTGCATCGGACAGGCTCTTCCCGAGGGCCAGCATGGAACCGATCCCATCCGCGTCCGGATCTTTGTGGGTCATGAGGAGAAAGCGATGCTCGTCAGTCAACACGGCCGCTATCGTATCGAGAGACGTCATGACGGGTCCTTTTCGGATGCACCTATTTCCTCGAACACCCGTTCCATATGGCTTCCCGCTTCCAGGGACGCGTCGTGAACAAACAAAATCTCCGGTACGTAACGCAGTTCCATCCGGATCCCGATCTGTCTCTTGATAAAACCCCTGGCGCTGTTCAGGCCAGCCAGGGCCTTTTCTACCTGTCCCTCCCCGCCCAGGACGCTGTAAAAAACCTTCGCCTGCTTCAGGTCGTTGCTGAGCCGGATTCCGGTCAGGGTGACGCCTTGAATCCTCGGGTCTTCCACCTTTTCCAATAGGAGAAATGCCATCTCCCTCAGGATCAGGTCTCCCACCCTCGTGGCTCGTTTACCTGCCCCCATTCTTGCTTCCTCAATCCCTGAATTGTTCCTTTTTACATGGGCATCACAGATTGATAATGTCCATTTCCGTGTTCACGATCTGTGCGAGGCAAAGGGAGTCGAGGAAACCGAGTATGTGATTCAAGGAGGAGTCAATATGACGCCGATCATTCCCTACGGCAGTGATCCCCAACTCGATTTTCTGCCATTTATCGTTGGAGCCGACCTCTGCAATAGAGACATTGAACCTGGCCTTTACCTTGTCCACCATGCTCCTGACCACCTTGCGCTTTCCCTTCAGAGACCGGTTGTCGAAGAGCATGAATTCTATCTTGAGGGTCCCCACCACCATATCCTAAAGCTCTGCTGCCACCTCTTTGACTTCATAGACCTCAAAAATATCAGCAGGCTTGATATCGCTGAAGTTCTCCAGGCCGATGCCGCATTCATACCCGCTCTGGACCTCCTTGACATCTTCCTTGAACCGTCTGAGGGAGGCGAGCCTGCCGTCAAAGATCACCACATCGTCACGCAACAGCCGCACGTTTGCATTCCTGTCCACATGTCCGTCCGTAACCTGACATCCGGCAACTGCGCCCACTTTCGGCACGCGGAATATCTCCCTGACCTCTGCCCGGCCGATCACATGCTCCTCCAGGACCGGGGCCAGCAGACCGGCCATGGCGAGACGGATATCGTTGATGGCATTGTAGATCACATCGTAATACCGGATATCGACGTTCTCCCTGCCCGCAACTTCAACCACGCGCGGATTGCCCCTCACATTGAATCCGATAATAATCGCCCCCGATGCGGCAGCCAGCATGACATCCGATTCCGTAATGGCGCCCGTTGCCGAATGGATAATGTTCAGCTTGACCGCTCCCGTGCTCTGCTTGACGAGTGATTCGGAAAGTGCCTCTGCAGACCCCTGGACATCGGCCTTTAAGATGATGTTGAGTTCCTTTATATCCCCCTTGTTGATCCTGTCGAAAAGGTCGTCGAGACTGACCGGCCCACGTTTCATCATCTCCTGCTTCTGGGGCTTGTCCTTTCGATGTTCAATGATCTGTTTGGCGGTCTTCTCATCTCTTACCATAATAAATTCATCTCCTGCCATGGGTACGCCTGAAATGCCGTACAACTTGACAGGAACTGACGGACCGGCAACCTTCATCTTCCGTCCACGATGATCCAGCATGGCCCTGACGCGGCCATAATAATCCCCGCAGACAAACTGGTCGCCCTGCCTGAGCGAGCCGTTCTTTATAAGGACCGTGGCCACAGGGCCGCGACTCTTATCCAGTTCCGCCTCGATCACCGTGCCTCTCGCGCCCCTGTTAGGGTTGCCCCTCAACTCGAGCATCTCAGACTGCAAGAGGATCAGGCCCAACAGATCGTCGATGCCCTGGCCGGTCTTGGCGGAAATATAGGCCCACAGGGTTTCGCCGCCCCATTCTTCAGGTGCGAGATCCAGTTCGGCCAGTTCTCTCTTTACCTTGTCGGGATCAGCGTCCAGCTTGTCCATCTTGTTGACGGCGACAACGATCGGAATGCCGGCCGCCCTTGCGTGATTGATCGCCTCCTTTGTCTGCGGCATGGCCCCGTCGTCTGCCGCCACCACCAGCACGATCGTATCGGTGACCTTCGCCCCCCTGGCCCGCATGGCCGTAAAGGCCTCATGCCCAGGGGTATCCAGAAAAACGATATCGCCCCCATCGGTCTTCACGTAATAAGCCCCGATATGCTGGGTAATGCCCCCGGATTCTCCGCCGATGATATTTGATTTCCGGATATAGTCGAGAAGCGAGGTCTTACCGTGATCCACATGCCCCATAATGGTCACCACAGGGGGGCGTGGAACCAGGTCCTCAGGCCGATCCACCATGTCTTCAAAGAGGCTCTTCTCCTCGAATGTGTCCAATTCCAGTTCAAAGCCCAATTCCTCGGCCACAACCGATGCAGTCTCAAAATCTATCGGCTGATTGACATTGACCATAGCGCCCAGTTTGATGAGCCGCTTCATCAGTTCAGTGGCCTTTGTCCCCATGGCCTTGGCCAGATCGGTAACCGTCACCAGCTCCTGGACCCGAATTTTTCGCTTGATGGCCTTGGGAACCGTAATCTCGGTATGCCTCAGTTTCCTGACCACCTCTTTTCCCTTTTTGCCGGCCTTTACCCCCTTGGGCCTTCGGGGCTTGCCATTGTAGAGATCGGCCCGCTCGTAGACTTCCTTCTTTCGTCGCCGGAATGTGCCCCTGTCAGGCGCCTCTTCGACCGCCAGCACCTTTTTCTCTTTCTTCTTCTTAAAGGCCTTTCCCTTTTTCGGCCTTTCTTCCTTTTCCTCAAAGGCCGCCGGGGGGGCCTTCGGCGCCGCTGCTTTGGGGGTTACGGCCGCGGCCTTCTCTTCAACCTGCTTGGCCAGGATGTCCTTCAGGGGCCCTTCTTCCGGCCGCATGATAATCTTGGCCGGCCGTTCAACCTTTTTCTTTTTCCCCTTCTTCGGCTTGGGTTTGGCCTGCTTATCAGCCTTGACGACCTCTTCTTCGATGGCCGCCGGTTCCGCCTTATCGGGTTCAAATTCGACCAGGGGGGGTTCTTCAGAGACCGATATCTCTTCCGCTGGCGCCGCAGGAGCGGGGGTGGGCTCCCTCGGTTCAACTTCCGCCTCGGCCGCCGCCCCAACAGGGGGCCTTTCTTCAATTTCCGGGACCTCTTCCGGTTCAGGTTCCTTTTCTGCCGTGACCTCGGGGGGAGCCTGCTCGACAACGACAACTTTCTTGCGCCTGCGAATCACCGTCGGCTTGATTCGCTTCTCTACAACCACCTCCGACACGGCGGCGCCCGCAGCGATTTCTCTTGCCTTCACAATCAAGGGTTCATCAAGCGTACTCATGTAGTTCTTGACGTCCAGCCCTCCGGCAATGAGCTTGTCCACCAAACTCTTGCTGTCCATGTCGAGTTCTCTTGCTAATTCATAAACCCTGACTTTAGCCATTGATTCCCCCAAAGCAAATTCATTATGGTTCGCACAACACCCTCATTTTTCCATTCAGTGCTTCCCGCACTGTTGAACACGAAAAAAGTCGGGATGAACCGCAACAACGTCCCCCGTCCTGAACGCCCTCTTCAGTCGCTTGCTCGTCCTGAGGGACTTCAGACAGGATTCATCCGGACACACATAGGCGCCTCGGCCTGCCCCTTTCCCGCCCGCATCCCAAATAACCAATTCATCGGCATTCAGGATGAGTCTGGCCAGATCTTTCTTGTCCCGCCTGGTATTGCAGGATATGCATGTCCTTATCGGTATGTGCCCTTTTCCTCTACTCATCTGCAGTTTTCAATGTTTCGGGTTCCTGATCGTCCTCCTCAGGGATATCCTCCGCCTGAGAGGTTTCCGGCGATTCTTCTGCTTTCTCCTCTATTGCTCCGCCCGGCCCCTCCCCTGCCGCTTCCTGCATCTTTGTTTCAGATGCCTCTGCATCATGCCGCTCGCTGACGTACCGGATGGCCTCGTCAATGAGAGTCTCCGCCTTGGCCTCTGTCATCCCTTTGACGGCGAGGAGGTCCTCAACCGAGGCGTCGGCCACATCTCCCACTGATTTGAAGTCCGCCTCATAGAGATCGGTCGCCCGCTTTTCCCCGATTCCCTCCAGGTCAAGGAGCGACCGGTATCCATCCTTGAGCGCCGTATTATAATTGGTTTCTCCGACAACATCCAGCCTCCACCCTGTCAGTCGGGAGGCCAGGCGCACATTCTGCCCCCGTTTTCCAATGGCCAGGGACAACTGGTCATCCGGGACCACCACCTCCATACTGCGGCTATCCTCATCCACAATAACCCGCGTGATATCGGCCGGGGCCAGGGCATTGCATATGAATTTGGCTGAATCAGGGTCCCAGGTGACGATGTCGATCTTCTCACCGCGCAGTTCCTGGACCACAGCCTGGACCCGTCTCCCCTTCATGCCCACGCACGCCCCCACAGGATCTACATCCGGATCTTTTGATGCCACCGCAATCTTGGCCCTGCTTCCCGGTTCCCGCGCCACCTGCACAATCTGAACAATACCCTCGGAAATTTCAGGGACCTCGTTTTCAAAGAGGCTTGCCAAAAAATTAGGATGGGTCCTGGAAAGAATGATCTGCGGTCCTCGGCTGAACTGCTTCACCTCCAGAATAAAAGCCCTGATTCGATCTCCCTGTCTGTAGGCCTCTCTCGGGATCTGTTCCTTCTGCGGGAGTTCGGCCTCTGCCCGCCCCACATTGACAATGATGGCTCCCCTGTCGAATCGCTGCACAATCCCGTTGAGGATCTCGCCGCGGCGATCTTTGAAATCATCATAGACCATATCCCTCTCGGCCTCTTTCAGCCTCTGCATGATGACCTGCTTGGCAGACTGGGCGGCAATTCGACCAAAGGCGTCCGTATCCATCTTGATCCCGAGGCTATCTCCCAATTCAGATTCAGGGTCCACGTCCTGGGCTTCCTTGAAGGATATCTGGAGGTGTTCGTTTGTCACCTCTTCAACCACTTCCTTGAATTCAAAGGCCTCAATCTCCCCGAGTTCCTCATTATAATTGACCTCCAGATCGTAATCGGGGCCGAATTTCTTGCGGGCCGCCACCTTCACCGCCTCCTCAAGCGCCCCGATCAGCACATCCTGCTCAACACCCTTTTCACGACTTACTTGATCAATAACCCTCTTTAAATCTGAAATCATACCGTTCGCTCCATCAGCACACTGAATTCTTTAATGCCTTTGAAAGTCGGTCCACGCCGCTTTCTCCATTTAATCACGGTCTGTTCAACCCGGGCAGGATCAAAGCTCTCAGGGAAAACAGAAACGAGTCAAGATGGGAGGACGGATTCAAAGGCCTCATTTCAATCCCCAAAATCATAGACCAGATTGGCCTTTTCCACTCCCCCATAGAGAAGCAGAAATCGATCGTCGTTTGCAGTCACGCACAGCACGCCGTCCTCAAAGGACTGTAGCTTTCCTCTGAAATTCCGGCGGCCGTCAATGGGGGCCACCATCCGGATGTTGACTTCCTTTCCGACGGCATGGACAAAATCTTTTTCCTTTTTAAGGGGTCTGTTGAGACCCGGGGAGGAGACCTCCAGGACATACGGCTGTTGGAAGAGATCCTTGACATCAATCAGATCCTCGATCTCTCTGCTCACCCGGACGCAGTCATCCAGGGTAATCCCCCCATCCCTGTCCACATAGACCCTTAGAATCCATCTTCCGCCTTCTGAAAGATACTCAACGTCAACAAGCTCGATTTCCATCTCATCCAGAATCGGTTCTATAAGAAGGCTTACCTCTCTGACAGCCTGCGTATGCATTCCCCACACCATCCTGATAAGATAGGCTCAAGGCCTTAGGTCCAAGGTGGAACAAACAATACACAGCTTGACAGCGCTGGATCTCCTGCCGGGATTCGATGTTGGAGCCCTAGGCCTGAAAATAAAAAAAGCGGGCCACCTTGCCCGCTTCCCCACTGCAGACTCAATTGTAAAGCGCTTTCTTACATAGGTCCTTTGAGCAAAAACCGATAAGGAATTATGAAAAACCAACGCAGTATCCACAATTTGAAGTAGGTGAATCGCTGCCAAAACCGTTCACTAACCTCAAAAAGGGGGAATCAGGCCCGACCTGTCAGAAATGAATGGAGCGGGCAACGGGGCTCGAACCCGCGACACCAAGCTTGGGAAGCTTGTACTCTACCAACTGAGCTATGCCCGCTCAAACCATCATTTCAGCCCGTTCGTTGGTGAGAAGATAATATAGTTAATCTTGGCAGTCAAGAGATATTTTGACCTTCCATGACCCGCCATTGCAAAAAACTTGACATTCATCAGCGACAAAAATAAGATCTCTCCAAAACTCCCCATATCCTGACCTCATTCACAGGAGACCTTTAAAAATTTCTCAAATCCCTGTACCCCTCAAGGGTGCTATGCCCCGGAGAGGGGAATGGATTTTTTACAGGGGTTTTGACAAGGAGACAAAAACGCCTTTGGAAGATGGCTCTGAACAGGGTTTTTTTCATTTTATCAAATCGTTGATCAAAAAAAAAATACGCCTTGACGACAGCAATGATCTGGCCGATGAGATCCATGATCTCATGGATGAAGGGCAGGCAAAGGGCCTGATTACCGATGAAGAATCCCACATGGTCTACGGCGTGCTCGATCTCAAGGAGACGCCCGCCCACTCTATAATGATCCCCCGGACAGAAATCTCCTCTGCCTCATTGGATTCCACATTAGGTGAACTCATTGATCTCGTTACCCGTTGCGGGCATACCCGGATCCCGATTCATAAAGACAATATCGATCGGATCGTCGGTATCCTTCACGCAAAGGACCTCCTCAAACTCCTGGGAAAGGATCCTGGATCCAAAATCCCGACGGATAGCCTCAGAAAACCCTTTTTTGTGCCCGAGAGCCGGAGGGTCAGCGAACTCTTGAAGGACATGCAGGAAAGGATGTCTCACCTGGCCATTGTCACAGACGAATACGGAGGCACCGCAGGCATCATCACCATCGAAGACATCCTGGAGGAAATCGTAGGGGAAATCATGGATGAACACGATCACGAAGAAACCCTGCTGACCCGCCTCGAAGATGGGTCTCTCGTGGTACACGCCCGGCTGGATGTTGAAAAATTAGGTGAGGCACTCGAGATGAATCTGCCCGAGGGCGAATT
Source organism: uncultured Desulfobacteraceae bacterium (assembly GCA_964409475.1). Classification (GTDB taxonomy): domain Bacteria; phylum Desulfobacterota; class DSM-4660; order Desulfatiglandales; family Desulfatiglandaceae; genus AUK324. The sequence continues at coordinate 5,897 of CAYPDL010000038.1, read as the reverse complement.
CGAATCTGTAGGCGGATTTATCATCCACCTCCTCGGGAAGATTCCCAAAACAGGCGAAACGGTCCGATTCCAGGATATTGAAATGACCATCCAGAAGGGAGACCAGCGAAGGATTGAAAAGGTTCTCGTCTCCCGCATGCCTCCACCCGGAAATGTTGGGGAGAAAAAATCCGCCATTTCCAGTCATGTGTAACCCTATTCCCTGATGCCTACAACAAGATCATCATCCCCGTTTCTTCGCAACTTGCTGCTTGCAATTCTTTCCGGTATCCTGTTGACCCTCTCTTTTCCTCCCGGAAAGTTTTCATTCGTGGCATGGTTCGCCCTGATCCCCCTCCTGAAGGGCATTCAAACCGCTTCTCCTTCAAATTCCTTCAAATTGGGTATGGTTTCCGGTCTCGCTCACTATCTGACCCTCATGTATTGGATCGTCGTCGTGCTGGAGCACTATGGCAACCTGCATATCGTTATAGCCGTGTTTTCACTGCTCCTCCTTTCCCTCTATCTCTCTCTCTATGTGGCCCTCTTCTCTACTTTGGCATCCCGCCTCACGGATTCTGGCTTTTACCCTGTTATACTGGGGTGTTACTGGATTGCCTTGGAGTACCTCAAGGCCCATCTGATGACCGGTTTCCCCTGGTGTCTTCTGGGATACAGCCAATATGAACACCTGCATATAATTCAATTGGCGGATCTGTTCGGGGTATACGGCATCTCCTTCCTGATCGTCCTCGTCAACGGGCTTATCTTTCGCATCAGCACCATGCCTCTCGGCCGGAAGGCCGGTGTCCTGAAATGGGAACTTCCCATCTCTGTTCTGCTCTTGGCGGGGGCATGGATATACGGCCACTATCAGATCTCAGGAACCCAATCCGATGGACAGGCGGGCAGGCCTGTGAAGGCGGCCGTGGTACAGGCCAATATCGACCAGTCTGTCAAATGGGATCCCGCATACCAGGAGGAAACGCTACAGAGCTACTACCGGCTCACCCGTTCTGCCCGTAGCTTCCATCCGGAACTGATCGTGTGGCCGGAGACCTCGCTCCCCTTTTTCTTTCAGGACAATCCGAGGTTCTCTCCGGGCGTTTTTTCCCTTGCAGAGGAATCGGGGGCCGTCCTCGTCTTTGGAAGCCCTGCCTACAGGCGTCACCGGGGGGCTGTACACTACTATAACCGGGCCTACATGATCGCACCGGACACCCGTAACATCCTGTATTACGACAAGATACACCTGGTACCCTTTGGGGAATACGTACCATTCAAAAAATATCTTCCTTTTATCCATCGTCTGGTGGAGGCTGCCGGCGATTTTGCCCAGGGAGAGAAATCAGAGGCGCTCAAGACAGGGGATCTTTCTTTAGGGGTCCTGATATGCTTTGAGGCGATCTTTCCGGAGTTGGCCAGATCCCTTGCACGAGATGGAGCCAATGTCCTTGTGAACATAACCAACGATTCCTGGTTCGGCAGGACCAGCGCCCCTTACCAGCACCTGTGCATGGCCGTGTTTCGGGCAATAGAAAACCGCAGACCCATGGTACGGGCCGCCAACACCGGTTTCAGCGCCTTTATCACGCCTACGGGCGCCATCCAGTCTAAAAGCGATCTCTTTGCCGAAGAGGTCTTGAAGGGTTCAGTCTCCGCAGGGACTTTTCCATTGACATTCTACAGCCGTTTTGGAGACCTTTTCGCGGTGACGCTCCTCGTCATCTCCTCGGCACATATCGTTTACGGCATCTGGATGAGAAGGCGGCGGAGAGCTGCCCATTGAATTGAAAATTGAAGAGTGAAAAGTGAAGAATGAAGGGACTGACCTCTGGTCTTTGTTGCTGGTCAGGGGTCCAATGCCCCTTGCCCCTTGAGCCTTTAGTCTTGAGTCTTGAGCCTTGCGCCTAACGCCTAACCCACATAAGGACCTCCTGTGGACCAGAGTGAAAGAGTAGGGTTCTATTCCATCGGGGTCAATCTGATGCTGGTCGGGATCAAGATCGGCCTGGCCTTTCTGTCCGGTTCGGTAGCCATCTTCGCCGATGCCATTCATTCCGCGACCGATGTCATATCCTCGGCCACCGTGGTTGCCGGAATAAAGATCAGCAAGAGGACATCCAGAAACTTTCCTTACGGCCTCTACAAGGTGGAAAATTTCGTCTCTCTCCTCTCTTCTGTCTTCATTTTTCTGGCGGGCTACGAAATTATCCATACCGTATTTTTTGAAACCCCCCGACTGAACATGGAAAAACTCCCCTATGCCATGGCCGGAGTGCTCTTGACCATATGCATCACCTTTGCCTTCTCCCGCTATGAACTTGCCAGGGGGAAACAGATCGGCTCACCGAGCCTCATAGCCGACGCACAGCATATCCGTACCGATATGCTCTCATCCGGGGTCATTTTGGCGGGTCTGTTCGGCTCCGTTTTCGGATGGGGCCTGGATAAATTCGCTGCGCTGATCGTGGTGGTCCTGATTGCAAAGGCCGCCATCGCCATTTTGGTGGACGCTCTTCGCGTGCTGCTGGACGCATCCATCGATTTCAAGACAATGGATCAGGTCAAGACGATCATCATGAAAAACCCAAGGGTGGTCTCCATCAATGCACTCTGGGGGAGGAACTCCGGTCCCTACAAATTCATCGAGGCCGATATCGTTGTCCAGGCAGGGAGTCTGGAGAGGGCCCATTTTTTCATCAGCAAGATTGAAAAAGAAATCAGGGAGAAGCTGTCCAATGTAGACCACATTCTGATCCATTATGAACCCCGGAAAAAGGAGGTCATTACCTGCGCCATACCCCTTGGTGAAGACAAGGCGTTTCTGGCGGATCACTTCGGAAGCGCTCCCCATTTTTATATAGCCAGCAAACGGCAGAAGGATGGGGAATTTATTTCAGAGGCCTATTACCATAATCCGTTCCGCCAGGATGAGAAGGGAAAAGGAATCAAGGTAAGCGAGTGGCTCCTTGAAAAGGGCGTTGACTGGGTCTATTCGCCAAAAGAATTAAGCGGAAGAGGACCGGGCTATGTCTTTTCCGACGCGGGAGTAGAGGTGATGGTAACGGATCTGAAACGTCTGGAGGATATTCAAGAGGACTTTCAAAAGGCGTAACATCCACGAATTGGGGCACGGATTTAGAGTCTTTGTTTGCAACTTCTCTGTTTTTTGCGGAGAAGTTGGAGGATGGAGGTTGGAGGCAACGAGTTTCTTGCCTCCAACCTCAAGCGAAGCGCTCCTCAAACCTTAAACCGCAGGGTGTCAATTTGGTTGCGGCCGTGGGCCTGCATTAGGAATGTATTCATGGATACTCTTTAAATCCCGTTTTGCCGGGGCTGACCATTTTACCATGTCTCGATTTCTTTCCTTAGCTCTTCAGTAGAAACCGTTTCCTCTCTTTCAACAGCCTCTTTCCCTTTTTTCACTTTGTCGATCACATAGAGGCGCTACATAATATCATCGATTTCTGCGGAATCGCTCATTTTGGAAATAGCGTTCACTGCTTCCTGTTTCAAGGATTCCATTTTCATTTTCTTCTTTCTGACTGAATGTGATCATTCCTGACCGCTCCGGCCAGCAGCCCGGCGACAGCGGCATCAGCGAACTCCTCCAACCAAAGCCATGCCGCTCCGCAAGAGGTGGCTGCAATATATCATATTCCCCTTTTAACTTCATGCGGTTCCCTCCATACCCCAACAACCTAAAATCTTAAGGATGTCCCGCTGTCACATGCCGGTTTTAGCCGGCGCTTTCTGGACGTCCCCTTATACACATGCGCCCGGTTGAGTTGGTGCGAGGTGAGGAGCCGCTTCTTGACATCGTAGAGGGTGTCGGAAAGGGAGACTTTGTAGATGTGGGGATTGATGAGGCGTTTGGTTTCCGCCTCCAGGCTTCCCAGTTCCCCATCCGCATGCGCTTTGACCTGTTTGAGAGGAGGCGGGTCATAGACCTGTCTCCCCTTCTCGAAAACAGGAATCATGATCTCCTTGGCATAGTAGGGAGGTTTGTAGGTCTTTTTCAGGTAGTCATACATAGGGTGATGAGCGACAACCGGAACACCTTGAGGGATCTTTTCGTCCACGCCGGTCAGAAGATCTCCCATCATCCGGCCTTTGAGGTTGTAGAACCGGACGATTTTCTTGACTCCCGGATTGGTCACCTTTTCAGGATTCTGGGATATTTTGATTTTGGGGATGAGATTCCCGTCCCCGCTGTCCGCAGCCATGAGCTTGTATACCACTCCCAGCGCAGGAGTCTGGTAGGACGTCATCAACTTGGTGCCCACGCACCAGATATCAATGCGCGCCCCCTGATCCCGGAGGGTTTCAATGAGCCATTCATCCAGGTCGCTGCTCGCCAGAATCCTCACTTCAGGGAAACCCGCCCCGTCCAGCATGTCGCGAGCGACTTTGGAGTAATAGGCGAGGTCGCCGCTGTCAATGCGGATCCCTTTGAGAGCCTTGCCGGCCTTGCGCATCTTTTCCGCCACCCGGATGGCGTTGCGCACGCCTTCCACCACCTCGTACGTGTCGACGAGGAAAACGCAGTTGTCAGGAAAAACCTCTGCAAAAACCTCGAAGGATTCGATCTCCTCATCAAAGCTCTCCACCCAGCTGTGGGCATGGGTCCCTCTCACCGGGATCCCGAAGAGCTTGCCGGCCATCACATTTGATGTCCCTTCGCAGCCGCCGATATACGCCGCCCGGGCGCCGTAGAGGGCTGCCTCCACGCCGTGGGCGCGGCGGGTGCCGAAATCCACCACCGGTGCTCCCCGGGTGGCGAGATTCAAACGCGCCGCCTTGGTGGCAATGAGGGTCTGGTGGCCCACCATGGCCAGCAGGGTGGTTTCGAGAATCTGGGCTTCGGCAATGGGTCCTGTCACCCTGATCAGAGGTTCATTGGGAAACACGACCGTGCCCTCGGGCACGGCCCACATGTCGCCCCTAAACCGGATTCCTTTTGATAATTTCTCCAGGGCTTCCCGGGTGAAGATCCCAAGGCCGGCCAGGTAGTCCAGGTCATCCGGGTAGATCTTGAGATGATTGATGTAGTGAATCACGCTCTCCAGACCGGCAAATACGCAAAACCCGCCGCCATCCGGATTCTGGCGATAGTAGAGGTCAAAACAGGCTCGCTGTTTCCCTTTTCCGGACACGAGATACCCTGCCGCCATGGTCACCTCATAGAGATCCGTGTCCAGGGTGTGGTTGCCGAGTTTCAGGCAATCCAGGGAATGGATGCCCTCAAGGGAGCCCAGCACCCGGTTCGCGCGGGTGTCGACGACATCGACCCTTTCCATGAGCTTGCCGGTGGCCGGGTCTTTGAAGAGGGTGTCCATGTCTTAGAATCCTTTCTCTTTGAGCCAGGGGAAATCCGCCCCATAGCGCATGGCAAACACCTTGGGCAGAAAACTGTACAGGGAATGGAGGCAAATCCTGCCCTGGATCGTCTCTCCGTCGAAAATCACCTCGTCTCCGACCGTGTGACCGAAGGCATAGGTTCCTTGCCGGCTGATCACCCTCGCCACGACGATGTAGCCCTTGTCCCCGGACGTTCTTTCGTCGGCTTGTGCCATGTTCGCCCTCCCTGAGAAAAGTCCTTTTCATGGATATCATAGTTGCGGCCCTCTCGTAAAGGCCCAGGGCCATATTGCCGGAACCGGACAGTTGTGGTATTGGGCCTCAAGAACGCATCCGTGTGAAATTGAACGGATGGGCACCCTGGGAAGATGACAAACGCCGTGTTCACCATGGTGGAGGATCTGAAATCAGCTCAAACAGGCAACCTGTAAACCGCCTGCGTGTATAAACATATCCTCCCAACGCCTATCAACTTACTTTCTTGCCAGCGTCCCATCCCCCATTACTCGCAGATAGTTCGGGATGGACTATGCATACAAGCAGTAGTGAAAGGA